>JAKSBV010000347.1 GCA_022360955.1 Bacillota bacterium
GTCTAAAACAATTTCAGTTTCAGATGTAATTTCAACAGGTTCATTTAACTCCCCGCTACCTACAGAAAACTTGCTGTTTGTTTCAAAGTCGTTTTCTGTTGTAAAACTATGACTTGACAAACCATTCGCATGTTGATGTGAAATTCTCCATTGATAATTTGAAGTTGTATCGACGATTACTGCGATCTTGCCCTTCTTTAACTTATTATCAGGATCTACTCCAATGGACATGCTAGCCCTTGACTTTGTGTCTGATAGTAACTCACCATTTTTATATGTTTCGAGCCAAATAGAAAGACTCTTGTAGGTGTCGTCAATTACGTATTCATAAATATTAATATCACTTCCAACACCTATCAAATCTATGATATTTTGTTCTTCTTCGGTTAGTTCGGTATGGTATATTTTGTTTGTATATGAATCCTTAGACACGCTTAGACTAGTACAACCAATGATACTAATCGTGATTAAAACACATGATAATATACTAATAATTTTTTTCATAAAGTCCCTCTTTTCAATGTATTAATGTAACCTTTTGTCCTGGCTAAATAGTATGCAGGAGCGCACATCATTTGTTACCCCGCAATACTTCTTGGCCCATTTTCTCACTTGATGCTCATTCTTATCTTTATCATGCTGCAACGGATTTATAAATCCTTTTTCACCGGTGATTATGTGACATTTAATGCCGTCAGTTTTAGGATAATAGTTGGGAGCAATAATACTTAAGGATAAGTTATCTGAAAGGCTTTGAGTAATGTTCGTTTTGTATGATTTGAGTAATATATTTTGATGGATATATTCTGTTAAATAATTTTTTATAACACTTTCTCTATTCACTGATGTTATAAGTTCTTCTCTCTTTAACGTCATCAGAATATAGTACATCCCATATTCTGATATTCTCCATTGATTTTGACGGTCCGGTTATATGTTTCGATAGTTCACTTTTGATTATTTACTTCGCCGACAGCTTTCTTAGAAAATTGACATTTTAGTAAATAGACATAATCGTACTCCTTTAAAGCCTCGGGGTTTTCTACATAATATTGATTATAATACGTATACAGGGGATTTCCGCCACCAAACAAAAACGTGTCTAAAAGAATTTCAACTTCAGGTTTAATTTCAACAGGTTCATTTAAGCCCCCTATAGAAAAATTTCTGTTTGCTTCAAAGTCATTTTCTGTTGTAAAATTACGACTTGACGAACCATTAGCATGTTGATGTGAAATTCTCCATTTATAATTTGAAGTTGTATCAACGACTACTGCGATCTTGCCTGTCTTTAACTTATTCTCAGGATCTACTCTCATAGATGTGCGAACCCCTGGCGTTGTGTCCAGCAACTCTCCATTTTTATATGTTTCGAGCCAAATAGAAAGACTCCTATAGGTGTCATCAATTGTATATTCATAAATACTAATATTACTCTTAACGCCTACCAGATCTATGATATTTTGTTCTTCTTCAGTTAGTCTGATATGGGATAGTTCGTTTATATATGAGTCCTTGGACACGTTTAGACTAGTACAACCAATGGTACTAATCGTGATTAAAATACATAATAATATATTAATAATTTTTTTCATGAAGTCCCTCTTTTCAATGTCTCAATGTAACCTGTTGGCCTAGCTAAATAGTATGCAGGAATGTACATCATTTATTATCCTGCAATACTTTTTTGGCCCATTCTCTCGCTTGATGCTCGTTCTCATCCTTATCATGCTGCAACGGATTTATAAATCCTTTTTCACCGATGATTTCGTTATGTTTTAATACTTCTTTTAAGTCGTCAAAAGCCCTTGGACTGCCTCCGGCCGAACTACAGAATACGGCCACTTTTTTTCCTTTTAATCGATAGGAAGAAAAAAACGTATTAAAAGGCGGTGCATATTTTCCTGCCCAAATAGGTGTACCGATAAAGATTATATCATAGTCTTGAGGTTTCTTATCAAGAGGGATTAAGGTTGGTTTTTCTCTGAAAACAACCTGTTTTCCACCCCAAAGAAATTTCATGAAACCCTTCGTTTTCATTTCATTTTTAGGTTTTAACGCCAATATATCCGCATCAATTTCATTGGCAATGGCTTCAGCAATAAATTGCGTATTACCTTCGTAGGAGTAATAAATAACAAGTTTTTTCACAGTATTGAACCTCCTCATCGCTAAAATCGGTATCCAAAAATCTCAATGTCTTTGAGCTTTTACCGGTCTTTCTAATGAATATTGAATAA
Organism: Bacillota bacterium; assembly: GCA_022360955.1. Lineage (GTDB taxonomy): Bacteria > Bacillota > Clostridia > SK-Y3 > SK-Y3 > JAKSBV01. The sequence continues at coordinate 2,241 of JAKSBV010000347.1, forward strand.
TCAAATCCAAAAGCTGACTAAAGGATATGCCTGCCGCTTGGGCACTTTTAGGGAGCAGGCTGTTTTTAGTCATACCGGGCAACGTATTGACTTCAAGTACATAAGGAATCCCCTCTTTAACGATCAAATCAACTCTTGCATAAACATTGCATTTTAAAGCCTGATAACATTTTAGGGCAATCTCTTGTACTTTTTCTTCTAGCTCTTTTTTTAATGCCACAACAAATTCATCTGCACCCCCTTCACTATACTTAGCGGTATAGTCAAAAAATGGTGCATTCGGTTTGATGGCAAGCACGGGAAGCATCTTGCCGTTTAGTATGGAACAAGTAATCTCATCCCCACCAATATATTGCTCAATCATAACTTCTTCATCAAATTGCAGTGCTTGCCCAATCGCTTCGTGAAGCGCTTCTCTCCCCTTCACAATATAAGTTCCGACACTGGAACCACCAGCATTAGGTTTAACAACAACAGGGTATCCTATTTTTTCTATGGTGTCAACATCTATTTCAAAATTATTTTTTGCCATGATCCAATGAGGTATGCTAATGCCTTCCGCTTTCATTATTTTTTTTGACATATCCTTATCCATACAAACAGCACTCGATAAAATGCCGCAGCCGGTGTAAGGAATCTCTAATGTTTCAAGAATGGATTGTACGATCCCGTCTTCTCCGAATCGTCCATGAAGTGCGAGGAATATAATGTCCATTCCGTTTACTTTTTCGATGAGTTCGGTTTTCCTATTGATGATAATCTGCTCGACGTCATATTTCTGTCTGTCCAGATGGGCTAATATTTCCTTTCCGGTGTTCAGGGATACTTCTCTTTCGAAAGAAATACCTCCCATGAGTACCCCTACTCTCTTTTTTTTATTGACCTCCAATTTTCTATCACCTCTCCAATAATTGCAAACCCTTTCTCAATATCTTTTTTCTGAACCCTCGAAAACCCGAGACGTATGGCGTTTTTTCCATTGTCATCTGTATAAAATCTATCCCCGGGCGTAAAGATAACGCCTTTATGATAGCATTTCTCCAATAATTCCCTTGCGTGTATCTCATCCAGTTCAACGAATATGTGCAGCCCCCCTTCGCCCAATATCTTCTTACATGGTATATGGGCCCTGGCACACTTTAAAGCAAATTCATATTTTTCTCTATAAATCTTTCTGACTCTCCTTAAATATCTTTCGAAATAACCGGCTTGAAGGTATTCATATAAAACGGCCTGATCTATCGAAGAGGTATGTATATTCCTGCTTCGCTTAATACTCTCCAGATAGTCAATCAGTCTTTTATCGGCTACTATCCAGCCTATCCGTAATCCGGGAAACAATATCTTTGAAAAGCTGCCGGTATATATTACGCTATTTCCCTTACCCGAAAGAGCAATAATGGGCGATACATGGGAACCGGAATATCTCAATTCCTCATTGAACCCGTCTTCAATAATGGGTACTTCATATTGCTGCAATATGTTAAATGCCTCCATCCTCTTTTCCGGGGACATCACAATACCTGTGGGATTATGATAGGACGGAACAAGAAAGGCCAGCTTAACATCCTGTTCAGCCAGTTTGTCTTTCAGCTGCTTCATATCCGGTCCGTCTTCTTCTACAGGAATGCCGACAATTTCAAGACCATGCATCTTCATGATTTTAATGGCAGTATTATGGGTTGGATTTTCACATAGGATTCTATCTCCTTTTTCAGTCAATGCGGATAGCAGGATATTCAATCCTTCCGTAAAACCATTGGTAATCAGCACATCCTTTCCCTCTATATCAACACCTTTGTTCTCCATATACCGGGTAAGATATTGAATGAGCGGCAGGTATCCTCGGGCATACCCATAATTGAGCAGTTTTTCTCCTTCTAAAGATATCCTGTTTAAAAAGGCCCTTTTAAAATCTTCCACATCAAACAGGGTTTCATCCGGTGCAATACTTGTGAAGGAAATCATGCCCTTCTCCCATTTCACTCCATGCTTCATAATATCCAAATCTTCTGCCAGTTGTGTATATTGATTGATCTTTTGAGTCCAATCAATATGCCGCGTATCTTGATATTTGATTTGTACATTGGAAATAAAGGCGCCTTTGCCTTTGAGGGTATAGATGAATCCTTCATCTTCCAAATATTGACATGCGAGCATCACCGTGTTGCGGCTTACATTCAACAAATGGCTCAGTTCCCGTGTAGATGGAAGCTTCAAGTCTTTTTGAAGCATTCCCTTTAGTATCATTTCTTTTATATAATCTTTTATTTGAAGGTAGATGGGTCTCTCTTTTGTAAAAGTTATATCATTAAACACGCTCTTCACCTCTTATCCATATTTTCGCACAAAATAAGAAATAAATAAAGTGCCACAAAGGATGAAGATATATGGTTTTATGGCTCTAATGCTGTGGGCAGAGCTTATTCCATCCTATTCTTCGATCTATAAAATGGTTCCTCAAGAGTTAGTCTCTGATGGCTGTAAAATTCATCCTTGCCATAGGAAAAATTTTCGGCTAAAATGATATTAACCCCATAAAGATCGCTGTAACGTTGAAAATATCCGACTTTATATTAAATATCAGGAGTGAAAATGATGGTTGATTACCAGGAAGCACCACAGGTTATGAGAGATTTTTTAAGTTATATGGAGACCATTAAGGGAAAATCGCAAAATACTACAAAAGAATATTTTTTTGATTTGAGAACCTTTTTAAGGTTTATGAAGCTTTACAGGGGCTGTGTTGAAAAAGAAACGAAATTTCATGACATCCCTATCGATGATGTCGGCACAGACTTAATAAAGCACATTAATCTCAGTGATTTGTATGAATACATGACGTATATAAACCGTGAACGGGGAAATAGCGCAAATTCTCGTGCCCGTAAAGTTGCCAGTATCAAATCTTTTTTTAACTACCTGCATACAAAAGCCAAGGTGCTTGATATCAATCCGGCCAAAGATTTGGAATCGCCCAAAATAAAAAAAAGCATGCCCAAATATTTGAGTTTGGAGGAAAGCAAGCAATTACTGGACGTTGTTGAAGGGGAATTCAAGGAACGGGATTATGCGATTCTGACGCTATTTTTGAATTGCGGCTTGCGCCTTTCTGAATTAGTGAGCATTAATTTAAATAGAATTAAGAATAACACATTAACGGTGATCGGCAAAGGCAACAAAGAGAGAACCGTCTACCTTAACAATGCCTGTATCCATGCAGTGGGTCGTTATGTAAGAGTACGCCCCGTTAATCATGTAAAAGATAAAAATGCCCTTTTCCTCAGTAAAAGAAAACAGAGAATAAGCCA
>JAKSBV010000148.1 GCA_022360955.1 Bacillota bacterium
GCTTTTATAATCTCTCCGGCTTTATCCTCCGGAATCATATGCCCGCAAGGCACCATAACTTCCCCTTTTTCAGGATGAACAATATCTTCCATGGTATAACGTCCTACCAGCCTATCGTGAAGCGGTTCTATAATTTCATTGCCGTCTTTTATATCTTTTACAACGATGCCTTCCGCTGTACCGCAATCAAGCTCTCTTACAATTACATCCTGACTCACGTCAACCAGCCTTCTGGTGAGATATCCCGAGTCGGCCGTTCTCAGCGCCGTATCTGCAAGTCCTTTTCTTGCACCATGGGTCGAAATAAAATATTCCAATACATTCAGCCCTTCACGGAAGTTTGCCCGTATCGGTATTTCCATGGTACGTCCGGAGGTGTCGGCCATCAAGCCCCTCATACCCGCCAGCTGACGAATCTGGTTCGTGCTTCCTCTGGAACCGGAGTTAGCCATCATGTATATGGGATTATACTCATCTAAGTGATCTAACAGCGCACTGGTAACCTTATCTATTGTCTCGTTCCATGTAGCAATAACAAGACCGGATCTTTCTTCATCGGAAATAAGTCCCCGCTTGTACTGCTTGGTTATTTTATCCACTCTTTCCTCTGCCTCGGCCAGATACTGTTCTTTCGCACCCGGAATCTCCATGTCTGATACACTAATGGTAATCGCACCCTGGGTAGAATATTTAAATCCCAAAGCTTTTATTTTGTCCAATACAATGGCCGTCTTCGTAGTACCATGAACCCGAATGCATCTATCTACAATTTTCCCTAGCGCTTTTTTATCAACCAAAAACATGATTTCCAGGTCAAACTCTTTCCCATCCTTTGTCCGATCCGTAAAGCCCAAGTCTTGCGGAATCGCCTCGTTAAACAGAATCCTGCCTACTGTTGCGTCCACAATCTTAGACCGCCTTTCCCCATCAATCACTTTAGACAGCCTCACTTTAATCGGCGCATGCAAGCTTACATCCCCTGCTTGGTATGCAAGTACGGCTTCATTGGGGTGGGAAAAAATATTTCCTTCTCCTTTTTCCCCTTTTTTCTCAATGGTTAAATAATAACTGCCTAAAACCATGTCTTGTGTAGGCACGGTAACAGGGCCCCCATCTTGAGGCTTTAACAGGTTGTTTGCAGAAAGCATTAAAAATCTTGCTTCCGATTGTGCTTCTGCGGAAAGAGGCACGTGTACCGCCATTTGGTCACCATCAAAATCGGCATTATACGCCGTACAAACCAAGGGATGCAACTTCAATGCTCTCCCCTCGACCAATACGGGTTCAAAAGCCTGTATCCCCAGCCTATGCAGCGTAGGTGCACGGTTCAATAGAACCGGATGTTCCTTGATAACCTCTTCCAGTACATCCCATACTTCATTTTTTACTCTTTCCACCATTCGTTTTGCACTCTTTATATTGTGTGCCAATCCGTCATTGACCAGTTTTTTCATTACAAAAGGTTTAAACAGCTCTAAGGCCATCTCTTTCGGCAAACCGCATTGAAATAATTTGAGATCCGGCCCTACTACGATAACCGAACGTCCCGAGTAATCAACACGTTTTCCCAATAGATTTTGTCTAAACCGTCCCTGTTTTCCTTTGAGCATATCCGACAGGGATTTCAAAGGCCTATTCCCCGGTCCCGTAACCGGTCTGCCCCGCCTGCCGTTGTCTATTAATGCGTCAACGGCTTCCTGAAGCATTCTTTTCTCATTTCTAACGATAATGTCCGGGGCCCCCAAGTCTAAAAGCCTTTTGAGACGATTATTTCTATTAATCACTCGCCGATATAAATCATTTAAATCGGAAGTAGCAAATCTTCCTCCGTCCAATTGAACCATAGGGCGTAATTCCGGAGGAATCACCGGGATAACATCCAGGATCATCCATGCAGGATTATTCCCTGAGTTTCTGAACGCTTCCACGACTTCCAGCCGCTTAATCGTTCTAACTTTCTTTTGTCCGGTTGCATCTTTAAGCTCTTTCCTTAAGTCTTTCGCAAGGGCGTCCAAGTCTATTTGCTCCAAAAGCTGCTTGATTGCTTCCGCACCCATCCCCGCTTTAAACTTATTACCGTATTTTTCCACAGCATCTCTGTATTCTTTTTCAGAAAGCAGCTGCTTTTTCATAAGCGGTGTCTTTTCCGTTTCTATCACTACATAAGAAGCAAAATACAATATTTTTTCCAGTGATCTTGGAGACATGTCCAGAATCAGACCCATTCTACTCGGAATACCTTTAAAATACCATATGTGAGAAACAGGAGCAGCAAGTTCGATATGCCCCATACGTTCCCTTCGAACTTTCGAACGGGTTACTTCAACGCCACAGCGGTCACAGACAATCCCCTTATATCTGATTCGTTTATACTTACCGCAATGACACTCCCAGTCTTTCTGCGGTCCGAATATTCTTTCACAAAATAGTCCGTCTCTCTCCGGCTTCAATGTTCTGTAGTTTATTGTTTCGGGTTTCTTAACCTCTCCCCTGGACCACTCTCTTATCTTTTCCGGGGAAGCCAAGCCTATTTTTATTGCTTCAAAATTATTTAGCTCAAACATGGCTTCATCTCCCTCCTTTAAAATTCATCCTCAAAGTCATCATTTTCCTCAGATTCCCCAAATAATTCGTCAGGAAAGTCGTCATTCATGTTATTCAGGCTGTCTAAATCATCAATATCCAAATCGTTCACATCTACGTCTTCTTCACGATCTCCCGCATTTTCATCATCATAGTCGGTAAGTGTTTCTTCATCTTCCCTGCCTTCGATATTGACATTCAGATCATCCAATTCGTCATCTACCGACTCTTTAAGCACCAGCTCTTGCTTTTCCTCGGTAAGTACTGTCATATCCAGTGCCAAACTCTGCAATTCTTTGATAAGCACTTTAAATGATTCGGGAACACCCGGCTCCGGTACATTCTCACCTTTCACAATCGCTTCATAGGTTTTTACACGCCCCACAACATCATCGGACTTCACAGTGAGTATTTCCTGCAAAGTATATGCGGCACCATAGGCTTCAAGCGCCCAAACTTCCATTTCCCCAAATCTTTGCCCCCCAAACTGCGCTTTACCTCCTAAAGGCTGTTGGGTAACCAAAGAATAAGGCCCGGTTGAACGGGCATGAATCTTGTCGTCAACAAGATGTGCCAGTTTCAGGATATACATGTATCCTACCGTTACCCTGTTATCAAAAGGTGCTCCTGTTCGCCCGTCAAATAACAAAGTCTTGCCATCCGGGTTATACCCTGCTTTTTGCAAGGTTTCCATAATATCATCTTCCGTCGCACCATCAAATACCGGCGTTGCAATCTTCCATCCCAGCGATTTCGCTGCATAACCCAAATGCACCTCAAGTACCTGCCCGATATTCATACGAGAAGGCACACCGAGGGGGTTAAGTACAATTTCCAAAGGCGTACCATCGGGAAGGAACGGCATATCCTCTTCCGGCAAAATTCTGGATATAACCCCTTTATTTCCATGACGTCCCGCCATTTTATCTCCTACGGATATCTTTCTCTTTTGTGCAATATAACATCTTACGACTTGGTTCACACCAGGAGGAAGCTCATCTCCATTCTCACGGGTAAATACTTTCACATCAACTAAAATACCGGCTTCTCCGTGAGGTACTCTTAGGGAAGTATCGCGCACCTCTCTCGCTTTTTCACCAAAGATGGCCCTAAGGAGTCTTTCCTCTGCCGTCAATTCGGTTTCACCTTTCGGTGTTACTTTCCCAACCAGAATATCCCCGGATCTTACTTCTGCTCCTATACGTATAATACCTCTTTCATCCAGATCTTTCAGCGCATCCTCCCCTACATTGGGAATATCTCTGGTGATTTCCTCCGGTCCCAATTTGGTGTCCCGGGCTTCGGCCTCATATTCTTCAATATGTATTGAAGTAAAGACATCATCTTTCACCAGTTTCTCGCTAATTAAAATAGCGTCCTCATAATTATAACCTTCCCAGGTCATGAACCCTATCAATATATTTCTGCCTAACGCGATTTCACCTTTTTCACAAGAAGGACCATCGGCAATAATCATGCCTTTATGGACTCTTTCACCTTTTTCAACAATAGGCTTCTGATTGACACAGGTCCCCTGATTGGAACGCATAAACTTGAGAAGCTTATAAGCATCTCTTTGCCCGCTATCCGTCCTAATCACAATCTCATCTGCCGAAACCTTTTCAACAACGCCCGATTCCCTTGCCAGTACAACGACACCGGAATCTTTTGCAGCTTTATATTCCATTCCCGTACCTACAATGGGTGACTGCGTCTTCAAAAGCGGCACCGCTTGACGCTGCATGTTTGAACCCATCAACGCACGATTCGCATCATCATTTTCCAAAAACGGTATCATGGCCGTAGCTACCGATACAACCTGCTTAGGAGAAACATCCATATAGTCAACTTTGGTGTTTTCAACTTCCAAAAATTCTTCCTTATACCTTATGGTTACCTTTTTGTCAATAAATCTTCCTTCTTCATCCAACGGTTCATTGGAAGGGGCAATGATGTATTCATCCTCCACATCGGCCGTCATATATATAATCTCGTCGGTAACAACATTTGTCTCCGTATCCACACGCCTGTAGGGCGCTTCGATAAAGCCGTATTCATTAATCCTCGCATATGTACTTAAAGAGTTGATAAGTCCGATGTTCGGGCCTTCAGGCGTTTCAATAGGACACATGCGGCCATAGTGGGAATGGTGAACATCACGCACTTCAAAGCCTGCTCTCTCCCTGCTCAATCCCCCCGGTCCCAAAGCACTCAATCTTCTCTTATGGGTTAGTTCTGCCAACGGGTTGGTCTGGTCCATAAACTGCGACAGCTGACTGCTGCCAAAAAATTCTTTAATCGCAGCAACAACCGGCCGTATATTGATAAGCGCTTGCGGCGTCACAATATCCAAATCCTGGATTGTCATTCTTTCACGAACAACTCTTTCCATCCTGGCCAGTCCGATTCTGAATTGATTTTGTAACAATTCGCCTACCGAACGCAACCTTCGGTTTCCAAGGTGGTCGATATCATCAATATTTCCGACTTCAGAACTAAGGTTGTTATTATAGTTAATCGACGCCATAATATCTTCAATCGTAACATGCTTGGGAATAAGCTGGTCCATTTTTTCTTTTATGGCCTCTTTTATATCATTCACATCCGTATGCTCTTCCAATATCTTTGTCAAAACATCCAGCTTTACACTTTCACGGATCCCTAAATCCGTCACGTCAAAATCGACATAGGCATCAAGATCAACCATGCCGTTTCCTATCACTTTTACACGCTTGCCTTCAATATCCAAATACACTTCATTAATACCTGCATTTTGTATATCCTGTGCCGTCTCTCTATTAATATAAGTCCCTGCTTCAATCAGGATCTCGCCTGTCTGCGGCGCTACAATATCGTCCGCTGTCTTACGGTTATTGATCCTGGCCGCAATGGAGAGCTTTTTATTAAACTTAAATCGTCCTACCTTTGCAAGGTCATATCTTTTGGGATCAAAAAACAAACTGTTTATTAGCGTTTTCGCACTTTCAACAGTAGGAGGCTCACCGGGTCTAAGCCGCTTATAAACTTCCAGCAATGCTTCTTCTTGCGATTTGGTATTATCTTTTTCGATGGTCGCTTGAAGCCTTTCGTCTTCACCCAGAATTTCAAGAATCCGCGCATCCGTCCCAAAACCCAGCGCTCGAATCAACACAGTAATAGGAAGCTTTCTGGTTCTATCGATCCTTACGGAAAAAATATCATTGGAATCAAGTTCATATTCAAGCCATGCACCTCTATTGGGAATAACAGTGGAAGAAAATAATTTCTTTCCTGTTTTGTCAAATTGCATAGCATAATAAATACCGGGGGATCTCACCAACTGACTTACGATGACCCTTTCGGCACCATTAATAACAAATGTACCCTGATCTGTCATCAGTGGAAAATCTCCCATGAATATTTCCTGCTCTTTAACTTCACCGGTCTCCTTATTAATGAGCCTTACTTTTACTTTAAGGGGGGCTGCATAAGTCGTATCCCTCTCTTTACACTCTTCCACCGAATATTTAGGCTCATCGTCAAGAGAATAGTCCACAAACTCCAGAATTAAATTTCCGGTATAGTCAGTAATAGGTGACACATCTTTAAATACCTCTTTCAAACCTTCTTCTAAAAATTCTTTATAAGAATTCTTTTGGATTTCTATAAGGTTTGGCATGTCCAATACTTCATCAATTTTCGAATAGCTCATTCTGACGTTCTTACCAAGTTGCACGGGGTGTACCATACATTAATCACCTCATTTAATTTTATAAAAAGCTATTAAAATCGAGCTAATGTAGCTTTTTTGAAATGTCCCACACTTTCTTAGGCATTATAACGACTGTAGGTGACAGTCACATCAATGATCTTGAGTATTTAAAAAGGCTGCGCCCAATGCATTTTCAAAAACCTTTTTATACATAGCGCCCTTTAAAACGGTATTTATATCTGAACAAGCGACACCCAACTATCGTTGTTTGTTCAGATATATTTTAAGGTTACAGTTCGTTATCTTAAAAAGACTATTTCCAGAGTTGTCGTTTGGTTTTTATATTTAAGAAATTATGTTTTAAGCTATCATATTTTCTATTACTCAAAACACGATTTCCGGATATCAACAAAATCTTTCACGGACCTTGTTTGAAAACATATGGCTTCGCAGGTGTACGAATTAATATAATATTTTTTCGCGAAACATATAGGACAACCACAGTATATTTTTTATAAAACTACATAAATTATTAGTATATGGATACCGAACTTTAAAAACAAATGTATTTTTAGGTTGCAGTTGGTTATCTTTATAGATATCCAACTTTAAAATTGAATTTATATTTACACAAAAAACGCAGAATCA
>JAKSBV010000002.1 GCA_022360955.1 Bacillota bacterium
CAGAAACTACTACAAAAATTTGCTGCAGTTTGAAAAAACATCTCCTGCGGACAAACATTTTTAATGAATAAACAGGGGCGCTTTTTGATAATCCTTTACCGGAAACGGTATCAAAAGCGCCCTGCCTTGGGGTATCTATTAAAGATAAAATGGTTGAGCGTTGAGAATGAGCTTACTTACCCTCACAATATCTTGCTAATGCCTCTTCCCTCTGTCACACTGACAGACTCTAAAACAGACTTTATGATTTATCCTGTATCGAGGTGCTAGATATAATCTTTATGCTGCACTTTATAGAGATTTGCATAAACACCGCCGGACGCCATCAGCCGTTCATGTGTGCCTCGCTCCCGTATCCCTTCTTCATCGATTACAATAATCTCATTTGCATTTTTAATCGTCGACAGCCTATGGGCAATGACAAGGGTTGTTCGCCCTTTTGCCAGTGCTTCCAACGCCTCTTGAATCTTCATTTCCGTTTCATTATCCAATGCCGAAGTGGCCTCATCCAGAATCAAAATCGGAGGATTCTTTAAAAACACTCTCGCAATCGCAATCCTTTGTTTCTGTCCGCCGGATAACCGGATGCCCCTTTCCCCTATGTACGTATCGTACTGGTCTTGAAGATTGATGATGAAATCATGAATATTCGCCTTTTTGGCCGCTTCTACAATTTCTTCATCTGTCGCATCCACTTTGCCGTAGGAAATATTATCCCTAATGGTTCCAGCAAACAGAAAAACATCCTGCTGTACAATGCCGATATTGCTTCTTAGGGATTTAATGGTCAGATCCCGTATGTCGTTGCCGTCAATCAGAATATTTCCTTTTTCTATATCGTAAAACCTTGGTATCAGGTTGCAAAGGGTTGTCTTTCCGCCTCCGGAGGGGCCGACAAGGGCAATCATTCTGCCGGCAGGAATTTGCAAATCAATATTTTTGAGTACCTTTTCCCCTTCGCTATAAGAAAAAGTGACGGCCTTAAACGCTATCTCTCCTTGCACGTTTTCAAGGATTCTCGCATCCTTCTTTTCGGTGATCAACGGCTTTACATCCATTATTTCACAAAAACGTTCAAATCCCGTCATCCCCGATTCAAATTGCTGGGTAAACTGTGTAAGTCTCCTAATCGGCTGCATAACAAGATTCACATACAATAAAAAGGCCAGTAAATCTGCAATATCAATGATGCCTTTATGTACAAAGTACCCGCCGAAACCGATTACACTGATATTTAAAATATTGGATATAAATTCAATGCCGGTGACAAACTGGGCCATATATTTGTAGGCCTGATCCTTTGAGCCTCTAAACTGCTTATTGCCCTCATCAAACTTTTGCCTCTCATATTCCTCATTGGTAAAAGCCTTGGATACCCTGATTCCGGAAATGCTGTTTTCAACCCTGGCATTAACCGCTGCAACCTTTTCTTTGACCGTTTTAAAGGCCCGTGACATTTTCGTTCTGCGTGTCATCCCGAACCATGCCATCAACAAGGCCATCGCAAACACAATCAAGGCAAGTCTCCATTCAATGGTGAGCAGGATGACCACCGAGCCGGTCAGCATGACAAACGAAATAAAGAGGTCTTCCGGTCCGTGGTGGGCAAGCTCCGTAATTTCAAACAAATCATTCATGATTCTTGACATGATCTTTCCCGTTCTCACCCGATCATAAAATTTGAAAGAAAGGGTTTGCAGGTGGGAAAAAAGGTCACGCCTCATATCATACTCCATTCTTACACCGACGACATGTCCTATATAATTCACAAAATAAGTAAACAGCATTCTAAGAATATATATACCTAACAACGCAATAATAATAACGACTAAAAGCCGCATGTTGTCTTTCGGCAATACTTCCTGAAGGATGTATCTCGAAATTATGGGAAATATCAGATCTATCACTGCAATCAAAAAAGCACATACCATATCGGCAATAAAAAGTTTCCTATGAGGCTTGTAATAAGATATGAATCTTTTAAGCTTCATTTTGTTTGCACCCATCTCTTTACCCCCTCCTGTCTGGCCGCATTCCGCCCTCTGACCTCCGATTATGTTTTTTTCTTTATTTAGAATAACACATAAATCCTCAAAAATCTAATTCTTAATGATGCTTTATTAATACACTCCCTTCAAAAAATGCATGCTTAAAAATTATTCTTTCTTCCGACGTAACAACCCAAGATTCCTTACAAGTGTTTTTCTTCCGATCCAGCCGAAAGTCCTGTTGCCGTACTTTTTTTTGAACGCCCTATTGGATAGGCCGTCCAGTTCTTTGCTTTCAATGCTGTACATGAGATGCTTATGAAATGCGTCCATTTTAGTACATGCTATTTTTTTGTTGTGGGGACATACATCCTGGCAGATATCGCAACCGTAAATCAGATGATTCTTGTTTAGTATCTCTATCTCTTCCGCCGAAAGTGCTTCTTTTTTCTGTGTGATATAGGAAAGACATTTCAACGGATTGAGCTCAAAATCACCCAGTATTGCACAGCCGGGACATGCACTCACACAGTGTCCGCATTGTACGCACGTTCTGTCCAACGGCTTGTCCGGTTCAAAGGGATAATTGTTGATGATATATCCGATAAAAACATAAGAACCGTAGGAATCGGTAATAATATGATTGTTGATGCCAAAGAAGCCCAATCCGGCCAAATATGCCAGGTACCTGTCTACCAAAGGTCCATTGTCCACAAAGGCTTTATAACGAAAATCTTTGATATGCACCTTCAGACATTCTCCAATCTGCCCTAATTTTTGTCTTATAATCCCATGATAGTCCAAAGAAAAGGCCGATTTAGACAAATTAGCATTCTCGTTGTCCCCTGTAAAATAAGGGAATAGACAAACAATAACCGATTGAGCCCCATCCAGTGTCAGCGCCGGATGTATTCGTCTCTCCAGCTCTTTTTCCTCAAATCCGGTATAATACCCTTTCCCTATCCTGCTTTCCAGTATTTCTTTCAAATCAAAATAGGGCCCCGGAGGAGCTATGCCTACATATTCTATCTCCAAAGCATGACAAAATGCCTTCAGCCTGTTTTTCACCATCATCTCTCCATTTTGATCAACCAATATTTTCAAATCCCTATATCATAACGGGTGTATAAATTTCGGCAGAAAAAATTGTTCCAACAAAGATAACAAACTTTACCCCTTCATCCATTTATAGATAGCACACTGTACAGTTGGAAACATAATCATACTCCGGCAACAGATATTCCAAAGCTGAAAAATAGTTGAAGGCTGAGGGTTGAGAATGTCCACTGCCTTACACCGTACCTCGTTGCTGTTTTACTCTCTGCCCCTGTTTAACCATTTTCTGACCTCCGCCCTCTGATCTCAGACCTCCGGTTGATTATATTCCTAACCCTAGCGTGTAATATCTATCTTCATTCTTCACTCTTTCATTATTCATTAATCCTCCCACATCTCTTCGCCTTGGGGATCATATAAGTACAATGCCAGTTCAATACCGCCGTTTGCTTTAAAACGGATGCCTTCTTCTTCTAATAAATTTTTCTGCAATTGATAGCCCTCTTCCCTTAGGGATATACAGCCTTTGGCATTGACAACCCTATGCCAAGGAAGACGATACGGACGGCTCATGGCGTGCAGAATGCGCGCAACCTGTCTTGCACCCCGTGGGTTGCCTGCCCTGGCAGCAATTTGCCCGTACGTCATCACTTTACCCCAAGGAATACTTTTGATCACGTCAATGACCCTTGTCGTAAAAGGTGTCAACCCTCATCACCTCTCCTCTTTGAGCAGCTTTTCCACCCATTCCCGTTTTTCCCAGAGGGCACACCCTCCGGCTGTCTCGGTTAAACTACCGTGATGCTGCCGAATTGTTTGTAAAAATTCCGACTGCAGTGCTTCCTTCAATGTCATATTCTTTAAGCTGGTATCGGAATAGGGCGCAAAGGGACAAGGCTCCACATCTCCCGCTGCGTTCACATGGATAAAGCCTCTTCCGGCTGCTAAACAGCCGCCAAATGCTTCTTCATCTCCCGGAAAAGCAATAAATAGGCCGGGATACCTGTGGCGCAGCACTGCCATCAATGCCGACACCCTTTGTCTCTGCCCTTCGGTCAGGACCAAATCCTCAGTACCCTGCTGCACCGGAACATACTCCACATAGAAGAACAACCTGCATGCCGATTCCATTAATTTCTCAATGAAAGCATACCCGGTCACCAAATCGAAATTCTTAGCAGTCATTGTGATGGAAGTACCAAAAAAGATGCCGCTCTTTTTGAGCAAACGAAATGTCTTTTCAAGGTGGTCATATACCCCCGCTCCCCTTCGCACATCCGTCTCTTCCCTGTGTCCTTCCACACTGATGACAGGAACTGCATTTTTCCGCTTTTTAAACATACCCACCATTTCTTCATTGAGCAGCAAACCGTTAGTGAATATAGGAAAAATAATTTGCGGAAATTCTCCCATAATGCTAAAAATCTCTTTTCTGACCATAGGCTCTCCGCCGGCAAGCAGCATGATGGAAATCCCAAGCTCATCGGCTTGCCGGATAATATCTCTCAACTTGTCTTCACTTAATTCCTGCCTTTCCGTTCGGTGCTGTGCTCTGTTGTAGCAGCCCTTGCACTGCAAATTGCATCGGTTTGTAATACTGGCGATCATGAAGGGCGGCACATGGATCCCTTCCTGTTCCCACTGACGCCTTTTTTGTTTCGCTTTTCTCTGCCGCCACAGGGTTTGGAGAAGAAAATACACATATGCAGGATTCGTCATATTAATACGCAATGCATCTCGAAATAAATGCCCGATTTGCTGATTTAAAAGCAGCATGTGCCTGTTACCTTGTTCCATTCTTCAACCCTCCTGCGAGTCATAGGGACGGTTCTTCTGACTCATTTTATTCTTTGAACAATATTTCTCCCAATCTCCAAGGTATCTGCAATTTTTCGTCCCGATAAATCCGATCTTTGCTTTAGCTCTCGGATTAACTCGTTTCGCAAGTTTTTATCTGTATTTAAAACAGAAAGCTCCCTTTTCTTGTGCCTTTGCTCCAAAAATCCTTTAATAAAGTCATGAACATCTTCCTCTTTTATCAGCAAATCCTCTTGTGCGTCGCACTCAATAAAAATGTCATCGTTCTGCTCATTTGTATATTCTGTAAACAGCTTAACGGCTTCATCATGCTGCAATGAAAAAATATCCAAAATCTCTTTGCTTTCAACCATATTGATATCTAAGTCCGTCTGGTTTATGTAAAACGGATAACTGCTCCACTCATAGTTTGATACACACTTTACCATTTTTGCTTTTACAGGATTGTTATGAATATATCTTACCACAGCCAATAAGTAGGCTTCGCTTTCAATGGGTTCGCTTTTGAATCGATCTTGAAAAACATGCCCTACCCGTTTGTACTTTTTATTAAAATAAACAGCATAGCTGGTATTAATTCTTCTCATAATTCTTGCGATTGGGTCTTGATTTTCTTTGATTAGTAAATGAATATGGTTATTCATGAGACAAAATGCATATAATAAATAGGCTTGGTGCTTCTTCTTTTCCGCAAGAATATCTATAAATTTTGTTTTATCCTCGTCATCTATAAAAATATCTTCTTTTTTGTTCCCTCGGATCATAATGTGGTATATCTGCGTTTTACTGAGCCGCCTCCTTAATCTCGGCATTATGCCTCACCTCCTGGAGCTTATTATACCACCTGTACCCAAATTGAGTCAACAGAACCGTCCCTCTGACTCTCCTGGAAAAAGACGCTGGTGATAACGGCAAAGAATCTTATACGATGATCAAAAATTTTGCCAATCCTTATAATACGTGCCGCTAAAATGAGTCGTTAGAACCGTTGCTGTGACATATGGCGAAGATGAGTCATCGGAACCGTCCCTATGA
>JAKSBV010000131.1 GCA_022360955.1 Bacillota bacterium
GGGCAAGTGCAATGAAGAGAGTAGATCCTGATATTGAACTTATAGCAAACGGGACCGAGTTTGATCTGGTCCAGCCGTACCATCACTGGCATGAAATCCTTCTCGAAGAAGGAGGTAATGACCTAGAGTGTATTGCGTTGCATGCGCTGCCTCATAATAATAGACAACTGGGTGAAAATCAAAAGATGGAAAATGTGTGGTGCTCGCTGATGTCACATACAACACATTGGGAGAATACTAACATTCCTGAACTCTTAGATATGATCAACAGTAAAAAGAAGGAAAGAAACATCAATCTGGCAATAACAGAATGGGGTATTCTAGGTAATAGTAATGGTCCACAGGTCAGCAATCTTGGAGGAGCTGTATATGCCGGACTTTTCCTCAATATGTTAATAAGGTTAAAAGAGCACATACGAGTAGCAAATGCGACAGCAATTTTGCATGGAGGATGTATCCGAAAGGCAGGACCTTTCATTTATACAGATCCACAGGTGGAGGTTATACAACGCTATTCAAGGTTAGCGGGCAACTCATTAATTCCTGTAAGCTATATAGGGCCAGGTTATGATGTTAAAGAAGGAATATTTTTTGCACCATGTACTAAGGATATTCCTTACCTGGATAGCATATGTATTTCTTTAAAAAACGGAGGGTTTATACTGGTAATAATCAATCGGGATCCTGAAAATTCCATAGCACTGCAGATTGAAATTGAAAAGACAGAAAATGTAGAACTCATTTCTTATAAAGAGATGAATGGAGAGAGTTTAATTGATACAAATACTCCATTATTGCCGGATAAAGTTAAGTTTATATGTAAAGATAATGAAATAGTTAGCAATAATAAGCTATCTATAGATGTGAACCCCCATAGTATAACATGGCTGGAATTTAGAAAAAGTAAAAAAGGATAGGGTGAAATCACAAAAGCAAATATTATATATTAAAAAGTAACAAAGAAAGTGACTTGGGGACTGAACCATCTGACACACATGGCTTTAGTGTGTCTGGGGGTCTGTACCCGTGTCACTTTCCTGAATGGGCCTATCATTTATAGATCCTCTTATATATAGCTTCATAACATAAACCAGGTTTGTTTTCTGGTGGTAATACTTGCGCTGAATCGTACTTATTGATTTCTATATAACAAGAAAAAATGGTTGAAATACTGGTAATACATGGTAGTCGATTATTTTATTTGCTGTTTTTTTTGTCAGTACTTAA
>JAKSBV010000029.1 GCA_022360955.1 Bacillota bacterium
CGTAATTTTATCCCGTTCCTTCCAGTCCAATTGCACAATGATTCGATTTGTACCGAATTTTTCTAAAGTTTTGTTGATTTCAACCTGTCCGCCCTGCATAACCGAAACAACAGCAACTACTGAAGCAATACCGATGATAATACCCAGCATGGTAAGAACGGAACGCATTTTGTTCTGCCAGATACAACTGACTGCTACCTTTATACACTCGATAAAATTCAATGAGATCCCCCTTCTCCAACAGAAGTTACATAATCTTTTCCTGCAAATCCGATAATTTCTCAAGCATTTGCGTCGCTTCCACCGGATTATCCACTTTTTCATCTTTTACCAATAGTCCGTCTCGAAACGCAATAATCCTTTTGGTATGCATTGCGATCTCCGGCTCGTGGGTAACCAAAATAATGGTTGCTCCCTCTCTATTCAGCCCTTGAAAAATCGCCATAATTTCTTCTCCGGAATAACTATCAAGGTTTCCTGTCGGTTCATCCGCAAGAATAATAGACGGAGTATTAGCCAGCGCCCTCGCTATCGCAACTCTCTGTTTCTGTCCACCGGAAAGCTCATTGGGTTTGTGGTGCATTCTACTTGCAAGCCCTACCCTTTCGAGGGCCGATTCCGCTCTTTTCTTTCTTTCTTTTGCAGGCACACCTGCATACATCATCGGAATCTCTACATTATGTAACGCCGAAATTCTCGGCAAAAGATTGTACGACTGAAATACAAATCCTATTTTTCTATTTCTTATTCTGGCGAGGGCTTTGTCATCAAGGGAAGAAATATCTACATTATCCAACATGTACTCGCCGGATGTACTTCTATCCAGGCATCCCAAAATATTCATCAAAGTAGATTTTCCCGAGCCCGACGGCCCCATCACGGCTACAAATTCCTTTTCCTTAATATGAAGATTAATGTCCTTTAATGCCTTCACTTCTATGCTGCCGTTTTTATACACTTTTACCATATTATTTGTTTTTATCATTTTTCAGCACCTTGCTTACTTTTATTTTCTATTAGCGTAACCTTTGTTCCATCTTTGATGCTGCCCTGCGGATTTACAATTAATTGCTCACCCTCTTGTATATCTCCTTCAATCTGAACAATTAAGTCCGCCTCAATGCCGGTCTTAACTTCTATTTCTTTTGCTGTCCCTTCCCGCAATGCATATACCGCCTTTTTACCGTCTTTTTCGGGTATCAGCACTTCGTAGGGTACAACCATTGCATCTTTAGCCTGTTTTGTAATAATTCTAGCTTGGATAGAAAAGCCGTCTTTTATGTATTCGTCTTTATCTTTTACCTCTATGATCACTTCTACCGCCGTTTCCTCCGCATTGCCTACCTTGACCCTCTTGGCAGTAGAGGCAATACTTTTAATGATCCCTTCATACTTTTCTTTGTGCTGCAGGCCGTTTCCGGTAATTTCCACAGCTTGGCCTATCTGCAATTTACCCACATCATATTCGTTTACATTGACTTTAACCATCAGGCTGTCGTTATTTGTGATCGTAAAAGCGGCATGTCCCTTTTCCGCATATTGCCCGTCTTTAATACCGGCTTCCGTAACAACACCGTCTATCGGACTTGTAATATGATCTTTCAGCAATATATATTGTTTTTCCAATTGCCGTACTTTTAATTCCGCCAACCGTATTTTGCTTTCCTGGATCGCCATTTCATTTTCCGTATTTTTCGCTATGTCTTCATTATCCTTATGGATCTTCTCTAAAATATTTTTATAACGCTGCACCTTAATACCCGCTTCTTCCCACTGCCTCTTTGACTCTTCAAAATCCGACTGGGAAATGACCTCCTGCTCATATAATGTTTTATTATCTTCATAATCCTTCTGTTTATATGCATAGGTATTTTGTGCCTGCTTTAAATCCTGTTCGGCTGTTATGGTATCCTTTATACTATTTTCTGTCTTTAATTTATTCAACTGAAGTTTTTCCACCGCCAGATTGACTTTGGTCTGCTCCAATTGATTGACCAAATCTTCAATATCTACAGTTGCCAATACCTGTCCCTTTGTTACACTATCGCCTTCTTTAACCTTTACAATACCGATCCTTGCCTCACCTTCAACATAAATAAGTTTGCTCTCTTCTGCCTCTACGATGCCTGATGTGGAAACATAAGCGGAAATATCTTCTTTTCGGACCTCTACCGCCTTTACCGGTATGCCGCTTTCACCTTTATTGGCGTTTCCTACATTTAATATGACCACTATTGATACAACACATACAATGAGCAAACCTATAATGATTTTCTTCTTCAAAATATATACCCTCCTATTTTACCCTATCTTCTCCAGCATCGGAATGGCGAATAATGCCATATATGCCGCCAAAAGGATTTTACTCAAGAGCCAAGGGAATACCACTATCAGGCATGCCTGAAATTTTTTGATATCCTCAACGATCGAAATCCCTATAACCGCAACGATAATTCCCCAAAGCGTAAAAATATTAATCGAATTAAAAATCCAGAACAAAAAGCTGGTTTCTTCCAAAAAGGGAAACAGCACCGATAAATTGGTATTCATTTTTTCAGGACTGCCTGTAACAACAAGCAAGACAGTCGATAAGACAGCACCAATCAGCGTAAATACATATACATTTGCAAAAACAGATAAATCCTGTTTAAACTTCCCTTTCCCTGCAAATAACATCGAAAACAATCTTGCAATGCCTGCCATCATAAGCCATCCCACCACGATCAACGCTATTCCTATTACAGCGTTAAGAATCGTTGTCCCAAGCGACTGTGCCTGAATGTTTTGAAGCGCCGGATGGTCGGCAGACATACCCATTAACTTTTGCGAATAAAGCTCTATTTGTTGTTGATATGGCAAACTAATGTATGTCTTCACACCGATCAATAACATCATAATCACCAATGGAAAAATAAAGTTAGGTTTGCTTTTGATGGCCTTAAAGGCCTTGGAAGGCTCAAAAATGACACCTATATACTTTTTAACGGCTCCATCATTTTCTGTTAATGGTACCCCCACCGTTTGCTGATGATCATTGGGTTTCACTTGATTATCCACACTATCCCTCCATTTTTATAATCTTAATATCCGTAATCACTGTGCTCCGGTGTGTTTGACACCTTACCTCTTGTATTTTAAATGCTAACGTGCCAAATCATACCTTTCACCACATATATTAATACGATAAACTGTTTGATTTGTTTCACATTTTTGATTTGTTTCACACTTTTTTTATCTTTACATACTATAATTAATGAAGGTAATCCATGTCAGATTACTTTCCCTTCTGCAGCCAACCGGCAGCTTTTATTTGCTGTTGGTTGTTCAGATACGCCGTGAGGGTGTTTTTACCCTCACGGTAGTTTGTATTTTTAGGCATATATGCTGCAGCCATCCTCTTGCCACAGGCTTTTATGCATTTCATATGTATGATTTCTCTATAATACTGGCAAACTACATTTGGAGGTGATATTACTAGATGACAAATATTAATTGCACTTCAAACTGTATTTATCAAAAAGACGGTAAGTGTCAATTAGATAATGTCACCGTAGTATCCAACACATTAGATCAATCGTGTGTGTATTTTATCAACAGAAAAGAAAAGGACAAAAAGTGAAAAAAAGAGAAGGGATAGTTCTTGTGCTTCATTGTCATGAAGCACAAGAACTATCCCTTCTCTTTCTTAATTTAACGCGTTGTACTAGTTAAATAGTATTCCAAGAACTGGAGTTCCAAGGCTAAGAGCCTGTAAGCTTGCGCCGGGTCGCAGCAAAACTCGCTATCGCTCAAACAATTGCTGCTTTTCCCCTCTGCTGCGCTAACAGGCTCTAACCCTTTCCACAATGTTCTTTCCATACCATTTAACTAGCACAAAACGCTAACCTAACGTTTCTTTTAACAATTTGTTGACCATCTGAGGATTTGCTTTTCCTTTGGTGGCCTTCATCGTTTGACCTACGAGGAAGCCTAAGGCCTGACCTTTTCCGCTTTTATAATCTTCTACGGATTTCGGATGGTCCTTTAACACCTTTGCAACGATTTCAGCTAATTGGGATTCGTCACTAATTTGGACCAATCCTTTTTCTTTTACAATGACCTCCGGATCTTGTATTTCCTCAAACATCAATGCCAACACTTTCTTGGCAATCGAACCGCTGATCGTTCCCTTTTCAATCAACGCTATTAATTTTGCAATATATTGGGCAGGAAAAGGAATATCCTCCGGCTCGATATTCTTATCCTTTAAGATCCTCATCAAATCTCCCATAAACCAGTTGCTGACCGTTTTAGGATTAGCTCCCTGATCTACACATTCCTCAAAAAAACCTGCCAATGTCCTGGACGCCGTAATCACGCCCGCATCATACTCAGGCAATTCGTACTCCCGTACATAGCGCTCCCGTTTTGCCACCGGAAGCTCCGGCAGCATCTTTCGGATACTTTCTATCCACTCCCGGTCAATCACGATGGGAACAAGATCCGGCTCAGGAAAATAACGATAATCATGGGCCTCCTCTTTGCTTCTCATCGTAAAACTTATGCCTTTATCATCATCCCACCGACGTGTTTCCTGCTCTATTTCGCCCCCAGACTCCAACTCATCAATCTGCCTCTTGGACTCATACTCCATTGCACGAACAGCGGCTCTAAAAGAGTTCACATTTTTCATTTCGGTTCTGGTTCCGAATTCTTTTTGTCCCGCCGGTCGAACCGAAAGGTTCACGTCACATCTTAAAGAGCCTTCCTGCATCTTGCAGTCGGAAACATCAATATATTGAAGAATCGATTTCAAGGTCTCCAGGAAAACCCGCGCCTCCTCGGCACTTCTCATATCAGGCTCGGTTACGATCTCAATCAGGGGGACACCGCAGCGGTTGTAGTCTACCAAAGAACCGCTTCCCCATTCGTCATGGGTTAATTTGCCCGCATCTTCTTCTATATGTATTCTGGTAATCCCTACCCTTTTCTTTTGTCCGTCTACTTCAATATCTACATATCCGTTTTGACAAACAGGCAAATCGTATTGCGAGGTTTGGTAGGCCTTGGGAAGATCGGGATAGAAATAGTTCTTTCGATCCTGCTTTCCAAAGGGCGTAATCTCGCAATTTGTTGCCAAACCGGCTTTAATGGCATAATCAACCACTTTTTTGTTCAGCACCGGCAGCACACCCGGCATTCCGGTACAAATAGGACAACAATGGGTATTCACTTCACCACCGAATGCAGTGGTACAGTTACAATATATTTTTGACTGGGTTGAAAGTTCAGCGTGAACCTCAAGCCCGATCACCGTTTCATAACTCAACTCCATCACCTCGATTATATTCGTCTGGCCTTCGGGGGCCGTCACCGACAGTCATATGCCTCTTCCACTCCCAACACCCCCAACTCCCAACTATCTATTACAAACTCGGTCTGTTTTTATGATGCTGTGTATTTTGTTCGAAGGTATAGGCAGCACGCAATAAGGTTGATTCGTCAAAACCTTTACCGATTAATTGCATGCCAACGGGCAGCCCCTGACTGTCAAGCCCGCAAGGCACAACCAGCCCGGGCAGACCTGCAATGTTAACCGATACGGTACAGATATCCGCAAGATACATTTCCAACGGATCGGCAGATTTTTCTTCAAGCCTGAATGCCGTGGTAGGGGTTGTCGGTGTGATAATAACATCATATTTGCCAAAAGCCTCATCAAAGCTTTGCTTAATGAGGGTTCTTACCTGCTGGGCCTTTTTGTAATACGCATCATAATAGCCCGAACTCAATGCATAAGTACCCAGCATAACCCTTCGTTTGACTTCTGTTCCAAAACCCTCGCTTCTGGTCTGATTGTACAGGTCAAGTAAGTCGTTGAACTTTTCCGCCCTGTATCCATACTTAATGCCGTCATAGCGTGCAAG
>JAKSBV010000269.1 GCA_022360955.1 Bacillota bacterium
ATACATTATACATGTTATGTATGTCCACGGGTAATAAAATCTCAAGGGTATTGAACCCTTAAGATTTTGGTCGGATTTTACTGCGTAAAATGACCTACATACATTCTACTTTTTTGAAACGCCTTTTGATCGGTTATGGATTAAAGAATATTCAAAACAACGATGATTCTGCGTTATTTGTGTAAATATAAATTCAATTTAAAGTTGGATATCTATAAGCGTTTAAGTTAACCTGTTGTGCTACTCTGAAAGCTAAACCGGGTGTTTGTAGAGTAGCACAAACGCGTTAAGTTAAATAAAAAAGGAGAAGTTTTTATGAAAGGACAAAAAAACCAAAATAAGGGGTACTTCACTGAATTAGGGCAGGATATCATTAAATATAAGTACATATACATAATGTTAATCCCTGTATTACTTTATTACATTATCTTTCATTATATCCCAATGGGAGGAGCAGTCATTGCTTTCCAGGATTTTAAGCCTGCTAAAGGGTTTTTAAATAGTGATTGGGTAGGATTTAAACATTTTATAGATTTTCTAACAGGTATATATGCTCCAAGGGTAATCATTAATACCATACTCTTAAATTTGCTGAATTTAATATTTGGCTTTCCCGCACCAATTATACTTGCACTCATGCTTAATGAAGTGTCAAATAAGTCATTTAAAAAGATTACTCAGACAATAAGTTATATGCCTCATTTTATCTCAATGGTAGTGGTTTGTGGTATGGTTATAACTTTTGTAAAATCAGATGGTATAATAACTCAGTTTTTAACCTTATTTGGTATGGAAGAAGTTAATTTGCTATCTAAAAAAGAGTATTTCAGAACGATCTTTGTGTCGACCTCTATCTGGAAGGCTTTAGGTTGGGGAAGTATTATTTACCTGGCAACCTTATCGGGAGTAGACCCAAATCTATATGAAGCTGCTACCATCGATGGAGCCGGAAGATTCAAAAAGATTATTCATGTGACATTGCCGGCCCTAATACCTGTCATAACGATTCAATTAATACTTAGAATGGGCCGCATGCTTACACAGGGATTTGAACAGGTTATGTTATTATACAATCCATTAATCTATGATACGGCAGATATTATCTCAACTTATGTTTACAGAAGAGGTCTTGAAGATATGGATTACAGCTTTGCTTCAGCAGTCGGAATTTTTAACTCAGTGATTAATTTAATTCTTCTTTTTTCTGCTAACTGGTTTAGCCGTAAATTTGTCAAAGAGAGTTTATGGTAGGAGGTAAGGATATGAGTCTGTTTCACAAGAAAACATTTGGGGAAAAAGTATTTGATGTTTGTAATTATACGTTATTAACACTAATAGCACTTATTTGCTTATATCCAATGCTATATGTTTTATTTTCGTCAGTCAGTGACCCGCTGCAATTAATGAAATTTCGCGGCTTTTTATACAAGCCATTAGGATTTACACTTAAGGGGTATGAAGTTTTGTTACACAACCCCAATATCCCGATAGGGTATTTAAATACTATTTTCTATGTAGTGATAGGTACCTGCTTGAATTTATTTGTAACGATGCTTGGAGCTTATGCACTTTCCAGAACCGGATATAAATTAAAGAAATTATTTACAATCGCTATTGTTTTTACGATGTACTTTGGCGGCGGTATGATACCAAACTTTCTTCTGGTAAGAAATATAGGTTTAATCAATACACGTTGGGCACTTGTACTTCCGACTCTAATCGGTACTTGGAATATGATTGTGATGCGTACGATTTTTGCTGCTGTTCCTAAAAGTCTTGAAGAGTCAGCGAAAATGGATGGTGCAAATGATTTTGTTGTACTGTTTAAAATCTTTATTCCTGTATCAAAAGCTACAATAGCTGTGATGCTTTTATTTTATGCGGTCGGACACTGGAATTCTTGGTTTAATGCAATGATTTATTTGAGAGATCGGCAGCTGTGGCCCCTGCAGCTGTTTATGAGAGAAATTATAATTGCAAATACAATGATTGGCAACGAAACAGGGGCAGTTTCCGGTGAGGCGGGTCAAGGGTTTTTCTATCTGGAGGAAGTCATAAAGTATGCAACAATTATAGTGTCAACAGTACCTATTCTTTGCATATACCCTTTTATACAAAAATACTTTACAAAGGGTATTATGTTAGGCTCATTGAAAGGTTGATTTCTAAATTGTTATCAAAGGGCTTATCCCTTATTGATAAAATAATTTAAAGGAGAGATTATGATGAAAAAGAGACTTTTTGCTGCATTTTGTGTGCTATTAGCGTTAATAACAGTGTTAGCAGGGTGTAAAAATGAAAGAACTGCAAATCAGACGACAACTGCAGGCAATACCTCATCCGAAGAAACAGCTCCGGAAGAATTTAAAGTTGCCTACCCGATCAAAACAGATAAACCTGTAACCTTAAGCTATTGGGTTCCCTTCTCCGGTTCTGCCGCCAAATACATTTCCAGCTATTCGGAAAATGAAGCAATGCAGGAAATAATGAAGAATACGGGAGTAAACATTGAATTTCTTCATCCTGCAGCGGGTCAAGCAAAGGAACAGTTTAACCTGTTAATTGCCTCCGGAGATTTACCTGACATCATTGGACAAAATCCGTGGGGACCTGCATATTATAAAGGTGGTTCCAGTGCTGGGGTCGAAGATGGTGTGTTTGTTGATTTAATGCCATATCTGCCTACATATGCACCTGATTTCTATAATATGGTTATGTCCGATGAAAAACTTTTTAGAGATGCTACTGATGACGAGGGTAATATTTCAGCTTTCTTTATAGCAAAAACCGCATTTCCTCCATTCAGAAGATTTGCAGTGAGAACAGATGTTATAGAAGAACTGGGGATTCAATATCCAAAGCTTTTAGCTGATTATGAAAACATGTTTGAAAAGATGAAAAATGCGGGGATAACACCTTATTGTCTGAATACAAATGGTTACGAAATACAGTTTCAAGGTATGTTCGATGTTGTAGACGGATTTTATAAGGATGAAAATAATAATATTAAGTACGGGCAAATTGAGCAAGGCTTTAAAGAATATTTGGAAACTATGAACGATTGGTTTGAGAAAGGATATATATCTAAAGATTTTATGAGTATTACGTGGAATGATAGAGGAGCAATGTTTGACAACAATGAAGTTGGTTTGCTTATGAATCCTGTTGACTTAACCTATACAAGGGCCCAAGCCGGTGGCTATGAATTTATGCCGTTGCCATATCCGAAAAAAAGTGAAGGACAACAGCTCCATATTGAAAGATCAACTGTTACAAAACGTCACAATGCCGATACGGTTGTAACAACCCAATGTGAAAATATTGAGGTTGCAATACAATTTTTGAACTATTTTTATACGGAAGAAGGATCACGTAT
>JAKSBV010000486.1 GCA_022360955.1 Bacillota bacterium
AAAAAAAATATCAAAATCAACTGAGTCAGATAAATGGGAATTTTTAATGATTGATTTTCAGACCTTGAAAAAATTAAAGTCAGCTATCGTCAAATTGAAAACTTCAGGTAGTAATCCGGGAACCATTTACTGTGATGATGTTGGGTTAATAAGAAAACCTGGCTTTGGTAAAGAATAAATTTTCATTTGAATAATTGATTGGTTTTTAATTGTTTGTAGCCGTTATTGTTAGGCTTTTGGTCAGTGGAAATTGAGTTACTAATTGCTATTTTATTAAAAGAGGTTAATTTAGTGGCGACTAATTTTTGCTTTTGGAAGATATATTTCAACAACAGGAACGCGACTGGATTAAAGAAATAAAAAGTGGTGATGCTGAGGCTTTTAATCAAATCTTTAATCTTTATGGAGAACGATTGTTTCGTTTCTCTTATGGTTATCTAAAATCCAGGGCTGAAGCTGAAGAAGTAGTACAGGAAGTGTTTTTAAGGGTGTGGAATGGACGTAAGAATCTAAATCCCGATTTATCTTTTAAAGCTTATCTGTTCAAAATTGCATTTCGATATATTCATTTGCAATTTCAAAAAATTAGTCAGGAGCAAGCTTACCGGCATGATATTGTAAAAGCAAGCCTTAGTATGACTGATGATCTTGAAAAACGAATTGATTATCAATCTTTGCTGGAGCTTGTTGATAAATTAATAGACCAACTTCCTAAGCGTCAAAAAGAAGTTGTTATAAAAAGAAAAAAAGAAGGAATACCAGTCAAGGATATTGCTGCAGAGCTGGGTATATCGGCGAAAACAGTTGAGAATCACTTGACACAAGCACTGAAAACATTGAGGGGGAATTTAGAGAAAGAAGGGAAAGTTGCGGGATTACTATTTTTTTCAATTTTCTATTCTTAAAAAATTAATCTAAATTTTTTTCACTTTCTACTAGGGGAATTGTTTTTGCGTTCGCTATATCATTAGTAGAAGCACATTTGATTTATTTAATCTCATACGGGAAAAT
>JAKSBV010000073.1 GCA_022360955.1 Bacillota bacterium
GTGCGTGCGAGTAGGACGCCGCCGGAATCCCTATACGAAAGCCCCGAATCAGATAAAGTCTGGTTCGGGGCTTTCTTATTTGGGCGAAATTGTTTTCATTGGTAACGGTAGCGTCGATGTCACACCCGTTCCCATCTGTAGCCTTGGAATACCCGTTGCCGGCGTACGATTATATTTCAATCTTTACTGTTTATTATCTATAAAAACAAGAGGACCCACGATGAACACGATCATCGTGGGTCCTCTTGTGAATCATTGTGGCATTATAATCCTGACTGCATACATCGGCTGCTCAAGGATAAAATAATTACTTTATATTTTGGAGCTGTTACCCCCCTATGGCCTGCATAGGTTCCTGGAGCTCCCGAGAAATAAAGACACACAATTTGATGGTTTCGTCATACCTCCATTCCGAATTGGATCATATAATTATATCCCAGATCCACGTAACTCATCCTGCGAAAACCATAGGGCATAACGAATGCTTCCAATTCTTCCGGTGATAAGCGCATATGTGCCGGCGGGCCAAAACGTGTGCCCTCTTTTTTACATTCGATAATGGCTAAGCGCCCCCCCGGTTTTAAAACCCGGAAAATTTCGTCAAATACATTTTTGCCATCCTGTTCCAAATCAAGCATATGAAGTACGGTAGCGATAAAGCATATATCAACACAATGGTCTTCCAGCGCCAATCGGCCCTTCACGTCGGAAATTTTTGTCCGGATATTCTTCAATCCTTGAGCATCCGCTTCTTTTTTAAGCCCGTCAAGGGAATCTTCCCGTATGTCCAGCGCATATACCACGCCGGAATCCCCGATAATTTCAGCGGCCTGAAGAGCATAATCTCCTGCCCCGCAGCCCAAATCCAAAAATGAGTCCCCCTCTTTAAGGCTGAGCTCACCAAAGACAAGTCCCGGATCATGCATCTCATAACTGCTGGGACCACGTCTGCCATGATCATGCCCTCCGCGGCGCCTCCCTTGATGTTCGTTTTTACATCGTTTTTCATCATTCATCCTTCTCATACCCTTTCACTATAGATTTTCTTTTCATCTTATTTTTTTATAAATAATACATAAAAGATTCTATTTTTGTCTCATCGTTTTCATTTCTATTCCCGTCAAAGGTCAGATGCAGCATTGGTTTTGGATTGTCCTTTGCGAAGCCCTTGTGCAATACATTCATGACAATGCCCGTGTTTTCGTACATGGAGGCCACGGTTATAATCCCGTCAATCCCCCGAAGGTCACCTAATAATTTAGCTTCCCTGTATCGGCCGTTTGCACCGGCATAGTATCCGACGGTTCTGTCCGCTGATGCAACAAGGCTGTTTAAATCCCTTTCAAAAGGGCTCATCTCCGATAAGCAAAGGGATACGGCACCAATAGCCTTCGCAAACTCATCCAATCTTTCTCGGAACAGGGGTGTCTTCTCATTCTCATTTTGGTCCGCAAAGTCTCTCCACATCATCCACATGGCTTCGCTGACCGGGCTGTAAACAACTCTGTGCCCTTCATCCTCAAGATCACTAAAGGTAAAATCATTCAAAAAATCATTGTACAAAACCAAAGCTTCTCCTGTGGCCAAAACTGTTTTTTTGAAATTGACCATTTTTAATTCTTCACGGATTTCAGATGCAATCTTATTCAGATGATCCGGTTCAAAACGGTTGCGCTTCACTAAATCAAGGATATCTGTCAAATGTCTTGCACGTGTATCTTTATATGCGGCTTTGACAAGATCTCCGGCCAGCAGCCCTAAATATATTGCTTGCACATCTTTTTCCTCTTTGTACGGCACATCTTCCATAAAAGGCGCTATGATATCTACATTTTTAAATCCTTCTTCATCCAATTTCGTCCTCAGCATCCTGTTATACTGTCCGTCTACTTCGGTTCCTTCATTTTGAGGAATCAGGAAGGCTATCCTGCCCTGCTCAGCCTTTTCAAGTCGGTAAAGTGCCTTGAAAACGTCTCCTAACAGGGCGGTCAAAGAAAAATATTCCTCCGTGATCATAAATTTCCTGCCCAGATCCACAGAAGCCCTGCTTGTTTTAGGCAAAGTACGGGTGTTTATGCCTTGCTTCACCAATATCTCTTTGAAAATCTCCGAATAGGGATACAAATAAGGTAAATAAAGGACCCCGTCACCTGCTATTTCATCCAAACCCTTCTTTATATTGGCCTCTTTATGAACCACCCTATCCACATATGCCGTGATGTCATCCGCTTCCTCCGCTTTTATTTTTTTGAGGCTGTTGATAAAAGCTTCAAGCCTTGTTATAACACCCACGCCCGAAGAGTGTTCATCCACCTCGATGTGCAGGTAGGGTTTTCTCCCCATTTCCTCTCTAAAATAGTGGGAAACCGCCGAATCGGGACCGCAGCCGTGATGCGTCAGCAATATTGCATATAGATTGGGATGCTGTTTCACAAGCTGTGCCGGTTCCAATATATGCTGTCCGAAAGGCCAGAACATATTCGGATGTTCTTTGGACAGATCCCCCTCCGGCAAATCGTAAAATGACAAAACTTTATAACCCATATCCATTAGCTTGGCGGGTATTCCCATATTCAATATAGGGTCGGCCACACCGTATATCTTAGAAATAATCACAAATGCTTTTTCGTCCGGCCTTAACTCCTGAAGCACCTGCTGCCCATTTTCACCCATCCTTTCTTCAAATCGGTGGAACGCCTCCATTCCTTTTTGAAGGGCTTTTACGGTTTGTTCCGGATTTTTTCCAAGCTGCTGCCCCAGCTTTGAAAAGCTCTCCATCATAAATTTTTTACCCAAGCTGAAAGCGATGGTGGGCGACAGCAATTCTATTCCTTTCTTTTCTAATTCCATGGTCTGCTTCATAAGCTTGAAAGCCAGCTGCATATAAGCACATCCATAATTTTGTCTGCTCGCGGAGCCCGGGTGGTCTACGGTAAATAAATCGGGAAAGAATATATAATCCACCCTTTTCTCAACCAGTTCGGCAACGTGACCGGTGATGAGTTTAACGGGGTAACAGGTTTCATCCAAGGCATACTGCTGACCCCTTCGAATGGTTTCTTCATCGGTTGGGCCCGACAGCACCACATTGAAACCCAAGGTTTTAAAAATTGTATTGAACATGGGAAACATACCATAGGTAAACAAGGCCCTCGGGATACCCACCGTTTTCTTTTCACAATCTATCGTACCGTCATATCCTTCAAATATTAACTCTTTCACCTTTTCATCAAATTTGGATCTGTTGTCTGCTCCAGGCTTATTTTTCCTCTGCCCTTCGATAAACGGTTCCTTTGTCCCGATATCAAAACCTTTAAACCTAGTTTTCCCCATACCCATTTCTTCCTTGGCCAGTATGGCCGCACCATAAGCGCCGGTTATGCTGAAAAAGGGCGGAACGAGGATATCTTTCCCGGTAAGTGCCCTAAAAGCATTGATAACCCCTTGATTGAAGGCAACCCCTCCCTGGAAAAATATTTTATTGCCTATTTTCTTTTGACCGACCACCCTGCCAAGGTAATTCTTGGCGATGGCATAGCACAAACCGGAGGCAATATCCTCTATATTAGCTCCCCCGGCCAAATTGGCCGCTATGCTCGTTTCAATGAAAACAGTACATCTCTCTCCCAGGTGAATGGGGTTGTCACTGCCGAGGGCGATGTTCCCAAAATCCTTGATAGGGATATTGAACTTTTTGGCCTGTTCTTCGATAAAAGAGCCGGTTCCCGCCGCACAAATTTTATTCATTTGAAAATCCTTTACAATACCGTCTTCAAGGCTGATGTACTTGGAATCCTGCCCTCCGATTTCAAAGATGGTGTCCACATCTTTGTCTATTGTAACGGCCGCTTTGGCCTGTGCCGTGATCTCATCTTTCATCAGGTCGGCGCCGATAAGCTCACCGATCATATACCGGCCGGAACCCGTTGTGCCGGCCCCAATAACATTGACCCTGCTTCCGAGCTCTGCCTTTAATACCTTTAAGCCTGTTCTCACAGCCTCAGCCGGATTTCCTAAAGTTCTCAAATATTTATAGGCAATGATCTCATTTTTTTCATCCACCAGTACCAGATTGGTGCTGGTAGATCCTACGTCAACACCTAGGTAGCAGTCTACAGGATCTTCTCCCTTTTCCGCAGGGTTGCAAACATGCTTGTTCAAGCTGTCATCTCTGCCAAAGGATATGAGCTTAGGCAATGCAACTTCACGGTCCTCTTGCCCGTCCCTGCTTTCCGATGAATCCATACCGTCCAACAATTTCATTAAATCAATTTTGATGTTGTCCTTTTCAGCAATAACAGCCGCTCCGTAGGCCCCAACATTACCGGAATAATCCGGTATAATCAAATCTCCTTCATCTAAATGCAGTACGTCTTTTAAAGCCGTAATAATCCCTTGATTGTGAGCCACACCGCCTATAAACAGTATTGGCTTCCGAAGGGGAAGCTTTTTCATCACCGCACCTTTATAGTTTCTGGTCACCGCATAGGCAAGTCCCAATAAAATATCTTCCACCGAGACGCCCTCTTGCTGATGGTGTGTAATATCGGTCTTGGCAAACACACTGCACCTGCCGGCTATTCTGGGTATGGACCGGGCCCTGCCCGCATAAAGGGAATAGTCCTCCAGCCGTAGATTCAGCCTGGACATTTGCTCTTCCAAAAACGAACCGGTTCCGGCAGAACAATTAGAATTCATAGCAATCTCTATCCGGGATTTATCCTTTGCACTAAATCCGGTTATATATTTTGCACTCTCTCCGCCAATCTCAATAATCGATTTGATCTCGTTATTTGTTTTCATACTGCCCTCTACGACGGCGGCCACTTCGTTAACAAATGTCGCTTCTTCGCTCTCCGTTAAAAATTTGCTCCCGCTGCCTGTTACGGACCCGAATATGATATCTGCCGGACGATAATCCCCCGGCAAATCTCCAATAATATCTTTTAAAGTTTCCTTCACCTTGCCCTTATGCAATACATATTTTGCATATTTGATCTCTTGCTCCCCATTTACCAATACTGCTTTCACCGATGAATATCCTATATCTATTCCGATGCTATACACTTTACGCCCTCCTCTGCTATTTTCCATCATTGCCATGATTGCACTCCAAATCATCGGAACACTTTTTACATATCCCAAAGGCTTTCACCTGATGCGTGGTTATCCTAAAACCCTTCTGCAAAAAAACCTTTTCTGCAAAAAACGCCATATCTTCCCGGATTTCAATGACGTCACTACAGACTTCACAAATAAGATGTTGATGCTCATACTTTTGCTCAGGATCAGCCATCTCATATCTCATACATCCGTCATCCAAAGATATATGCTGTAAGACCCCTACTTTTTCAAATAATTGCAGCGTTCTGTAGACCGTCGCCAACCCTATACGCGGATTTGTCTTTTTTGTCTCGGCAAATACCTCTTCTGCACTCAAATGCTTATCCTGATTTTTCAGGATAACTTCCAACACCGCTTGACGCTGTGTGGTCGGCTTATAACCCCATGTCTGGAGTATATTGTTGAATCCGGCCGCATTTGTTCCCATATACATCACCCCCGATTTCTTCTGCCATAGTTTGTACGTAAGCTGTACAGCAATGGATTAGGTATGGATAATTCATGCATTCACCCTAATGAGTTTCATTTTCATTTGCTTTTTGATTTGATTGTAATATAATATAATTAAAAAATCAGTATCTGCTGATACACTTTTTACTTTTTTTGAAAGGACGAATTTTATGAATAATCTTTGGCCGTTACTCCAAAAATGCAGTTTGTTTAAACATAAATCCACGGATGAACTTGGCAGTCTATTGGCGAACATCCATTATAGCATTAACACTTTTAAAGAAAATGAAATCATCTTTTCCCCCCTTCAAAAGGCGGATAAAATCGGTATCATTTTATCAGGCAGTGTAGATATCCAAAAGCTTTTTCCCGGGGGAAAAGTTGTAATCCTTGAAAGGAAAAAAAGCCCTGATCTCATTGCGGAATCTTCAATGTTTTCCAAATTCGAATGCTATCCGCACACGATCTCCGTATGCAAACCGTGCAAAATATTTTTTATAGGGAAAGCCGAACTGCTGCAGTTGTTTGCGCTGGATCAAAACGTTATGTGGAATTTTATGGAGGCGATATCAAACACCGCACTGCTGCTGGAACACAAAATAGGTATTCTTTCTTTCGATTCCATTCAAGAAAAAATAGCCGCCTTTTTAATTCATGATCAAAAGCATGCTGATAAAATCGTTGAGACCAATACCGTAACACTGCCGTTTTCAAAAAAAGCGTGGGCTGAGTATATGAATGTTTCGAGGACCTCTCTCTCAAGGGAATTAAGAAAGCTGGAGATAGCGGGCATCATCTCATTCCGGCAGCGCAACATAACCATAAAAGATATGGAAAGACTGGAACAAATCCTTTCATTATGAACAGACACACTGAAATATATTAGTCAATGGAAAGCAAGGCCTTCCTAAAAATGGGGTTTCGTAAAAATCCTCATCGGCATCGGATATAAAAAAATACGCTTTACAGACCAAACACCGGCGAGACAGCAAGCTTTCACCGGTATTCTTTTTTTCACTCTAAGCCTATAGATACCCAACTTTAAAATCGAATTTATATTTGAAAAAACTTAGAACAACTACATCCTATTCTACTCCTCTGCCGCACATAGATGTTATACTAAGGCCATTTTCAATAAAATTAGATTATGTAAAAGGGGCTAAAAATATTGACGATCCTAGGAGTGATAAAAGAATTTATAACGTATTGAATGAAACGGGGAAATTATCTTCAACCGGAATTTATACCCCTCCGGCCCCGGCGGGTGTATTTAGTGTAGGTGAAGAAATTTATGGAAATGACCTTATGTACCGGAGGCCGGAGATCAGAGGGCGGAAGTCGGAATATAACGAAGCAGGAAAGCAAAGTAATCAGCGACAAGATGTCGTGTACGGTGGGACATTCTCAACCCTCATCTCTCAGCCTTCAACTACTTTTTTGCCTTGGAATATCAGTTATTGGAATAATTTTCTTCACTTAAAATTTATGTGCCCGGCCCCGGCCGCCCTTTTGCATTAATGCATACGGTATGATACAATAGGACTAAAGTACCGGTATATTGAATACAAAATGGCCGTTAGGCATTACAATTTTTGAAAAGTTAGGGTGTATCCACTTGACAGGTCTAAACAAAGTTGGTTTTAAGACTCGTATATTTGTTTCATATATCATATTATCTATTCCTGTGTTGATGTGCGTCTCTCTTATCCTGTATCGCTATTTATATGACGGCATGGAACAGAAAGAACTGCAAAACATGCAGAAAACATTAAATGAAACCATGATACATCTGGAATTGATTATAGAGGATACCGAGAATTTATCCCGTTCTATTTTGTTTAACGACGATGTGCAAGGGGTTATGCATGCGATACGAGAAGGGGACAACACCGTTTCCTTAACATCGGTATCAAGCTTTGTCAACAGCGCTATTGCCTACCGCGATTATATTGACAGTGTTGTGCTTGCAACGCCCGACAGCGCATTTTTCAGCACCGAACGGGCAACAAGCGACATTATTAAAATGGACAACATCAAACAGAAGTGGTGGTATGGGCATACCTCCTCAACCGACTTTTCCTTTTTATGGGTTCCGCAGGCAAGGCAAAACACCTTTTTGCCTAAACATCACAACCATCATACAATGCTTATGCGAAACATTACCAGCAAACAGGATTTTATCACGCCGCTGGGGAGTATGATGATTTATCTGAATGACAGTTATATCGACAATTTTTTGAATCAAATCCAAATCGGTAAAACAACAAATATTTGGATTGTCGATGAGCAAAAAAATCTAATCTTTCAAAAAAAGACGCCTTCAAGCTATGACCCTATTATATGGAAAATTTTGGACGACATGCATGTTATGTCTTTAGATCAAAACAGCACCATTAAGAACATCGACGGACGCCGATATCTGATAAGCTGGAAGCACTTTCCACGGAAGAATTGGTTTATATTAGGCATTGTGCCGTTTTTTGAAATAAATCAGAGCTTTTTAATCATGCAGCGGCAGATTATCCTTCTGCTAATGCTTTTTATTGTCATCTCTCTGTTTGCCTCATTTGTTATCTCCTCTTCAATATCCAAACCCATAAAATATCTCGCAAAGGAAATGGATAAATATGGAGATCAAGCGGACCAAGGGGATACTCCTCAACATTTGTTTTCCTACCGCCAGCGGCAAGATGAAGTGGGAATTATCTACAATTCCTATATTCAACTGACCAACCGTATAGAAACGCTGATAAAGGAAATTTATTTAAAAGATTTGGAAAAAAAGGATGCTGAGATGGCCGCTCTGGAAAGCCAAATCCAGCCTCATTTTTTATATAACACCCTTGATTCGATCAACTGGCTCGCCATGACCAACGGACAGGATCAGATCAGTGACATGGTCACTGCCCTATCCGATACATTTCGCCTTAGCCTGCGCAAAACAACTTCACCCTATATTCTCTTTAAAGACGAACTTCAACATATTCAAAGTTATCTGGTCATACAGCAATGCCGCTATGGCGACCGCCTTAGATGCAATTATACCATTGACCCTGCTACACTGAATTTATACACCCTGCGCTTTATCCTGCAGCCGCTCATTGAAAATGCCCTGGTACACGGCATAGACAAAATGGAGGGAATAGCCACAATCGATATCATGACCGTGCTGGAAGACGATAAGCTGATCATATCTATCCTAAATGACGGAAACGATATTGATTTGGATAAAGTAAATCAGATCCTTTCCAGCGAAGGAATCCAACCGTTTATCCCCAAGGATGATAATACCTGTTACGGTATTAAAAATATCAATCATCGCATTCATATGGTTCACGGTAAAGATTACGGGCTTCACTATTCGGTTTTTGAAAACACCAAAACCCTATGTAAAATCACACTGCCCATTTTAACAACAGACCCATACTTTATCGAGAAGGAAACTCAGGAGGTATAGTGCTATGTATAATTTAATCTTAGTAGACGACGAACAGATTGTGCTAAATGGTATACAAACGGTGTTCCGCTTGGAGGACTACGGCTTTCACATCGTTGGTACCTATACGAATCCCCAGAGCGCACTTGACCAACTTAACGATACAAATCCGGACTTAATTATCACCGATATTAAAATGCCTCAAATGGATGGATTGGCATTCTCTATAAAAGTAAAAGAGCAGCTGCCGGATACTGAAATCGTAATCCTATCCGGTTACGATGATTTTGCGTTCGCCCAGACAGCCATTCACATAGGGGTTACCGACTATCTGTTGAAACCCATTAAAAAACAGACTTTTGAAAAAATGCTTGTAAAAGTAGAAAAGCGTATCCGGACAAAATATGCTTCAAACGAAGAATACGAGATACTTTCCGAAACCATACTAAACAACCTGCCCTTTATTAAAAACCGTTTCTTTCTTGATCTAATAAACGGCAGAAAAGACGAGGCCTATTATGAGCAGCAATACGATTCACTGGGACTGACGTTCTTATCTCATCCCTACATGTTAATCAAATTCATATTCAAGCACTCTCTGCCCGAACACAAACACGATACCCTATTTCGCCGTGCGGCCGATGTCTTTACAGATGCTTTAAAAGCTTGCGGCTATACGGAAATATTTTACACAGATGAATATATCTGTTCATTGCTTTATGAAATCAATTGTGATCTGTCTGAGGTTAAAGAGAAAATTTGCCATGCCATTTCGCAGTTTTATTCGGAAACAGGCATTATGTGCACCGCCGCGATCAGCAAGCCCCATCGGGGATTCCGGAAATTTATCATTGCAAATATGGAGTGCGATGCCTCACTCTTACGCAGTTTTACACGGGAGGAGTGTGTCTTATCGGCAGACACAGATGAAATTGCGCATACGGAATTAACGCTGCCCGGTGTTAAGCTGGAAAACCTCTCACTTGCAATCTCACTGCACGAGGAACAACAAATAACCGAGATCCTCAACGACCTGTTTACATCTTCCTCTGAAAACATTGCCGGAGCGGATTACTTTTACAGTATTGCCCTTATTGTGCTTTTAAAACTCTTTGACATCCAGCAAAACTTACATTTAGACCATGAACCCGTAAAGGCGAACGAAATTTCAATCCGCTTTTTAAAAAATCATTACAAATCCACACAAGCTCTCAGGGAGTTTTTAGCAGCTAAGATCACCCTCCTCACAAAAGGAAGCCTCAATAAGAAAGACGTGCGTTTAAGCAAGATCACCAACAACGCCATCCAGTACATCCAGAACCACTATACGGAAGACATTTCTCTTTCCGATATTGCAGACCACACCTATGTATCAAAAAATTATCTGTGCCACATTTTTAAAAAGGAAATGAATACCACTCTTCTCAATTACTTGACGGATACCCGTATTCGAAAGGCAAAAACCTTAGTGAAAGAGGGCAAGGCCAAAATGTATGAAATTGCTCAAAGAGTGGGATACCACGATTATGCGTATTTCTCGCAAATTTTTAAAAGACATACAGGTATTACCCTGTCCGAATACAAGAACAGTTTGTAGGCTGAATTGAACACACGGCGGCGAGGCGCCTGTTTTATATATGAATAACACACACCGGCATTAGACATATAAATCGTATGTAGTAACCTTATGGACCGGAGATCGGAAAATGACTAAACAGGGGGCGGAGAGTAAAACAGCAACGAAGTGTCTTGGAAGGTGAGGGCATTCTCAACCCTCATCTCTCAGCCCTCAACTATTTGCAGCTTTGGAATACCCATTGCCGGAGTACAATCATATTTCAGACTTTACTGTTTATTATCTATATACATCCTACAGATTTATTAAGAAAAGAAAAAAAGGAATGGTAACAAGACATAGAATGGTTGATAAAAATACACCTTTTGCAGGAATGGCGGCATCACCGCCAAAAGTCATTGCATAGGCAGCAGCCGAAACCTGTACCGGCGCGGCCGAAAGAACGACAAAAATAACTTTAATGGTCTGATCTATAGGTACAAAATATAAAATGCTTAAAAATGCTAAAGGAAATATAAGTACCTTAAACAATGTGACCAGCTGCACATGAGAATCCGAGACAATCTCACGGATGCGGTACCCATATAAAGTTGCCCCGATCATGATTAGGGCAAGAGGTATGGTAATGCTGCCTACCCCTGCGATCACTCTGCCGACTGGGGCAATGGGCCTAATTTTAAGAAAGAACATTATTAAACCGAGAGCGATGGCAACTGTTCCCGGGTTGACTAAGCGCTTCAAATTGGCTATGCCGACCTTTTCCTTGGTGAATATCTTTATGCCCGCTGTCCACACATACAGGTTTTGCACAATAACATACAGCGATGCATAAAACATCCCTATCTCTCCAAACAATGCGTTGCATAAAGGGTATCCTAAAAGTGCGATATTCCCGAAAATCATACAATAACGCATAGACTTGGCCTTATGAGGCTCTGCCTTTGTGTACGCCATCATTTTGCCACTAGCCATAAATGTAAAGAGCAAGAAGCAAAAAGCGGTCAAAGAAATTTGAAGCATATTTCTTACATATTCCTGCTTATACTCAATATTCATAGATTTCAAAATTAACATGGGAAGTGCCACATTCACAATCAATCGATTGATATCATTAATGCTTTGTTCCGTGATGATCTTTAATTTTCGCGCAAGATATCCAATCAGGATATAAGTCATCAGAACCATAATTTCCGTGATCACGTTGAAGTAGTTCATTGCGTTCCTTCCTT
This sequence comes from Bacillota bacterium, assembly GCA_022360955.1. GTDB lineage: Bacteria > Bacillota > Clostridia > SK-Y3 > SK-Y3 > JAKSBV01. The sequence continues at coordinate 11,816 of JAKSBV010000073.1, forward strand.
GTCAGCCTTTCGGCTTCCTGTCTCGGCACTTTATCTCTCCAGATACCCAACTTTAAAATGACATTTACACAAAAAACGTAGAATCATCGTTGTTTGTGCAAATGTATTTTGAAGGTGCAGTTGGTGATCTTTCGTACATCTCTTGCTCATTCTATGGCATTAAGCCTGGCAATTGTAATATCTGCAATACTGTTGCATTGCAAATCTGCCTTGGGGTGTATTTTTGCATAGAACACACCCACCGCTTTCATATTGGCAGCCACGGCTCCCTCTATGCCGGAATGGGCATCTTCTACCACTGCACAGTTTTCCGGCTCTACACCAATTATATCGGCGGCTTTTAAGAAAACCTCGGGGTCCGGTTTGCTGTTTTGGATCATCGTCCCGTCAACTACGGCATCAAAAGCCCTATCCAATTCAATCTTCTTTAAAATGTACTTGGCATTTTTGCTTGAGGAAGCAACTGCCGTTTTGATATGGGCATTTTTTAAAGCATCCAGCAGTTCAAGCGTTCCGGGTAAAATATCATGGGGCGTTAGTTTTGAAAGCAGCTCTACATATGTCTGATTCTTGGCTTGGGCCATCTGCTGCTTTTCATCGGAGGAATAGGTTTTATCCCCGCGCTTTAACACAATTTCAAGACTTTCCATGCGGCTAACGCCGCGTAAACTTTCGTTAATGATTCTATCAAAGTAAATCCCGTGCACGTCTGCTAATTTTCTCCATGCCTGATAATGGTATTCATCGGTTGATACCAAAACACCGTCAAGATCAAATATTACCGCTTCCAAATCCATCTTTTATCTCCCTCTCTCAGCAAAAATGTTGTTGTATATTAAAAGGAAACGGGAAGCTTTCCCTGGGCCTGGTGTTCTCCGGCAAGCGTCAACGCCGCATACCGCTGCCCCTGTTTGCCGTCAAACCCATAGATAATCCGTTTCAACGTGCCGAACTCCCTTGCCGCATACGGACAACCAAACAGTACAACGGCAGACAGCTTTTCACGCAGGCCGTCCATCACAGAAACCATGCGCTTTGTTGCGTCAGACGAACCCGTATAGGAAACGGATTTATTAGCCAAAACCATTACCACGCTGTCATATTGTAATGTTTGCATCAGCACATGTTCAAGCTGTGGTTTCGCCGGAAATTCCGGGATGGTGATAAAGACCGAGTTGGGGAATTTCTCTTTCAAAACCTCTGCAGCAATAGCCACTTCACAGCTGTCCTCTTTTATTTTTCCATTGTACGGATCTTTGTAAACAATCCCCTCTTGGATGATGAACAGGTGTTTCTTACAGGTATCAATCACCGGACTATCCACGCCATTAAGCTGAACTGCAATGGACTTTTCCGCCATCTGACGGGTCGCTTCTATCTCTCTGGCGGTAATCTCCGCCTGCTCAGCCTTCTTCAGGGTTCTGTTCTGAGCTTTGATCACACGGCCTACGGCACTCGTAATCTGTTCTTCCGTTACCATGCCTTCACGATAGGCCTCCAGCATGTATCCGTATGCTTCTTTTGCACCGGTTCTATAACTTGTCATCACCATATCATTACCTGCCTTCATCGCAAGCTTATGGCATTCTCCCAGCGGAAACATATTCGTCATACCGATCATTGCCAGTGAATCAGTCATAATCAAATCATTATACCCTATCTTTCTCAGAAGGTCAATCATTTTCGGAGATATACTTGCAGGATAGACAGGATCAACTTTAGGAACCATAATATGTCCCATCATAATCCCCGATAAATCGGCATTTTTCATCGCATATAGATAAGGATAGATCTCCCGCTCAATCAGTAATTGTTCGTCTCCCTCCAGATAGACCATACCAATATGGTTATCTACGGCAGATTCACCGAATCCGGGAAAATGCTTTGCGGTTACAATCATCCCCTGGTCCTGATACCCTCGAATGACTGCTGCGGCCATTTTAGCCACAATCTCCTTTGTACCGCCAAATGCCCTTGAACCTACACAGCAGGAATTCGGATTCATGGCAATATCTACAATGGGTCCAAACACCGTATTATATCCTGCACGTTTTGCCTCTATTGCCGTAATTCTACCGTATTCATAGCATAATTCCTCAGAATTTGCACTCCCTAGTGCCATTTGATAGGGTAATGAGACCTCACTTTTCGGAAATCCGTATTCCATATCTTCACAAATCAAAATGGGATAATCGGCCGTTTCTAAAATTTTCTCTAAAAATACCTTTTCGCTGCTGACGAAGTAATCGTCTTTAACATATTTATGGGAAATGTGTATGCCTCCAAGGCTTTTATTCTTAACCAACTCCATGACGAATTCAAAATCTTCTTGGCTGATGGGATTTCTCATCAGCAGCATTTGTCCTATCTTTTGTTCAACGGACAATTCTTCAATACGAAGTGACTGCATTTTCTCATTCCTTTCATGTCTTTTCATATCACGCAATGTTATTTTAGTGCACCGGACACCACACTTTTTTCAATCAGATCGTTAAAAATCGTATAGGCAATCAGCACAGGAATCACCGATACGACAATACCTGCCGACATTGCACCCCAGTCCACCGAAAATTCACTTTGGAAGTTTTGCAGACCGATCGGCAACGTATTCAAAGATTTTCTCTGAACCACGGTTGAGGCCAGTACGAACTCATTCCAAAATTGCATAAAGGTTAAAATAACGACGGTTATAATGGCAGGACGTATGGTGGGCAGTATCACCGATGCAAATGAGCGAAATACGCTGCACCCGTCTATAAATGCCGCCTCTTCCATCTCCTTGGGAATCCCTATCATAAAGTTTCTGAATATATAAACAGCCATGGGCAAGCCGGAAGCAATATAGGGCAAGATCAAGCAAAGGGATGAATTGAGCAGCCCCATGTTTTTTATGATAATAAATACGGGGATCACCCTGGCGTGGATTGGAATCATTAATCCCAGCAGAATAATCGTAAAAAATATGTTTTTTGATTTCCATCTCAGTCTTGAAAGCGCATAGGCCAGCAACGTTCCCAAAACAATCACAAATAGGGTCGTTACACTGGTGACATAGACACTATTGAAAAAATATTCTCCTATCATTCCTTTAACCCATGCTTCAACATAGTTTTGAAATCCAAATGTTTTCGGAAGGGCAAAGGCCGAAGTGAGGATAATTTCCTGTGTGCTTTTAAAAGACATGAGAATAACCCAAATCAACGGTATCATCATTATGATCGAAAGTATAATCATTACACTATTAATGGCTATTCTGGACCATTTTAAATTCATCTTATCTCATCACTCCTTTAGTACTGTATGTCTTTATCCGGAAATAGTTTATGAATAAGGGCCGATATCAACAGGCACTCAATCACCAGCACAACTGCTATGGAACTGCCATACCCAAACCGCATCTTCAAAAACGATTCTATATACATTTGGATAGCCGGCGTTGAACTGGAATTGAACGGTCCTCCGTTGGTCATAACATAAATCAGCGGATATTCGCGCAGGGCCGCTACTGCCGTAAGGGTAACCACAACATTGATGGCATTGCGCATCAGGGGCAATGTAATTTTCATCGCCGATTGCCAGGCACTGCAGCCATCGATTAAAGCCGCTTCATAATAACTCTTGGGTATGCTCTTGACGCCGGCATACAGGATAAGCAAATAATACCCCATGCTCCGCCAAATCATAGGCGCCGTCAGAGCCAGTACGACCGTTTTGCTGGAAGACAGCCATTTCTGCATGTAGCCCGTCCCCAATGAGCTGAATATACGGTTAATCAGCCCGTAATCCACATCGTAAAGCCTTGACCACAACAGCCCCACAGCTGTAGCAGAAAATAAAACCGGTATAAAAAACGTTGTCTTATATGCTTTCACACCTTTTACACATGAATCGAGCACCAAAGCCAAGATCGTAGTCAACGGTATCTGAACCGCAAGCTGAAGCAGCAGAATCACAAATGTATTTTTGATACCGGTCCAAAATACAGGATCGTTAGTAAATAATTCAAAATAATTGCGTGTGCCGATATTCTTTAGATTTTCAAATGAGATTCCGTCCCATTGTGTAAAGCTAAGCTGAACAGTAGCTAGTATAGGAATCAGATAAAATACAAGATAAAAAAGCATACCCGGCAACATGAAAAAAAGTACGTATTTTTTATTGCTTAGCATTCTTTCCATTGATGACTTCTCCTTCCCCGTTTATTTTATCTCTATAAAAGAGAGAATAAGGCATTCTCTCTTTTATAGAGTCAATATAGCTTTTATTTTTTAGAGAATATTTTTTGTGCTTCTTTTACGAAATCTTCCGGTGTAACTCCTTGTCCATACAATTTCTGCGTCAAGTCTCTCCACGGTTCTCCTACACCTGCGTCTACCGCAGCAAACCAGTAAGACGTCAAATGGTCCACATTTTTGACTAACTCTGCATGCTGCTTGATAGGGGTGGGGAAGTCCTTCGTCGGTTTTAAGCTTTCGTCAATGATATAACCTGCACTACCAAAGTCCATGACATTGATTTTATTTGCTTCTTCGGAAAATCTCAAAGCAAGCTTTGCGGCTTCGTCTGGGAATTCTGCTTTCTTGCTAATACACAAACCGGGCATCAGCTTGTTATTTCCGTTCATTAGGTTCTTCCCATAATTAGGATCTGCAGGAGTTGCACAGTCCGGGAAGGGAATAACCTGCAAACTCTCCGGGTCCATCCCGGCCACAAATTTTTTCAATACGGAAGACTGATGGGGGTATAAAACATATTGTCCTGTCGTAAATATTTCATTGGTCTCACTAGAAGCCATTTGAAGGAAACCATTCGGAAACGCACCCATGGAAACAAGTTTTTCTATTCTGCGTGCCGCTTCCAAAAATACGCCATCGGTCATATCGATTTCGCCGCTCATCATCTTATCAAAAGCGTCTTTATCCAAGCTGTTCACAATAACCGTATAGAGCACTTCACCCACCCAACGGTCTTTCACGCCGGGGCCAATGGCTGCATAAGTGGTGCCGTTCGCTTTGTTGTACTGATTTGTTGCTTCTACAATACCCAAAAGATCATCCCATGTTCTGGGAACTTCTTTACCGATCAGCTTCAGCAACTCCATATTGACGTAGGTCACTGCGTATGCTTCGTCCTTACTGGGTATGACGTACATATTCCCATCCTTGTAGGGCTGTGCATATGCTTTCTGATAATCCAATCCGGAATCTGCGATATAATCTTGTACAGGAAGTACGGATTTTGAATCAATGAAAGGCTCAAGATAGCTTCCGCCCCACACTGAGAAAACGTCCGGCAGTTCGTTACCCGCCAAAGCAACCTTAATTTTGGTTTTAAAGGCTTCGGTACCCGGATTTTCAAACTCCATTTCATAACCAAGCTCATCTACAATCTTCGGCCATAAATCAACATAGTGAGGTCCCAGCGTTTTTGCATCGTAGGAAACCAGTACCTTAATTTTAGCTTTAGGCGTGTCCTGTCCCGCATCAGGTGAGTCCTGTCCTTTTTTATCACTTACGGGGTTATCGGTGGCTGCTCCGCATCCGGACAACATCACAATAACCGCCATAAGGATTGCCACAATCCCATAGATTTTTTTACTGACTCTTTTCATTTATTTCATCCCTCCATCTTCTTTTTACCTTGCTCCCTTAACATCCTCTTAAGGCAATGCATTACCAACATTCGTTAACGTTTGATCTGTTTGCGAGAGCACCTCGCTAAGTCTTATTATATATTGAATGTTATAAAATTAAAATCGTATAATATTCCGATTTTATTTGGGATATTACTTTTTTACCGGAGGGATATCTTACTATAATACTTCATAGCTTTTAATGGCATATTTCCTTCCTTCTGGTGTTAACTTAAGGTATTCTTTATTTACAGAAAGATAATCACGACGTGCAGCCTTTTTAAGCACTCTTTCCAGAAACCTCTTGTCCCAGTGTAAATGCTTATAAATAGAATGTCTATTGGACTCTTCTTTTTCTATATCCGTTCCTTCGTGATTATAAAGATGAAAGAGCAGAGACTTTACGGCATATTCTATTTGCTGCACACGTCTTAAATGAATCATGGCCAGTATCCCTCTCTTTGGTGCAAATATAAAGGCAAATAAATACGTAATGCCTATTATTGTGGCAATGGAGCCGGCAATAGATACGTCAAGGATAGCGGATATCCAATAACCAACGATTGCGTTCACAATACCTATCAATATACTCAATATCAACATTTTTTTCAGTTGATCCGTTAGCATATAAGCTGTGACAGGAGGCCCTATCATGAAAGCAATGACCAATATAGACCCTACCGACTCAAAAGCACCCACCGCAGTTATTGAGACTAATCCCATCAGAGCATAATGAATGAATACAGGAGAAAAGCCTAATACGGATGCCAGTGCGGCGTCAAAAGTTGCCAGCTTGAGTTCCTTATAGAAAACAGCGATAAACAGCATATTAATCAATAAAATCGTTCCCATTACATATAATGATTTTGCTCCTATATCTCTTCCAAACACAACAAGCCGGTCAAAGGGAACAAATACCAGTTCACCCAGTAAAACAGAATCTACATCTAAGTGTGTATTACCCGCATACTTTGTAATGAGAATAATGGCTATACTGAATAAGAAAGGAAACACGATGCCTATGGCGCTATCCTCTGCCATCAATCTCGTTCTTTTAAGCATTTCTGTCAAGTAAACGGTAAACACCCCCATACACGCCGCACCAATGATTAAGAAAGGGGATGTCAGACTTTTTGTTATAAAGAAGGCTATCACAATGCCAAGTAGAATGGTATGTGATATAGCATCCGTCATCATAGCCATTTTTCTAAGAATCAGGAAGACACCTAATGCTGCACAAGCAGACGAAACGATAACAACTGTTATGAGAATTTCCAATTGAGGAGTCATACCCGTTCACCTCTATTTTTATCGATTGAATTTCTTGCTTTTTCCATACCCAGGTCCGTAATAACCCAGGTATTCAAATAATCCCTTCTAATATATCCTTTATCGCGCAAATAATGTAAGCTTTTTATGGGCTTAAGCATTGTTGTTTTGTGAGCATGGCGTACCTCCTCATGGTTCAGCGCCGACTCGTAGAGATTAATTAATATTTTACACTCATTGATATCTCGACTATCCCTTCTCGTTTTGATATAGCGCCATAAAATGCCTCTTTTTGTTGCAAAAAGCAATGAAAAAAACATAATTACGCTGATCACCATAACGATTACAGGACCTGTCGGCATATGGGCCACCGATGAACTGATCAGCGTTCCCACTACACCGGAAACCATGCCAAAAACAGAGGCCAATATTACCATACAGGATAATTTGTCTGTCCATTGTCTTGCAGCAACACCAGGCGAAATAAGCAGTGCACTCATCAATATAACACCTACCGACTGTAACCCAATAATGATTGCAAGAACAGTAATACTGGATAAAATGAGATTTATTTTCGTATCTGAAAAACCAATACTTTTGCCAAACTCACAATCAAAACAAAAGAGTTTCAGCTCCTTCCAAAACAACCCAACTACAAGCAGGATTATGCCTCCTAAAGCAATCATAATATAAACGTCTCTTTTTAGAAGCGTCGACGCCTGCCCGAATATAAAGGTTTCCAAACCTGCTTGATTGGCATTCGGGCGTTTTTGTATATAGGTTAGAAGTACTAATCCTAATCCGAAAAATGAAGATAAGATCAGTCCAAGCGCACTATCAAATTTGATTCTTGTATATCGGTCAATGCTTATAATGATAAATGCACCGATTAAGCCTGATATTAAAGCACCTAACAAGAGCATTTCTGTTTTCTTGACACCTGTCAGAAGAAAAACAAAAGCAATCCCGGGAAGGGCTGCGTGGGATACGGCATCACCAAGCAAGCTTTGTTTTCTGAGCACGGCAAAACTTCCCAGGATACCGCTCACCGCACCAAGTATAACAGATCCTAAAGCAACAATTTGGAGTGTATAGTCTCTGAGTAATGACTCTAAAAACATCATTTTTCACTACTCTCCTTTTAAGATTGGGCCTATCGTTCCATAGGTCATCCTTAGATTTTCGTCCGTAAATACTTCATCTACTTTCCCATACTTAATTAATTTCGTATTCAATAATGTTACCCAATCAAAATATTCCTTCACTGTTTGCAAATCATGATGCACAACGATTACCGTCTTGCCTCTTGATCTTAATTCTTTTAGAATGTTGATAATCGCTTTTTCGGTTTTTGCATCTACACCTTGAAACGGTTCATCCATAAAGTAGATGTCTGCATCTTGAACCAAAGCTCTTGCCAAGAAAACTCTTTGCTGTTGTCCCCCGGATAATTGACTTATTTGGCGATCAACAAATTCTTCCATGCCTACCTTTTTAATAGCATCAAGCGCCTTCTCTTTTTGTTTTTTCCCGGGCCTTTTGATCCAACCTATTTGACCGTAGGTGCCCATCAGCACAACATCTAAAACATCTGTCGGAAAATCCCAGTCCACGCTCCCTCTCTGCGGTACATAGCCAATATATCTCCTTTGAGATTCATAGCAAGCGCCGTTAAATAAAACTTTGCCCGATATGGGTATAATGAGATTGAGCATGGCTTTAATGAGTGTAGATTTTCCTGCGCCGTTCGGTCCTACTATAGCCATTAAAACCCCCTTGGGGATCTTAATGTCGATATCCCAAAGAACAGGCTTTTTTTCATATGCTACGGTCATATCTTCCACTTCAATAATATATTTCTGCATATCCTCACATCCTCTATTGACAGATAGCGCACTTTAAAATGCCGCTTATTTGAACAAAAAACGTAAAATCATCGTTGTTTTGAGTATGATCTAATCCGTAATCGTTCAAAGGCATTTTAAAGCTGCGCTATCTTTATCCCCTTCAACCTATTAATTATTTTAATGCATCAACGATGGTATCAATATTATGTTTTACGGTTCCTATTAAGGTTTCTTGCTCCGTTCCCGTTGTACCGGTGGAATCGGAGAACAACTCACCGCCTATGCTTACTTGAAATCCTCTTGCTGCAACTGCTTCTTGAAGCGCTTCTACATTTTTAGCCGGTACGGAGGACTCAACAAAAATTGCCTTAATCTGTTTTTCGACAATATAGTCGGCCAGCTTGCTTACATCTCGCGTGCCTGCTTCTGCTGCCGTACTAATGCCTTGTAATCCCCTTACCTCAAAATCGTACGCATGACCAAAGTAATTAAACGCATCATGAGCCGTTACCAAAATCCTGCTTTGCGCATCCAATTCCTTGATCCTTTCCGCAACATACCCGTCAAGTTGTTCTAATTCCTTTAGATAACTATCTCGTGAAGCCGTATAGTAATCCTTATTTTCCGCATCTATATCCATGATTTTATCTGCTACAATGTTAGCTGCATCCATCCACAATTTTACATCAAACCATATGTGTGGGTCGTAACTGTAGCCAGAATCCGAAGAGGCGATAAGCTTTTTCTTATCAATCATTTCTCCAACGGCTATGACTTCTTTATTGTTGCCTTGGAGGTTTTTAAATATTTCTCCCATTTTCCCCTCTAAGTGTATCCCATTATATACGATCAAATCCGCCTCTTGCATTTTTGTGACATCTCCTGCACTCGCTTTATATAGATGAGGATCAATACCCGGCCCCATCAGTCCGACTACATTAACTTTCTCACCGCCTATTTGGCTGACCAAATCCCTCAGCATTGTCGTTGTTGCAACAATATTTAATTTTTGTCCTTTTGCTTCCCTGTCTCCTTTATTGTCAGCACACCCTGCTGCTAAAACAATTAACATTAAACTTAAAATAAACAACCCGATTCTTTTCATGTTTTGAACCCCTTTCAATTTTATTGGCTTATAATACCATGGATTAATTTTGCCGATTCTCTACTGATAAAAATCTCTTTGTCTTCTCTCTTTGCATTAATCATTCCATCGTATTCCAAAATCGATTGGACAACAATCTTAGTGCCTATCCTTATACCTATTCTTTCTAAGTATTTTAGCAAGGAAGGTTCATCCTTTACTTTATTCACTGTAAATGTATCGCCAACCTCTGCTTGATCCAGTGTATGATACTCCTTAATATGTACCTCGCCATTTTCATCGGGGATAGGATTGCCATGTGGGCAAAACTCAGGTCTGCCAAGGTATTCGTATAGCTTCGCCTCAAGAAAATCAGATGTGGCATGCTCTAAGATATGTGCTTCGTTATCAATTTCATCCCATTTCATTCCTAGTTCATTTGCCAAAAAACACTCCCATAGGCGATGCGTTCTGGTCATCCTGGCACCAATCTTTTTACCTTCATCTGTTAAAGTCACACCTTTATATGGAATATATTTCACAAAACCGCGAGATTCCATTTTTTTTACCATTTCAATAACAGATTGTTTGGAATATAAAAATTCTTCCGCTATTTCCGATATTTTAACAAGCCGTTCTTTGAACTCTGTTTTCGAATATATGTGCTTTATATAATCTTCTTCATATTTTGTCATGTTGTCCTCCCTTTTAAGGTTATCCTTAAAATTTATTTAATGTACCCTTTATAATTTTATTATACCCTATTTTAACTTTTTTGCAACTGTTTTTTTAAGAATCACTACTATTCTATAAAAAAAACTAAATAAGGTGCCTATTAAATGCGATGTTATCGTTAAGGAATGCAACAAAATATAACTAACATGGATTAATCTTGTGATGACCGCATGCCTTTAATAGATATTTACAATTATCTTTCCCGCGAGCCTGGTGTTTATCTGTCAGATTAGCATATGCTAAAGAAGAGACAAAAGACATGTTATCATGTGCCGGTATTGAACCGGGATTTTTCATATTTTGCAATGGTGATCAATCAAATGAGTTCTTTGCCGTATGATGGTACGATATATCCTAAATACCAATCAGCAGCTCATAGGTTTGCACTTAATGCGACTAACTATTTTGATAAAGACTACAAAGGATTTGGTCTTTGTAATTGACGGAAATGAATATAGATTAGATATAACGGTTATTTGCATATTCCGGAAGAAACGGCTTGTTTAACCGAAACAATAGAAATCATACAATAACGTATTGTGCTATATATAACTCATTTTTCGCTAACAAAATATAGGAGATGTTAGTACAGCAGTTATCACCAATAAAACACTTAGCGAAAATATGTTAATGTAAATTAATACTATTTATTCTGGAGTTTCAAGTGGGATTTAATGTTATAGAAAGAGCAAAAGCATGTGTAGATGGGGCATTGCCTATGTTATCAGCCATGTGCGAAAAAATGGGATTGGTTGAGCTGATTGATTGCAAGCTGGGAAACCGGGACAATAGAATAGTTACTACAGGTAATGCGATTAAAGCGATGATGATGA
>JAKSBV010000018.1 GCA_022360955.1 Bacillota bacterium
ATGAAAATTAAAGGTGAAACATTGAATGAAGTTAGTGAACTGATGCTTGAGATGCCTTATATGGAAAAGTTTCAACAAATCGTTCATTTCTATAAGATACTGGATATTATTGGCAGAAGTGATACCATTGAGTTGCTTGCCAGTGTTGAGTATGCAAAGAAAAGATTTAAAACAGGAAGTGACAGGATAACCAAAATCCATCAATATTTGATGAAACATTATCAGGAAGAGATTGATCTGGATAAGATTTCTAGCGTTATAAATATGGCTAAAGGATCACTGTGCCGTTTCTTTAAATCACAAATGGGAATAACCATTTTTGAATATCTCAACCAAATCAAGGTTGAACTGGCTTGTAACCTACTCCGTAATCTGGACTTAAGTATTCTTGATGTTAGTTACGATAGTGGATTTAATAATTTAAGCCATTTCAATAAACAGTTTAAAAAGGTAACCGGTCAAACACCTTCTGAATATCGAAAACAATTAAAGGCTTACATTTAAGCTATTTTAGTAGATTTGATTTCAGAAACTTTTACCATGAAGAATAAGGCAAACCATATTCCAATTTACAGTTTGGATAACTTTAGCTCTCCCGAGCGAAAGAGTCAGCAGTTTCAGGTAGAAGTTTTTGATGCAAAAAGACACTTCAGTGTTGAGTATCCACATCGTCACGATTTTTTTGAGGTATTATATTTATTAAAAGGATCGGGCTTTCATGTAATCGATAGCAATAAGTATGAAATAAAACCTCCTTGTGTATTTTTTATGTCACCCGGACAAGCGCATAAGATTGAGTTTTCCAATGATATTGAAGGTTATATTTACATTTTCACTGCTGATTTTTACCTGGCAAACAGAAGCAATCAAAACAGTCTGATCGAATTTCCATTCTTTTATAATTTGCATCAGGATAACCCTCCGCTTCAGTTAGAATTAAAGCAAGACACTCAATTTCTAGAGCAATTATTCCAACGTAGTATTTCCGAACTAAATGAAAACCAAACAAACAAACTGGATACCCTGCGTTCATTACTTGATTTAATTCTTACCACTTGTACTTCGAGATACAAAACAGAAGAAACTCTTGAATCAAAAGGTAAAGGCTATATGCTGGTGAAACGTTTTTATCACTTGGTTGAAGAAAACAACCATGAAAATCTATCGCTTAAAGAATATGCTAATCGACTGGCTGTTACGCCAAACCATCTAACCCAA
>JAKSBV010000504.1 GCA_022360955.1 Bacillota bacterium
ATGCATTATCTTTATAGATAATAAACACTAGAACTAGAAATATAATCGTATGGATAAAACGGAAATCGGAGGTCAGAGGGCGGATATCCGAATGCAACCAAACAGGAACGTAAAGTAATCAGTGACAAGGTGTTGCGAACGGTGGGCATTTTATTCTCAACCCTCATCTCTCAGCCCTCAACTGCTTTTTAGCCTTGGAATACTAGTTGCTGGAGTACGATTATATTTCAAACTTTTGCTGTTTACTATCTTTATCTTAAACTCCGCATTAAAACTTTCCGTATTTTTTCGCTCAATTCGGTCGTTAAAATAGGTTTAATCAAATAGTCGTCAATCACTGCGTTTTCAATATATTTTGTGACGGTCTCATCAATAAAGCCGGTAATAAGAAGAATCTTTATATCCGGTCGAATCTCTTTCATCTTTTCGGCTAATTCAATACCTTTCAAATGGGGCATAGCTTGATCCGTTATAATAAGATCGAATTTATGCGAATGAGTCCTAAAATTTTTCAGTGCTTCTACGCTGTTGGTTTCCGCCCATACGCGGTACCCTAATTGTTCCAGCTTTTTTTTCATCATTTTTACAACTTTCGGCTCATCGTCTACAATTAAAATAGTCTCATTCCCCTTTAAAATCACATGATCCGAGAAGGATACATCATCGGAGGCCGCTTCCATCTGCGGTAAGTATACATTAAAAATACTACCTACTCCCCATTCGCTTTCCACCACAATTTCTCCCTTATGATTCGATATAATGCCATGCACAACAGATAAACCCAGGCCGGTACCTTCTCCGACCGCTTTTGTTGTAAAAAAGGGATCAAAAATCTGGTTCATCATTTCTTTAGTCATACCACATCCGGTATCTTTTACCGAAATTTTTATATATGCGCCGTCAGACAAATTACTATTCTTTAGAATGACTTCTTTCTCTCGACTCACTACCTGCGTATGGATCTCAAGGATGCCTCCGCGTTCCTTCATTGCATGATACGCATTTGTACATAAATTAATAATAACCTGATGTATCTGTGTAGGGCTGGCCCATACATAGCCGCAATCCTCACCAATGCTTTCCACTATATCAATCGTGCTTGGCAAAGCCGATCGGACTAATTTTAAGGTTCCCTTTATCAATTGATTGATTTGTACCGGTTTGTATTGAAGGGTCTTATTCTCTCTGCGACTAAATATAAGGATTTGTTCTATTAATTCCTTTGCTTTCTTCGATGTATCATAGATTTCAGTGATATCTTCATACAGCTCGCTCTCTCTCGGCAAATCTCTCAGTATAATCTCAGAATACCCAAGAATTGGTGTTAGTAAGTTATTGAATTCATGGGCGATACCGCCCGTCAAAGTCCCTATGGTTTGCAATTTTTGGGAATGCTGTAATTGGGCTTCACTTCTTCGCAATTCTTCGGTCGCCTTATTCAGTTCCTTTAAATAGCGTGTTTCTATCTCTAGCGCCTTTTTATTTTTTTGCATTCTGACAATGATAAAAATGCTGCCTGAAAACATAAGTATAAAAATAAATACAATCCTCAATATACTAAATAAATTTTCCTGGATCGGATCTGCAATTTCTTTGTAAGACATGGGAACCGCCACAATCCAGAAATCGTTGCCGACATTTGCGGGTGCATAGGCATTTAATTTTTTCACTTTGACTAATTTGTTGTCCGGCCACCAATAGGAATGATAAACTTCTGCCCCCTCTTTTCCTTTCATTTGATTGTTGATCAGCCCTTCCAGCTCTGAAAAATCCAAATCAGGATATCTCTCCTTTCTTGTTTTCAAGACATGAATCCCAATCTGTTCTTCGGCAGGATGCATCAGTATAGTGCCTTCATTATCTTTCACCATCACATAACCCTTTTCCCCCGCTCTTACCGGCTGAACCAGACGGTTATATACAACATTCAAATCAATGGAAATCATTAAAATACCTAGAAATTGCTCCTGATAAAATACCGGCTCTAAAATATTTATCACAAAATATCCTGCACTATTTTTATATACATTACCAACATACGGTTTATGTTCTCTTAAAACATAATCCACATCCGGATGATTCGTGCTCACATCGGCTTTATGGCTATTCTTATCCGATACATACCGGTATATGGCAGTTCCTTTGCTGTCTAATAAGCTGATTGTTTCAATTTCTTCGTTTTGTGCTTCATAAAAAGCTTTTAAAGGGTAAATATCAGATTCTAAAATATGATTTGTTAAAAGAAGATCCAGCTGTTTTTGGAATGTAGGATTATTTGCAATCATTTTTAAACTATTTGTCTTTTCTTCAATATACAGTTCCAAACTTCTTGCGATTGACTTGGCAATTGTTAACAGCTGTTCCTGCTGCTGTGCTACAATCGTATCTCTATAATCCGTATAACTTAGATAAACCATCCTGCTCAATAAAGCAACACTTAAAGCAACAGCCATAAACAGGAATATAATCTTTTTATTCCCAATGAGTTTAGAAAAATCAATCCGACGCATAAATTTCATTTTGAATACCTCCGAATTCAAAGATGATGCACTGAATTATTTTATGTTGACTAGTCTTCTTATTAAGTATTCGACAATGAAATTTATTTTTCCTTTTGATTTTATTTATTGTACAATTTACCATTACATGAAATCATTAGTCCGCTCTATAAGGGCACTACAGGAATTCTAACAAATGCATTTTTAGTAATATTTGGTGATATTTTATACTCAAAAGCAACCTTAACGACATATTTTATGTGACTTAATGATAAAAATATAGTATAATTGTAAATATCTTTTGTTTATATTTACTATAATAAAAGATAAACCTTAATAAATTCTTTACAAATCTTAAAATTCTTTAAAATAAATCTTAATTTTTTTTAAGATTTAAAAGGAGAGGTTGAAATGAGCAAAGAAAAAATCCTGGTTGTAGATGACGAGGAATCCATAAGAAAAATGATTAAAAAAAGTCTTGATAGAGAAAATATGCTTGTATTCCAAGCCGGATGCGGAAAAAAGGCTTTGGAAATGATTGAACAGAATTCATTTGATTTAATTGTTCTGGATATTATGATGGAAGACATAGACGGCTTAGAGGTCATAAAAAAAATCAGATATCAAGGCATCAACATCCCTGTCCTGCTGTTAAGCGGTAAAAATGAAGATTATGATAAAATTCTGGGATTCGGTATTGGCGCGGATGACTATATAACAAAGCCTTTTAGTCCTGCTGTCCTTTGCGCCCGCGTGAAAGCACACATTCGCAGGCATAAAGAAATCATGGCATCAAAAGAAAAAGCGGCAAGGATTATAGTCGGTCCTTTTAACTTCAATTTCAATACCTATAAATGCTGCAAAAACAACCGGGAAATTCCTCTTTCCTCAAAAGAAACGATGCTGATAAAATTCTTTATGGAAAATCCGAATCAAGTGTTTTCAAAAGAACAGCTCTACCGGAATATCTGGGGCGAAACCATTATTGACGATAATTCAATCATGGTGTATATAAGGCATTTGAGAACAAAGATAGAGGATGATCCCAAAAACCCCAAATACATTCAAACCATTTGGGGCATTGGTTATAGATTTACGGTCGAATAAAACCTATATTAATTCCTTTCACGATTTGTCCCCGTTCTGCACGCTAAACTTCCCTCTGGCCCCTTGTTCCCGCATAATTGCAAGGCGCTTGTTTATTTCCTGTTCCAGCTCTTTTTGTTGTCGATACAGTTGGTCAATTTGATTTCTATTATTAAAATAGTAAAACATCAACCCATCGTTTGATAATTTGGTAACATCCATTTACATCCGTCTTTCTAAAAATATGATGACCTATACATTTGGTGTCCGGAGACTTTCAGTGTACAGGTTTTTATCTCAGATCCATTCAGGTAAAGTATTGTATTCTCCCATCCGGAAAGCTTGCGGTAATCAAATCCGAAATATAGGCTTTCATTTCCGATACTTCCGATTTGGGATACACATACTTCATCCGTCCGTACTTCCCATATTTCAGGGTTCTTTTGTTTTCATCCATATCCAGCTTTGTATTGGGATACCTTTCTAAAATAATCTTCTTGGCATTGCCGGTAAATCGATGTTGAATCAGTTCAAAGGTAATCGCCCCCTCCACCTCTCGGGGAATATATGCCCGTACTTGATCGATGAGGTGCTTGTACGCCTCTTCCCAATCCTCATGAAGAATGATGGGCGCAACCAGAAATCCTATCTCATATCCCGCACGGGCGATTTTTTGCGCTGCCTCTAATCTTTTCTGAAGACTATCGGTATTATGTTCAAAACGGTTAATGACATGTTCCGTATTAATGGAAAATCTAAACCGTGTATGCCCGTGGTGTTCTGCGTTCAGTACAGGCTCAACATTTGCAAATTTTGTCACAACCCTCAGCTTTGCGTGCGCCAGTGTGCCAAAATGCTCTATCGTTTCTTTTAATCCTCCCGTAATATGTTCTACAGCCAGAGGGTCTCCGGTGCTGGCTGCCTCAAAGCTGGTTGTTTCCGGAAGCCTTTCTCCGCTATACTTATCGATAGCTGCAAATATATCCTGCAAATTCACATATACCCTCACATAGGGTTTTTTCCCTTGGGTTGTAAATAGATAACAATACTCACAATGTCCGGGACAATTTGTCATAAGTGAGAACTGGTAGTGGGCCGAAGGTTTGCAAACATCCAGCTTCAAGCTCTTTTTGGTGCCGACCACCAGTGTTTTCTTGGCGTTGGCATACTTGGCCTTCTCATTTTCTCCCGGAATTCCCCTTATCTGATTGTGAGAAGTCGTTTCCAATATAGGGATTTTATGATTTTCACAAAATTCAAGTATTTTTTGCCCCATCGGATATGCTTGTGCCGACGGTTCGAAGAACACCCTGTCAGGCATCCACAGTCTCATCATCATGCTCCTCTCATTTTTTCTTGTATTCACACATATTTTCTCCAACTATGACAAAAAATATTTTTTGTTAGCATATGGATACCCAACTTTAAAATCGAATTTATGTTTACACAAAAACGCAGGGTCATCGTTGGTTATGTAAATAGTATTTTTAGGTTTAAAGTTGGTTATCTTTATCCTTTGTTTCAACAATATTAAATTTGGAGGAATACACGATGAAGAAATTTATGATAAGCTTATTAATACTGGCAGTGACCTGTTTTGGGTGTTATTATTATTACAAGACGTGGACAACCGAATCGGTGCTGGCTCGTTACGGTTCTCGCGGACAGCAAGTAAAAGATATTCAATTTCGACTTAGACAATGGGGATATTTCAAGGGGGATATTGACGGCATTTACGGTTGGCGAACCACAGCAGCCGTAAGAAATTTTCAAGCAAAAAACGGATTGAGGGTAGACGGAATAGCAGGTCCGGAGACATTAGGCGGCCTTGCATTGCCGACGGGACGACCGGCACGTACCGACACAAGCAGATCGGGAGACGTCCTTTTGATGGCAAGGGCCATTAATGGAGAAGCCAGGGGGGAACCCTATGTGGGTCAGGTTGCTGTGGGCGCAGTCATATTAAATAGGGTGCGTCATCCTTCTTTTCCCAATACCATCGCAGGCGTTGTTTATCAGCCGCGCGCTTTTACTGCTATAACCGACGGCCAAATCCATGCCAATATGAGATCCGACTCCATGCGGGCCGCCCAGGATGCTTTAAACGGCTGGGACCCTTCCGGAGGCGCTATTTACTACTACAATCCGGCAAAAACAACGAATAACTGGATATACGGCCGTCCGGTGATCAATCGTATCGGAAAACATGTCTTTGCAAAATAAAAACCCAAATACATCAAATCTTGTCTTTTTGAACGGATTTTGTGCTGTAAAAAGGTCAAATCAAAGCTTCCATATCCTCGGGCATACCCCTTTCAAAGCACATAGCCTGTCCGTTCACGGGATGAGTAAAGGCCAAATACTTCGCATGAAGTGCTTGCCGAGAAATAAGGCTGTCATCTTCTTTTCCGTAAAGCCAATCCCCTGCAAGGGGATGGCCTATATGCCTCATATGCACCCGAATCTGATGTGTGCGGCCGGTTTGAAGTGCCAGCTCAACGACTGTCAGCCTCTGTAATCTTTTTATTACCCTGTAATGGGTAACGGCTCTCTGTCCGTCGCCGGAGACCCACCGCTCTATAATGCTGCCGGGCTTTCTCGCAATGGGTTCGTCGATTGTCCCTTCCCGGCACCGGATACGCCCCAGGACAACAGCAATATACTTTCTTTCCAAACAATTTGCGGCAACTTGATCGGAAAGCTGTTGATGGGCATATTGGTTTTTAGCAATCACCATTAATCCGGAGGTATCTTTATCCAGGCGATGGACCGGCCGAAAGACATAGCTGCACCCCTTTGCCTGCCAATGATGTACTACCCCATTGGCCAATGTGCGGCTGTAATGTCCCTGACTCGGGTGAACCAGTAACCCGGGGGGCTTATTCACCACCATGATGTCCTGATCTTCGTATACAATATCAAGGAGCATTGCATTTGGCACAATATTCAGGGATTTTTCCGACGGGATAATGATTTTTAATCGATCGCCCATTTTGACAACAGCCGTCACCGATTGTGCCCTTTCATTCAGCAAAATGCCTTCATTGCGCTTGATTTTGGCAATAAGTCTTGAAGACATGCGATAATGATGATATAGTATCTGCTTAATCGTATTTTCCGATAATGCTGCAGGTATCAATAACTCAAATACTCTTTCCAACTTTACACGCCACTCTCTCTTATTTTCTACCAGTATATCGCATAAAGGCAAAAAGTCAAGCAGCGTGAATGAGACAAGGCACCCTGATCATCTTAAAAAAGCTTTAGGGTGCCCAAGCAAATCAATATCAACGGCGGTATGAGCCTTACTTTCTCTTTTAACCTGGTCACACTATAATATTTGCCGACCTTCATGCCGCCGATTAAGAACAGCCAGTTAAACAGGGCGAGAAAACCGATCGCATATAATGCATGATTACCCAAGGATGCACCTATCCCCACACCTAACGAATCCAGGGAAAGGGCTATGCCAAGCAGGCACGCTTCTTTATGGTCAATATTCCCCGAAACATCCATATCGGCGGCAGACGGCTCTTTTAAAATATTGATGACTATACCCAAAGGTTTTATTCTAATTTTTTTTAAAAGAATATGGTGATCCCTATCCGGTGCGATTCTATCCATAATGACTCCTAACAACAGCCATCCTCCCAACGAAATTAAGATCATCGCACTTATAAATTTGGCAACGCCATAAGATATAAAATAAAACAGTAAATTGCCTAACAGCAACGAAATGGAAAAAACACCAACACATAATATATTGATGATTATTAAGGATAGTAACGGTATTTTGACTTCTTTAATGCCATAGGCCACTCCTATGCTAAAGCTATCGATACTAATGGCCAGCGCAATCAATAGTGAATACCATACCATAAGTAACCCTCCTTAATCGCTTTACATTTATATATATGAAATGTAAAAAGGAAAAGTTACACTTGAAAAGAATCGTACAGGAAGAACAAAATATCGATCATTAAAACTCGCCGGGGGTATAATATCGATATATAATTAATAGTATTTGCAATAGTACGTTCTTTACATATGCCTTATCGGGAATAAGATTAAAATTAATTTTATTGATTTCAATATCTTTTTGCGTATCCAAGATAGCGTCCTGCCAAATCATTTCTTCTATTGTGATTGAGCTGTCTAATTTTTCCGACAAGGTCTCTTCCATTTCGGCTTTAAGCTCTTTTTCTTGCGTCTGCAATATCTCAAATACATATAATGTCTTAACGATGTTGGCACCGCCTTTCCATATCAAAGATTTTTCAAAACATAAGGCCTAGACATAAACTTGTTATGCGCTTCATCTGAGCCCCGTTAAACTTGGGTTGTTCTTTACTTATAGGTTAACTTGCCGATAATAAGGCTGACCATTTCCATACCCGCACCCAAAAGTACAGCAGTACAAAATACGGACGCTTTCGGCATAAAAAATAAGACTGTATTGATTGCAAACAATATTGTCAGCGTAATCAGGCCCTGCCGTCTAAATTTAGACCTCAGTTTAACAATACGTTTTGCCGGGCTGTCAACAACATCAGTCCATTTCACTATTAAAAAACTCGCCATATAAAACATAAGGATTGCAGTGATCGTCACCTCAATCAACGTTGCCAGCCATGCTGCCAACAATACCGTAGTGATACTGAGCGCCAAACATGCAATATCGTTTTCAAGATGGGCACCGCCCCAGCATCTGCGTAACACCATGTAACTCACCAGCACTATAACGGTAACGGCTATATCAATATGCAGCAATAGCGCTAACGGAATTAAAAACAGAAAAAAAACGGCTTGCGTAAATATCCGGATAAAAAAATATTGCACTATTTCTTTATTGGTCTTATCCGGAGCTGCCTGATATATTTGTTCAGCAAGACTATCTGCTACTTTATGAATTACGCTCATTCAACAATTCCCCTTTATCTTCTTCTAGTACCTTTTTCTATTCTTCAACGACTTGCCGATCTTTATGTAGATTT
The DNA here is from genome assembly GCA_022360955.1 of Bacillota bacterium. Taxonomy (GTDB): domain Bacteria; phylum Bacillota; class Clostridia; order SK-Y3; family SK-Y3; genus JAKSBV01. The sequence goes on from JAKSBV010000504.1 coordinate 8,579, forward strand.
TACATTATACAACCACCATACTATTTTTACCCATTATCCCTTTCTTTGCCTTTATTTTACATGTATCTTTTTAAAAAGTAAAGATTTTTCTACAAATTCCGCAAATCAATCTATAATTCGACACCGTTGGCAATAAAGTTGCAACATTTTCTGCTTGGGCATTCGTCTCTATGTCGAAAAAAAACAAAAAGAGCCCATGATGATCTACGCTACAACCGATACGGATATCTACATACCTATATGCAATCTTTCGACTACACACAAGCATTACGACACCTATACCGATCTTCCGCTTGACCATTAAAGATACCTTAGAAACCCCACACAACCGTTAGGCTGTATAGGACCTCCAATTTGATTAAAA
>JAKSBV010000406.1 GCA_022360955.1 Bacillota bacterium
AAAATACCATTAAAGCTGCACACTGTTTTTTATAAATATTTATGTCGCCTATGATAGCGACGGAATGGAGGTTTATATGAAGAAATACAAAGATTATCTGATTCAAAAAAAGGCTGAAGGTACTAAAGTTACAATGTTAACTTGCTATGATTACCCAACTGCTGTACTCCAGGATGCGGCAGGGATAGATGTGATATTTGTCGGAGACAGTGTAGGGACAAATATGCTGGGCTACACAAGCGAAACGGAAGTAAGCATGGATGATATGATTCATCATCTAAAGGCTGTAAGGAGAGGTGTTACTAACGCATATCTTCTTGTCGACATGCCGTATAAATCGTATGATACGCCAAAATTAGCTTTGAGAAACGCAAGAACCTTTGTTGAAAATGGAGCAGATGGAGTGAAGCTGGAGGGAATGCGGGAGAACATAATAAAATATCTTGTTGATAATGAAATTGAGGTCGTCGGACATTTGGGATTGAATCCGCAGTTTCACAAAAGAAGGGCTGTACAAGGAAAAACGATAGAAGATGCAACAAAGCTGATTGAGGATTCTATAGCTTTAGAAAAGTGTGGTGTGATGGCACTGGTTTTGGAGCTTGTACCCGAAGAGATAAGTAAAATTTTATCTAAAAGGCTGGCGATTCCTGTTATAGGAATTGGAGCAGGCCGGTTTTGTGATGGCCAGGTGCAAATAGTGAATGACATTTTAGGAATCTCTGTACGTAAATATAAGCATGTTAAGAAGTATGAAAATTATAGGGAACAGACAGAGGATGTATTCAGGCAATATGCAGCCGAGGTTAAAGACAGCACATATCTAGATGAAACACATGTCAATCATCTGGCAGAAGATGTTTACAATGATTTGCTTAAACGGATTGCCAATAAATAATTCAAGTTTAAAGGAGAATTACATAAGTGAGGCACCATAATCAATATCCACGGGTCTGTGAGTAGTTTTGTGTAAATGTAAATTCAATTTTAAAGTTAGGTATCTATATATTGCAGCCAAATATATGTCAGTCCGGTTCCAAAATGTTGCCTAAGCTAGCCCCTTTCAAGGAAATGATTAATGAAGCTTTCAGGATGTTATAAAAAGTAGTATAATACAAGTAGGCGAGAAAAGGGAGAAGGGGGTAAAGAAATGGTTAGCAAGGAGAATAGAGAGTTTAGAAAACAATTTGTAAACGATATTGTAAACTTATGTTTCCTTTGATATTCAGCGTAAAGAATGGGAGAATACCAGCTAGTAAAAGCCAATAGTTTTTCTAGCCCGTATATATTTTTTTCATCTAAGAGTGCAAACAAAATATACCCAATAGTATAGATTGTACAAATGTATAGAGGTGAATTTCATGTTTAGTGTACTGATCGTGGATGATGAAAAAAGAACAAGGGAAACACTAAAGGTTTTGGGTGATTGGGAAAGCTGTAACGTATCTGAAATCTATGAGGCGGAAGACGGATTGCGTGCTTTTTCATTGATATGTCAACTAAGCCCTGATATCCTAATATTAGATATGAATATGCCGATGTTGGATGGCATTCAATTAATGGAATTGCTCAAGAAGAATAGTATTGAGATAAATGTTATCATAATAAGCGGGTATGACGATTATGAATATACGCATCAGTCCATTCTGTATGGGGTAAGAGATTATCTTCTAAAGCCGATCAACAGGGCTCAATTCAATGCTGCTCTAAAAAACACCGTTGTACACATGATGAATGAACGGAAACAAAAAAAAATAAACAGTCATATAGGATCTTTTTATCATACAATTAATCTGTCGGCAGAGATATTTTCAGAAAGATTATTGGAAGAAGAACAGAGCAGCGGAAAAAGCAGGCGTTTTTCAACCTTAACGATTCTCACAAAAATGAGAGACAGAGAAATGATTTTTTCCCATTTTAATAATACAAATAATTTTAAAAATCTGTTTGATGTCATGTATATCGGAGGATACAATCCCCAGTATTACGTATTATCCTCAATGCTGGATATAAATCAATTTACAGTAAATATAAAAAACTATATTGCATATGCCCTGGCACAAAAAGAATTTGGTAATAAAGAACAAATCCTTTTCATAAAAGGCAGGTGTTTTGAAAAACCGACCGAACTTAGGGAACGTTTGAGCAGCATACGTTCTATACTACAGAACATAGATATCACCGATCTTAAAAACACTTTACTTGATGAAGAAGAGGTTGAAGCAGAAGATCGTTATTTGTCCGTAGAATTTGGAGCCAAAACAACATTAAGCGCTGAGAATTTGCTTGATCCGCTGACTGAGCTGCGTCAAAAAATTGAAAATGGTGAATACGTAAGAACCGGAAAAATTCGCAGAGAGTTTTTATGGTATATAGATACTTTGAAAGCTTGGTTTGAATACCATTCTTTGGATGTATCCTTGCTGCACAGATTGATTTATTTATTTGAGACGGCATTAAACTCATACGACCATCAAACCATTGTATTAACACTCAATATTTTTATGGATACACTAAGCAATGTGCTGCTCAAAAAAGACAAAAGGGCCGATGGAATCTTTGAGAACATTCGGCAGTATATTGTTAAAAATTATTATAAAGACATTACACTTACCACATTAAGTGAGCAGTTTTATCTCAGCAAAGCATATCTCTGCCGCAAATTCAAGGAAATCTATGACATGAGCATAGTCGACTATATCAATCTGCTGCGGCTTGAAAATTCGAAAAAATTATTAAAAAACGGTGTGCCGGTCAGTGTGGCTTGGGAGCAGGTAGGGTATTCAAGCTCAAATTATTTTGGTCGTTTGTTTAAGAAACAATATAATATGACCCCGAGTGAATATCAAAAATATTCAGAAAGGACAATTAGGTAATATGCGTAAAAGGGATTCTATGTTTGTACATCTTATTATACCTCTAATTTTGCTGCTGATCATTTTGTTAGTTATTATAATCATTGCCAGTTCAACAATATATTATAATGATGCCAAGAAATCTTATATTTCATCTTCAGAGATCCTTTTGGATTCTCTTGAAAAAAATATAAACTATTCATTTGAAAACATAAAAAATTTAGCAGACATCATAATATCCGATGAGATGTTGTGGACAAACATTGTACTGAATGACAAAATATTACCGTATAACGAAGCAAATTTTAATGACCAAATGAAGATGCGACTTGGCAATCTATTTTATAGCAACGAATATATAAACAAGGTTGAGATTATTTTCCCTACTATAGATGAAAAATATGTTGTTGAGAGAGCGGATGAAATAACTTCTAACCTGATAAATATTGATCCGATCCAATCGGGAATTGAGAACCAACCATGGTATGATAAAGCCGTAAGCAATTACGGTCAATATCAGTATACCGGAATGGACGGCGGTAATACATTAAATGTATCGATAGCCATTGAAAACCCTTTCTTAAAAAAAGTAGCGTATGTTCTTAGCTTTACGCTGGATAGAAATTATTTTAAAAATATGTTTGAGAGCAGCTTGCTTTATCATGAAGACATGTTATTTTATTCATCAGACCTGTCATTCGTCTATTCGACGAATGAACATTTAACAAAGCAGATCAAAAATATTGACTATACCGTGAAAAGACTTAAAGGGCTTAATAATAACATGAAGTTTGAGCTGGATGAGGAAAAACTTACGGTATTTAAGGAATTTGAAGATGAAAATTGGATTATGGTGAAGTGCGGCGGAAGAGTAAATATTTACAAGAGAGTGTCTAAAGCCATATATTTTTTTATCGCTGTATGCGCTATCTTAATAATGATTATTATTTTTCCAATTATAGCGATAGTAAAAAAGACAATAAATCCTATAGAGAACCTGGCGAGAAGCATTTCTTCGGCGGATGACAATAATCTTAAGTTTACTCTCGAATATAATGGTCATGATGAGATCGGTGTCTTGTACGAAAAATACGGTGAGATGGTGAATAGAATAAACACCCTTTTAGCAAAGCATTACCAGCTGCAAATTAATGAAAAGCATATGCAGCTGCGCATGCTTCATACACAGATCAATCCCCATTTTATATACAATGTGCTGCAGCAAATAACCAATATTGCCATCACCTCACATAATACTGAGATTGAAAAAATATGTGAGGCGTTTGGATTATTACTGCGTTACAACATGGTAAATGCGGATAAAAAAGTGCTGCTAATTGAGGAAATGGATGCTGTCTCGAAGTATATTTATATTCTGAAAAACCGTTATCCGGACAGAATTATAACGGATGTATCCATTGAAGAAAGCTGCAAAAGATGCAGGATCATTCCTTTTATTATCCAACCTATATTGGAAAACGCACTTAAGCATGGATTCGGCAACAAGATAGGGAAATGGGAATTATCCATATCGGTTAAACATATAGGAGATCGATTAGAGATAAAAATCAGCGATAATGGCATGGGCATGAATCAGGAAAAAGTTAAACAGCTTAATGAATTATCTATCGTCAATAATTTAGACACCGATATTGTGGGCGGCAATGGACTTATACTCATCAATAACAGAATCAAACTATCATTTGGTGAAGAATATGGCTTGCACATAGATAGCTTGTTCAACATCGGAACCACAGTTACAATCACTCTTCCATATATTATAGAATAATATGAGAATCACCTTTACGTAAGTTTAGTCAATATTGTGCGCTTATTGTTCAATATTGTTCGTGTACTTTGTCGATTTTTGCTGCTAAACTAAAGATAGTAAAGGTTAATCTTTATAATGATTGATTTCAGGAGGAATGTATATGAATAGCAAGAGAGCAATCACGCTTATTTTAGTAATGTTTATGATGGTAGGATTGCTAATTGGATGTGGTACGGAAAACGGCAGTGAACAAAACAAAAGTGCAGACAAAGATAATACAGAAGCGGAAAAACCTAATGATAATGAACCTGAAGAAAAGGAAAAATCACAGACACAAAGCACAGAACTGAAAGGTAAGATAAGTCTTTGGGGCGGAGCACACCTGACAAATATAACCGAAATTGCATTAGAGAGCTTTTCGGAAAAAAATCCTGATGTTGAGTTTACATTTGAAAAGTATCCCTTTGCTGAATATCCGACCAAGATGCGACTGCAGCTGTCGGCCGGCGATTCAGATCCTAACATAATGATAATCCACGATTTTCTGTGTGATCAATTTATGAAAGCCGGATGGCTGGAAGATATATCTGACAGGATTCCTAAAGATAAGCTTATACAGTCTTATCAGAATATCATGAATGATGGCAAGACATATGGTGTGATGATGCAGCAGTCCTTTTTAGCTTTTTACTATAGGTCCGATATTTTTAAACAATTGGGCTTAAATCCTCCCACAAATTATGATGAATATATAAAAGTGGCAAAAGAATTGAAGAATAACGGATATTTTATTGATGCATTTAATCCAAGTGACAACAATAATGCCAAAAATTCCTTTAAGAATTATTTATACCCCGCAGGCGGCGGAATATTTGATAGTGAAGGCAACGTAATGCTTGATAACGGCAAGGCTGTTGAGACACTTAACAAGCTTAAAGCAATAAACGATTTGGGTGTTTTCTCGCCGGATGTCAGTGATGAAGCGCTTTGGACTGCGATAAATGATTCGAAGATTGTTGCCAGACTTGCGCCAACCTATTACGCCGCTTATTTTGAGTCTAATCTTGATCCCGAAGGAAAGGGCGGATACGGCTCATGGAAAATGGTTGCCGCACCAAATATGTTTAACAATGCTTTAGACAACTACCAGGCTTCTTCAACATACTATGTCATTAACAGTAAAGCGCCTGATAAAGAGTTAGCATGGAAAGTGATTGAGTTTCTCGCATGCTCTGTTGAGGGCGGCAGGGCCCTATCGGAAATTAATCGAGAGGGCACTATGGCTAAGATTGTAAACGGATATATTCCAAGCATTGAAAGTATTGCGAAGGACTCCAGGTCATGGGATGTATTTGGTGGTCAAAAGGTTACATCAGATATTGCAAAAATCTTCTTAAAGTATAAAGATAATGCTGTTGTCGCGTACAAGGACCTTAGAACATCTGAAGCAGAAAATATTGTTGCACAGATGATTAATGACTTTTTCAGCAATAAAGGTACTGCCGAAGATGTTGTAAATGATGCTGCTAAAAAGATAAGGGCCCTTAATCAATAAATCATTTTTTTTTAGGAATCTTAAAAATCAGGCGAATGAAATAAAAAACTATTCCATTCGCCTGTGCATTGGAGGATTATATGTTAGGAGAGATGAAAAAAAAATATTATTGCTATCTCTGGATATTGCCTTTTTTTATCTTGTTTTTTATCTTTCAGTTATACCCAATGATATATGGTTTTTTTCTTAGCTTGACACGCTGGAATGGGTTTGATCCCACGCCAACAATCATTGGCTTTGAAAATTATCTGACATTGGCAAAAGACAGAATATTTTGGGAAACCTTATGGAATACCGTATTGATTTGGCTGATGATAGTTCCGCTTAGAGCATTTCTCTCATTGCTTATAGCCTCCATTATCAATTCACCCGAAATAAAGGGGAAAGGTATATATTCTTTCTTTCTGCTATTGCCCAATATAACTGCAGTAGTTGTTGTTGCTGTCATTTTCAGAATTTTATTGGCTACAAATGGTGGAACTATAAATAATTTACTCGGTATTATTGGAATAGCACCGGTAAAGTGGCTTGAATCATCAGAGTTCTCTAAGATTTCTATAGCCATTATGCAGACATGGAAGGCCACCGGGTATTTCACAATAATTATGCTAGCCGGACTTCAAAAGATACCAAAAGAGATATATGAAGCGGCAGATATAGACGGAGCATCCAAAACGAAGAGATTCTTTAGAATTACTGCACCCTTAGTGAAAGATGTTACCTTCTTTGTTGTACTCATGTCTACAATATTTGTATTTCAAAATGTTGGGGCAACCATGATACTTACAAACGGAGGGCCAGGGCATTCGTCTACAAATTTGATTCTCTACATTTACAATAATGCTTTTCAATATTCCAAGATTGGATATGCCTCGTCAATGTCCTATATTTTATTTATGATTCTGCTTTTTATAAGCTATTTCTCTGTGAAGTTTAATAGGGAAAAAATGTAGTATGGGAGGCGAATGATTTGAAAAAAATCTTAAAAGCGGAACATGTAACGTATCTCTTTTTGATTACATTGATTGTCGTTACCGTCATACCTTTTTTGATGATGGTTTTAGGGAGCTTTAAGCAGGATTATGAAATATTAAGTATGAATCCCAAGCTATTGCCCAGAGAAGGTTTTATGCTAAGAGAATACAACCAACTCTTTGACTACTGGCCTTTTTGGAGAAATATGCTTAATAGTACAATCGTAACTACAATAACAACTGTCGGAGCATCTTTTTTTTGTGCCCTTGCCGGTATTACCTTTGCCAAATATAGATTCCCGGGAAAAGAAGGGTTGTTTTTAGTGGCACTGGCATCAATGATGATTCCATTTGAATCAATCGTAGTGCCTACATACATTTTGATAAGAACGCTTGGAGGATTAAATACCTATTGGGCATTAATAGTACCAAAGCTGATTCCGCCATTCGGTATATTTCTAATGCGTCAATACGCTTATTCGGGAATTCCCGACTCAATGCTTGAAGCTGCAAGGATAGAAGGTGCAGGTGAATGGCGTATAATGACCGGAATATCTTTTCCTATTATGAAACCTGCAATGATATCCTTAGCAATACTAACATTTATGAATTCGTGGAATGATTTTTTCGGCCCCCTTATTCTTACCACAAAATCAAAGATGTTTACTGTTTCGGTAGCATTAAAGTCATTGGCAGACCCGGGTCAACCTGATCTTGGTATTGTTTTGGCAGCTGCTACGCTGAGTGTAATTCCAATTTTTATAATGTATGCGGCTTTTAACAAGCAGATGCTGCAGAGCATGCTAGAGGGATCGGGAAAGTAGGAACAAGCAACAGACTAACTGAAAAGGAGTGATGTAACAATGAGCATGCCTAAAGAATTAAAGCGGGTAAAAAAGGTGGATACAAAGACAACAGGGCTGCCTTATGACAATAATCATGATCCGTCAAATATTATTAAATATAATGAATTATATTATTTTTGGTATACACAACATATGAATAACAGACCGTTTAGTGCCTTTAAATATTGCAAAATAATGTATAAAACTTCTGCAGACGGCATTCACTGGTCCGATGGAAAAGATGCACTTCTGCCATCAAAAGACGGTTGGGATAATTGCGGTGTTCTTACCGCATATGTTGTACCTTATGAGGGCAAATTTTATCTATTTTATATTGGCGTGGATAACAATTTTTGTCCAAAGACAAATCCTGTTCGAGGATGTGGAGCAGCAATCGCTGATCATCCTGAAGGCCCATGGACAAGGTTTACGGACAAACAAATACTGTACCCTACAAAAGGCGCATGGGATGATGAGGCCTGTGACGATATTACCGTATTAAATAAGGATGGCAAATGGTTGATGTATTATAAAGGCAGAGCCAGTGGTCTTCCCGCCACCAGAACACAGGTAGGATTAGCCACATCAGACCGTATAACCGGTCCGTACAAAAAATACGAAGGGAATCCGTTGATAAAAGGCCATGCTTTTGCCATATGGCCATACAAACACGGTTTTTTATATCTGGCCGGATTAAATGATGAAAATACCAAGGATACACGCGACATAGATTATTGGAATATAGGAAAACGCAGCTTGTTCTGGTCGGAGGATGGTATAACATTTGAACCATGCTGCGAATTTCCAAATGTTTCTGTCGGTCTGTACACCGGCATAGTTCATGACGGGACCCAAGACGATGTTTCTAAGTTTTGGGGACTTATGGTTGGTACAAAGCTTTATGGACTGAGAAGATATATCAAACGCTTTGATTTTTGTCTGGAGGAGGAATCGTAAATGCCACTAGTCAGTGCAAGAGAGATTTATCAGCATGCTATTGAAAATGATTATATCTTGGGAGCCTTTAATGTATTTAATCTTGATACCTTACTCAGCGTTCTGGATGCCGCACATAAAGAAGCCTCTCCGGTAATTGTCCAAGTTTCGATCGGAGGGAGAAGGTACTTTGACAATTTAAAAAAATTTGTTAAACTTATAAAAGAATATGCAAAAGATTGTGACGCAGATGTTATGATTAATCACGACCATTGTACAACGTTTGAACAGTGCAAGAGTGCCATTGACACAGGGGTACATTCTGTGATGATCGACGGTTCGCATAAAGCATACAAAGAAAACATCAGTATTACAAAAAAAGTCGCAGAATATGCCCATGAAAAGGGGGTATGGGTTGAAGCGGAGTTAGGATGCTTGCCCGGACTCGAGGATGATATATTTGCAGAAACGGCAGTATTTACAGACCCTTCACTAGTTGCAGAGTTTATATCAATGAGTCATTGCGATTCCTTGGCTGTGGCTGTCGGGACATCCCATGGCGGCGTTAAGGCAGATGATTATTTGAAAATTGATTTTGACAGGCTGAAGAAAATTAATGAGGCTGTGCCGGGATATCCGTTAGTTTTACATGGTGCGGCTTCCTTGCCGCCACATTTGATTGACGAGATAAATAGCTATGGCGGAGAAGTTGAATATTATAGAAATGCCTCAGAAGCAGACATTGCTAAATCCCATGAATTTGGTGTGAGGAAAGCGAATATGGATGTTGATAATTTCTTGGTATATACAACACAAGTTCGGAGGTATTTGCTGGAAAATCCATCGCAGTACAATCCGAGAAATTATCTAAAGCCGGCCAGAGAGGTTTTCTGTGAAGAAGTTCGACACAAAATGCGTAATGTTTTAAAAAGTTCAAACCGATGTGGAGGTTAATATGATTAGAGTTATTTGCTTAAACCCTGTTATTGACAGATTTTATTTTATTGAAAACTATACACCCGGGAAATTATATCGAGATAATGTGCCGAGATTGTTTGCCGGGGGTAAGGGTGTCAATGCTGCAAGAGTTGTGGCACAATTAGGGCATGAATGCTCACTCTATGGATTTCTCGGGAAAGATAATGGGCAGATTATCAAATCCGATATGCAAAAACATAATGTCATATTGAATATGATAGAATATGAAGGTGAAACAAGAACTACTATCAATATTGTTGATACCTTGAACCGACAGGAAAGTGAGATTACTGAAAAATCGACTGAGATCAGTAAGCAGTATATTGATTTATTCTGGCAAAACCTTAAAGAGGATATTGGGCAAAATGATATTATCATATGCTCCGGTGCTCCCATGAGTGGCATGGACCATGATATATACATGAAAATAAGTGAACTTTGCGAATCTAAGAAAGCAAAGTGCTTGCTTGATACAAGCGGATTAAGCTTCAAGGCTTCATTGCCCGGTAAATATCATATGTGCAAACCTAATACAAGAGAATTGCAAGAATATTTTGGGGTCTGCTGCAGTAAAGACATTGAAATAATTGAGCTTGCTATAAAACTTATGATGCAGGGTGTGGAAAATACGTTGATCTCAATGGGTAAAAATGGCGGACTGCTCATCAATAAAAATACCACGATATGTGCATCTGTTCCCGATATTAAGGTCGTGTCAACAATTGGCAGCGGAGATGCAACAATGGCAGGATATGCAGCTGGAATGGCCAGAGGTTACGATGAGAGAAAGAGTCTACAGCTGGCAATGGCTTGTGGTGTATGTAATGCTATGCATGAGAAGGTAGGATATATAGACAAAGACGCTTTAGAAGACATATTGGACAAAGTAGAAATTAATGAGAAATAAAAGCATTGTTGCATTAAAGGAATATATTTCTCAAAATTTATCAATTTCTATAGAAGATATGAATGATAATGAATATATGGAAAAAGTTCCTAGTGTAAAATAAAAGTTTCGTATCAAATGTTTGGTTCAGAATAATTTGAGATGAAGCTGATTACCTATCCCCAGCCTCTAAATATTGAACAACAATACAAGGATGAGAGATTGTAAAAAAAATTTCAGAATAAAGTTGGAATTTTAATTTGATCATGGTATAATATGTATAATGCATTCTGCTAAGTGCAGAAACGAAAGGAGATGTGTTTTAATGACTGTTAATGAAAAGGTGATTGTCAGCTAAAACCGAATAGAGGGCAGAGCAAAAAACTATGTACTTGAGTAATTTGGAGAGATGATGGATACTCTTTTTTGCTATGCCGTTTTAAGTAACCTTTCGTGAATACTGTAAACTATTATAGGCACATCGAATAGGTGTGTCTTTTTGCATATCTGCTGAAACCGCAGTTTGCAGCTCTAAAGGCTGCTTTCTGCGGTATTTTTCTGCCCATTTCTATGGACAGAAAGGAGTTGTTAAGGTATGAAAGTTTTTATTGATGCATATCCAAAAATAAAAAAGGCGTTTGGAAAAAGCATCTTTAATGAATTTTTTTTTTGAAACGCATTACGGAAAGTGGAACATTAATGAAGAATGATACTTTCCTAAGTATCATAAAAACAAGGGAGGATTTGAATGGTAGATTTAATAGATTACGGGTTTATTCCAACAATGATGCCGGAAGATGCGAGTGGTATCCCTGCGCGCATTATGGCTGTACACAAGGAACGGTATGATCTTATCTGTAAATATGGGAATACCTATGGCAGACTAAAAACAAGTATATACTACAGGGAAAGATGTGAGTATTTCCCCACAACCGGAGATTTCGTATTAATTCAATATAATGATAGTGGCGATAGTCAAATTGTAAAAACATTAGAGCGAAAATCAACATTTGCACGCAATGATTTTTCAGGTCATGCGGCCGGCTATGTTAAAACTGTGAAAGAGCAGGTGGTTGCCTCGAATTTTGACTATGTGTTTATTATGGCATCACTCAACCATGACTTTAATCTAAAGCGAATGGAGCGCTATCTTACGCTTGCATGGCAGAGCGGTGCTGTTCCTGTGGTAGTCCTGACTAAATTAGATTTGGTGGATGATTACATGGAACAAGTGCAGGCCGTAGAAAAAGTAGCGGCCGGCGTTGATATTTTTGCTGTGAGTGCTAAAACCGGTTATGGCATTGATTCGCTGTCTGACTATTTAAGGCCGCGCAAAACGGTTGTTTTTCTAGGCTCGAGTGGTGTAGGAAAGTCAAGCCTTGTAAATGCACTTGCAGGAGAAACAATAATGGCGGTCAATGAAATCCGTGAGGATGACAGCCGTGGACGTCATACAACAACACACCGCCAACTTGTTATGCTGCCGAATGGCGTTATGATTATCGACACACCGGGTATGCGTGAGCTTGGCATGTGGGATGTGAACATTGGTCTACGTGAAGCATTTGCCGATGTAGAAAGCTATCTTGGTAAATGCAGGTTTTCCGATTGCAGGCATAAAAGCGAGCCGGGCTGTGCGATTAAAGAAGCCATCGGCAATGGAGAACTATCAAAGGAGCGTTGGAACAGTTATCTGCAAATCAAGCGTGAAGCAAAGTTTGCGGATGATAAAGCTGGGTTTTTACGTGCTAAAAGTGCACGGAACAAATCTATTGCGCAATGGAGCAAACAAAACAGGAAGAATAGAGGTTGTAAGAAATGAGTAAAGAAATTTCTATTGAACCGCTTGATATGAACAACTGGTTAAAAGTCTGTAAGTTATCAGTATCAGAAGAACAAAAGCAAGTGTTTCCTATTACAAACGTATACTGGATTGGTGTGAGCCGTTACGAAGAACACACAGAATTGTTCGCCATAAAGCAAGGCAATGATTATGTGGGGCTTATTGGTTGTGGTTATGACGAAGATGGCATAAGTGGGTATATTAATCCTTTGATGGTTGATAGGGGATACCAGCGGCAAGGTATAGCAGAATTGGCCATGAGATTGATCATAGCCCGTTTATCTGAGCACTACAAAGTAAAAGACATTCATATTGGTCACCGCAAAGCTAATACTTCGGCAAGCATGTTATATCAAAAGCTCGGGTTTAAAATTATCAAGGAAACCGATTCAGAATATATGCGAAGCTTGAAGCTGGAGGACTGATCAAGACAAGGGGACGTTCACGTCCCTTTGTCCTGCGGGCTTGAATACATAAAATATGATATAATAGCAAATAAAGAAAGGAGATAAAGGTAACAAGAAAGCTAAGGATACATGATGAGGGTGCATCATATCATGTGATTACGAAAGGAAACAATAGAGAATATGTATTTAAAGAAGAGAGGTATCTGATATGAAAAAGCGTGTTAAAATTACACGTAGGGAGTATATTCTTATAATTATAGAAGTAATTCTTTTAATAGGGTTAATTATAGGTACAAGGGAGTTCTTTGAAGGTAATTTGCAAAACATAATCACTTTAATAATAGCAATATTGATATCAATATACCTAACTATAATCAATAGAAAACAATTGTATATGCCATATTTTCTTATTAGTAATAATTTGTTTATGTTAGGCATAATTGGAGCGGGATTTAATCATGCAAGTGAACCAGATTCATTAATATCTGGATTTAGACTTATTGGATTAGTATTGGCCTTCATTTTATTTGCAGCAAATTATAAAGTATATGAAAAAGTGTATATAAATGAATAAGAGATTTTTTCATATGTTTTTTGAGCTGAATGGCACAATGAGGGTAGGTTGAAGCAATACGGTGTTAATAATTGTGGAGAATTTGTTGACTGTGATATTTATGCAATAGTAGAGATGACTATTTTAAAAATGCCTTGATTTGCCTCGAGGGTAGCTCCCAATACCATACATTTAAATAAAGCAAAGCCGATAGGATTTTAACGATCTTACCGGCTTTTTTGTATGGAAAAATAATTTGAGAAGGGAAGTTTTGATATGAGTGAGATAAACATGTTAAAACCTTTGAAAAAATTAGCCAAAATGATTATAATAAAGACAACAATACTTAAGAAGAATTATTAAACAAAGATAAAATACATATATTAAATAGATACAGACCCTCGATGTTATAGTAAGTAGTTTTGTTGATTATTCACCGCATAAGATATGTCAATTTATTTATGAGATATGTAATGAATTCAATAGGTTTTATCATGAGAATAAGATTATTTCAGAGCAAGATTCCTTAAAGCAGTACTCATGGTTAAAGATGATTATTTTGACAAAAGATATTTTAACCACTTGTTTAGATTTATTGGGGATAGAGGTACCCAATAGAATGTAGCAGCAAAGTGGAAATTTTTCACTTTTACCATTTTAAAGAAGCTTGAACATTATGGCTTATTAAAATAGGAAAACTCAAAAAAACAACGAAAAGATTGACTGAGAGAAAAATATGTGCTAAAATTATTAACATAAACAGAATGAAATCTTCTTTATAAGCTGCATCTTTCATATGCAGCTTATATAAGACATTAACCTATAATATAGCATACAGCATATAGCATACAGCACATCATTACAAGCGGTACTTTGTACGGAATTCCCAAATTGGAAGGTGATTAAATGTTCAAAAAAAACGAGCATGATGATTTAATAGTTACGCATTTTGCAGATGATTATAATACATACCTCGGCGCGGTTGTGCCCCCGGTTTTTATGAATTCTCTTCATGTTTTTGATACTATTGAAGATTATTATGACACTCCGAAATTTGTTAAAGATAAGTATGTGTATGGACGCGTATCCAATCCTACGGTCAGTATAGTTGAACAAAAAGTCGCCGCACTGGAAAGAGGGGCAATGGCACTGTGCTTTGGATCCGGAATGGCAGCTATGACGTCTGCAATAATGGCAGTTTGCAAAAGTGGAGATCATATCATTTGCATACGCAACATATACGGTCCAACAAAGTTGTTTTTGACAGACTATGTGGCCCCCCGGCTCAACATGACGGTAACCTTTGTCGGCGGACAGGATATATGTGAAGTAGAAGAAGCTATTTGTTCCAATACTGCTTTGATTATATTGGAAAGTCCCACTTCGCTTGTATTCAATGTCATTGATATTAAAGCTGTGACTGATTTGGCAAAAAAGCACGGTATTCGTACCTGTATTGATAACACCTATTGTACACCTGTTTTCCAAAAGCCCATTGATATGGGTGTTGACCTTGTCATGCATACGGCTTCCAAATATCTTGGAGGACACAGCGATATAATTGCAGGCGTTCTGGTATCATCGGATAAAGAACTAATGAAGAAAATAGCAATGCAGGAGCGTGAATGGTTTGGAGGGATACTCGGCCCTATGGAAGCCTGGCTTATGATGCGTGGTATTAGAACACTTCCGTTAAGAGTTAAAGCCCATTTTGAAAGTGCCTTAAAGGTGGCAGAGTACCTTGAAAAACATTCCAGGGTACGCAAGGTAAATTACCCAGCTCTCAAATCACACCCTGACTATGACATCATGGAAAAGCAGCAGGACGGGTGTGCAGGACTCTTGAGTTTTGAGGTGGATGCTGATGTTGATGCTGCAAAAAAGGTTTCAAATGGGCTAAATCTCTTCAAGACAGGTGTTTCATGGGGGGGATTTGAAAGTCTTACTTTTATGCCGTTTCTTAAGTTTGATGATCAGGAGATTGAATGGCTGGGTTCGGCACAAAATTTAATTCGTATTCATATTGGACTTGAGGGTACCGATAATTTAATTGAGGATTTGGAACAATCACTCAGTAAACTTTAGGAGGTAAAAAGTGTGGAAAAAATTAAAAGGACCTATCTTCAATCTGAAATTATCGAAGCGGTTACCCAGTATATTGAAAAAAATGGACTTAGTCCGGGCAGCCGCCTTCCTTCACAGGCTGAAATGACCAGAATCCTGGGTGTAAGCCGGACAAGTCTTCGTGAAGCTTTTAAAACACTGGAAGCACGGAATGTGATAGAGGTTGTGAACGGAAAAGGTGTTTATGTCAAAGACCGGCACAGCGATGTAGTAATATCAAATATTGAATTGAAGAATCAAAAGGAAATACTGCTGGAACTCTTGGATGTACGCTTGGCAATAGAACAGGAAATTATACGTCTTGTAGTTGACAAAGCCAGTGATGAGGAATTGGAGGAAGTACAAAAGATTCTTGACGTAATAGTAGATAAGTATAAGCGTGGCATTCTGCATATTCCCGAAGACCGTGAGTTTCATCACCTGCTTTACAAGGCATGCCACAATAAGCTTCTTCTTGATGTAATAAGCTTTATAGGAAAGACATTCAACCTCATATGGGAAAACCCTCTGGGCATGGGAGACTTTCTAGCTACTACAATTCCCATGCATGAGGAAATGTTTGCTCATATAAAAGCACGTGATGCCAAACGGGCTCAAACGGTTAATGAAAAAATGATATGCTACATTATCCGCCATGCTAAAAAGATGTATAAAAATGGATAAATGAAATTTTAGGGACTTTATCATAGCCGGAATTTTTCGGCAGTTTTGTTCCCTGAAATAAATAAAAAAGGAGGATTTTACGTATGAAAAAATTTACTTTACTGGTTGTATTGCTACTGATTGCAGCTGTAACACTTTCAGCATGTGGAACACCTTCAACGGACAACAAAGGGGCTCAAAGCAAGACAGAAGAACCTCAAGGTGAAATTACATTGAGGTTTATAGAGTCATTGACAAGCCCTGAAAGGACTAAACTTCTTAAAGATCTTTTTACCAAGTTTGAAGCAGAGAATCCCGGAATAAAAGTAGAAATCATTTCTCCTCCCCTAAAGGAAGCCGATAATAAGATCGCTCAAATGCTAATGGCCAAGCAGCCTTTGGATGTTGTAGAGGTGCGGGAGCACACAGCGGTTCAGTTTATCAACAACAATTGGATTGAAAACATGGATAGCTATGTGGAAAATTGGGAAGGCATGGAGACACTTAGTGCGGCAGCCAAAAAGTCAATGACCAGACTGGAGGATCATGCATATCTCATACCGTATGGCTTCTATCAGCGTTGTCTGTATTACCGTGCTGACTGGTTTAAGGAAGCGGGACTTGAACCTCCTAAGACATGGCAGGAGTTGTATGACATAGGAAAGAAACTGACTGACCCGTCAAAGAACCGCTATGGCTACTCCTTCCGTGGCGGCAAGGGTGGGGTAAACTACATAGACATGCTGTACTGGGCATATCTTGGAGAAGATAAGCTGGCAAGTGTAGATGCAGCTTATTTTACTAAGGATGGCAAGAGTATATATTCGACACCTGAAGCTAAGCAGGCACTTGAATTCCATAAGAAACTTTATACAGATATTTCTCCAAAGGATTCTATTCAGTGGTCGTTTGCCGAAATGGTACAGGGCTTTATAGGTGGAACTACTGCGATGCTGATACAGGACCCCGAAGTAATTGGCACTTGCCAGAAGGACATGGAAGAGGGAACATGGGCTACTGCCCCAATGCCGACAGGACCTTTAGGAGAAGCACATTTCCCCAATGGTTATGCAGGATGGGGAATGACTTCATATTCGGAACACAAGGATGAAGCATGGAAATTGATTGCATTCCTGTCCAGTGAAGAGGGCAATACCAAATTTGCTAAAGGACATTCGCTAATACCCATTCACTTGACTGCACCTGAAAAGGATAATTATTTTAAAACCGGACCATTCTCAGTTTATATTACAATGGCTAAGGAACCTGAAAAATTTATTTTTACAATGCCGCCACAGCAGTATAAAGCATTTGGTGAGCACTGGAATACAGCAGACCAGTGGTATCAGAAATACCTTGCAGGTACTATTACTGCAGATGAATGCCTGAAACACTTTGATGAGTATTGGTCAAAGGCTTATAGTGAAGAAGGTAAACTTTTTAAATAATTTGTTTAAAGATAACCAACTTTAAACCTAAAGATACTATTTACACACAGGGCGTTTTAAAAAATACATTATACATGTTATGTATGTCCACGGATCATAAATTCTACTTTTTTGAAACGCCTTTTGATCGGTTATGGATTAAAGAATATCCAAAACAACGATGATTTTGCGTTTTTTGTGTAAATATAAATTCGATTTTAAAGTTCGGTATCTATATGCAACAGACCTTGAGATGCCAGAGTAAACTACAGTGCAGTTGGGGAGGCAACCAACCTCCCCCCCTGTTTTTGTCCGGACAGAAATTTTGGCGTTTAACAGGAGGGATATTCTTGAAAATTGTTAAAAGAAAGAAAAGCAAGCACAACGGTCTTTTTATTTTTTTAATGCTGCTTCCGGCCTTGCTTTTTATTGCAACGTTTACCTACTATCCTATGTTTAAGGGAATTGTTATGGCGTTTCAGAGCTACAGTCTGTGGAATTTAAGTGAAACCAGATTTATTGGTTTTGAAAACTTCAGGACTTTATTCAGATTTGGTAGTGACAACGTATTTTATTCTACACTGTGGAATTCAGTAAAATGGGTATTTATTTCATTGTTTTTCCAGCTTCATATTGGCTTTTTCCTTGCTTTGCTGCTTAAGAAAAAATTCATCGGCAGAGGTATTTATCAGGGTATCATTTTTTTCCCATGGGCAATTTCCGGATTTATGATTGGAATTATATGGCGTTGGATGTTTAATGGTCATTCAGGAGTTATTAATGATATTCTCATTAAAGTTGGTATACTCAACCAGCCTTTCGGATTCTTATCAGAGCCCAGTGCAGCTTTGTATTCTGTAATAGCTGCAAATGTGTGGTATGGAATTCCGTTTTTTACTATAATGATTTTGGCCGCTCTTCAAGGTGTCCCGGAGGAGCTTTACGAAGCCTCACAAATGGACGGAGCGTCAAGCTGGCAAAAATTCTTGCATATTACTTTGCCGTTTATCAAACCGGTGTTGGTTTTGACAACACTGCTCAGGGGAATATGGATACTGAACTTCCCGGATATTATATACGCAATGACCGGTGGAGGTCCGGCAGGGTCTTCGCATATTATTACTACCTATATGATTGAAAAAACCATGTCCCTTGATTATGGTATGGCTTCGGCTGTTGGCGTTATTATTATGCTCATACTCACTTTATATACAATAGTATATTTGATGGTGAGCCGTTTTGAGGAGTTGGGTGATTTCTAATGAAAAAACACAGTATTTTATATATAATAGGCACAGCACTTAAGTTTATAGTTCTACTGGTTTATGGCTTACTTGTCATTTTTCCGTTTGCATGGATTTTTATTACTTCAATAAAGCCCAGCCAGGCCGAAATCTATCAATTCCCTATTAGCTACTGGCCTGAGCAGGCATCCCTGGCGAATTATTTTGAGATTTTTACAATTGGGCATTTTGGCACTTTCTATTTAAATTCAATTATTGTTTCGATAACTGCAGGCGTATTGGCAGTGTTCATTGCCATTTTAGGCGGTTATGTTATTGCCCGGTACAAGTTCAAATTAAGGGGTGTGGTACTTTTTATATTCCTGTTTACACAGATGATACCGATGTTTATTATGCTGGCGCCCCTGTACCAGATGATGGCAAGCGTTGGGATGGTTAACAAGCTGCCGACCCTTATCATATTATATACCAGTATGATGATACCCTTTAGTGTAGTTACACTTCGCGGTTTTTTCCAGGGCATACCCAATTCACTGGAAGAGGCAGCTATGATTGATGGCTGCGGCCGGCTGCGGGCGCTGTTCTCAATCATTGTTCCGGTTATGCTCCCGGGAATAGCCGCTACATTTATTTTTGCTTTTGTAAACTGCTGGAATGAGCTGTTTACCGCAGTAATATTTATTGATGTGGAAAAATATAAAACGATACCGGTAGCGCTTAATTCATTTATTTTGAAATATGACATTGATTGGGGTCCACTGACAGCGGGTACGGTTATGTCTATATTGCCTACCATAGTCTTATTTGGTTTTGCGCAGAGGTATATGGCATCAGGTTTAACAAATGGAGCAGTGAAAGGGTGATCATTTTGAATTCGCGTGAACGTATGATTCGTGTATTAAACCGTGAGATCCCTGACAGGGTGCCCGGGGATCTTTCATGGGGATATGCACCTCCTTTCTATGAAGAGCTCAAAATGCAGACAGGAACTGATTTTTGGAAGTGTTTTGGGGAAAATTTTGTATCTATGTTTGATACTATAGAAGAATACGGTTATTACAAATAAAACAGGTGGAGGAAATATGACAATAATATTTAATAAAGCTGAAAGTTTGTTTCACCTGCAAACGGAAAAAACAAGCTATGTAATTAAACTTTATGATCATGCTTACCTTATGCATGTATATTGGGGCAAAAAAATCCGTGCTCATAATGTCGGATGGTTTTGCGAAACACCCTATCGCCGGCGGCAATTAATTGAGGGCAGAAAGGTTGATGATGTAAAATTTACTTCGGAATACTGGCCTTTTGAATACCCTTCATATGGCACATCAGATTTCCGGCCTCCGGCTGTCAAAGCAGGATCAGAAAATGGAACCATGATTACCGACCTGCGTTATGTAAAACACAGAATTTTAAAGGGTAAGCCCTTAATAGATGCTTTGCCCTCAACCTACGTAGAAAACGAAAATGAAGCCGAAACACTGGAAATTGAGCTGTATGACTCACTGATAGGGCTTTCCGTATTTCTGTACTATACGGTTTACGATACTTTTGATGTAATTACGCGTCATGCTGTTTTTGTAAATAAAGGTACACAGTCGCTTAAGCTTCATAAAGCTCTGTCCGCAAGTATAGACTTTAAAGACGGGCATTTTGAAATGCTCCAGCTTTCAGGAACGACCTTAAGGGAGAGGCATGTTGTGAAGAGAAAGCTTGCAGAAGGATTAGTGCAGATTGACAGTACACGTGGCATAAGCTCTCATATACACAATCCGTTTATAGCATTGCTGAGAGATGGGGCAACCGAGCATATGGGAGAAGTGTATGGGTTAAGCCT
>JAKSBV010000034.1 GCA_022360955.1 Bacillota bacterium
GGTCTATCACCAGGAAAAGATCCAAAGCACTGATATTCTTCATGGAGTTGTTTATAATAGAAAAAAGCTTATTTAGGTCGTTTTGCATAGTAAAATCCGACCGGGATCGAAGGGGCGTGATGTCCTTACAGTTTTTGTGGGTTGTTTGTTGGAGAATTGCATCATTCCGCAATAATGCTCTCATGTGAATAATAACGGGGTTATAGCATATATTATCAACATGAAATATATGAAAATACATGTAGACAATGGGGAAAATATTAAAAAGGAGAGACAGGAAATGAGTAATAAGCAAATCGTATTGACCTATGAGGGACTTAAAAAGCTCGAAAACGAGCTTGAATATTTAAAAACTGTAAAACGTAAAGATATCGCTGCTAAAATCAAACAGGCATTGGCCTTCGGTGATTTATCAGAGAATTCCGAATATGATGAAGCTAAGAATGAGCAGGCACAAGTAGAAGCGAGAATCGTACAGGTTGAAAAAATGCTGAAAAATGCCAAGGTGATAGATGAAGAGGATATCAATACGGATATGGTGAGTATTGGTGCCAAAGTAAAAGTTTATGATATGGAATTTGAGGAAGAAGTGGAATATGCGATCGTAGGTTCTACGGAGGCCGATCCCAGCAATTATAAAATTTCTGATGAATCCCCTGTGGGAAGTGCACTTTTAGGTAAGAAAGTAGGCAATGTTGTAGAAGTGGCGGTTCCCGACGGAACAATAGAATTTAAAATTTTATCGATTAATAAATAGTTTGAAGTTGGGGTTATGCGTTTATAGCAATTATTCGGTTATGGTTGGGGCTGAACTTGGAGATTATTACCATGTTCGGCCTTATATTTTAGATTGAAAAGCGGGTATCCCGGACAACCATATAGAGGTGAAGCTGCAAAAGCATCGTATAAAGCGGTGTATCCGAACCGCCAATGCCAACTCCAAGCCGAGCACCATTTTACAATGGCGAAAATATATAATATAATATATTTCACACAATGATATACAGGAGGTTTGACAAATGTCGGAAAATATGCAAGAGATGGAACTGAGTGAGATACTTAAAGTACGGAGAGATAAATTAAAGGAATTACAAAAAGCGGGTCGTGATCCGTTTCAACTCGTAAAGTTCGATCATACACATCATAGTAAAGACATTATTGACAATTTTGAAAGCATGGAAGGTTCTGCAGTTTCTATCGGAGGCAGATTAACGTCTAAAAGAGATATGGGAAAAGCATCTTTTTGTGATTTGCAGGATAGAGAAGGGAGAATTCAATTATATATTCAGATCAACCAGATAGGGGAAGATGTATATAATCAGGTCAAAAAATTCGATATAGGAGATATTGTAGGCGTAAAAGGGGAAGTTTTTAGAACCCGTAAAGGGGAAATATCCGTAAAGGTAAAAGAAATCGAGCTTTTAGCCAAATCTCTTCAACCGCTGCCGGAAAAGTGGCACGGTTTAAAAGACACGGATTTGAGGTATAGACAGCGATATGTAGATTTAATTGTCAATCCGGAAGTCAAAGATACCTTTGTGAAGCGGAGCAGAATCATCAAAAGTATTCGAAACTTTTTGGATGACAGGGGATATTTGGAGGTAGATACGCCCATATTAAACACCATTCCCGGTGGTGCGGCCGCAAGACCTTTCGTCACGCATCACAACACATTGGATATGGACATGTACCTGAGAATCGCTCCGGAGCTATATCTGAAAAGACTGATTGTAGGCGGGCTGGAAAAGGTCTATGAAATGGGGAGACTATTTAGGAACGAAGGGATGTCCGTTAAGCACAATCCGGAGTTTACCACTATAGAGCTTTACGAAGCATATACCGATTATAAAGGGATGATGGCGCTGGCGGAGCAAATGATTTCTGCAGTTGCCACAGAGGTTTTGGGTACGGCAAAGATTGTATATCAAGGAGAAGAAATTGATCTGACACCCCCTTGGAATCGAATGACCATGGTTGAGTCCATCAAGAAATTTGCGGATGTTGATTTTGAACATATTGCTGGGGACGAAGAAGCGAGGAAGGCGGCCAAGGGTCTGGGCGTACACGTGGACGCAAAAGATACGAGGGGTAAAGTGATTAATACCGTGTTTGAAGAATGTGTGGAAGAGCATTTGGTTCAACCTACATTTATTATGGACTATCCTGTAGAAGTTTCGCCTTTGGCCAAGAGAAAGGCGGAGGACCCGGCATTCACGGAAAGATTCGAGTTATTTATGACCCGTAGAGAGATGGCGAATGCATTTTCCGAATTAAATGATCCTATTGACCAGAAAGAGCGGTTTGTGAAGCAAGTAGAGGCGCGGGAAGCAGGAGACGAAGAAGCGAACATGATGGATCATGATTTTGTCAATGCGCTGGAATACGGTATGCCGCCTGCGGGAGGAATGGGCATCGGCATTGACCGACTGGTAATGCTCTTGACGGATTCCTATTCAATCCGCGATGTATTGCTATTTCCGACCATGAAGCCGAAAGAGTAGTTATGCTCAGCCGAGAGAAAGATAAATCCTCATTTATCTTTCTCTCAATTCATAATAGTTCCAGTGGCGTATGACCACGTAATATGTTAAAATAATAACGAGATGGGGGTGTCTATGGCGTGGCGCTTGGATTAAATATAGATAAGAAAAAGATGGAGAATTTTTGGTATTACTATAAGATTCATGTATTTGTAGGAATATTTATCGCAATTATGCTGGTGATAACGCTTAAGGATTGTGCGAATAATGTGATGCCGGATGTTAGCGTTGCTTATATAGGTGCAAATTATATTCCGGAAGAAGTCAGCCAGAAGTTTAAAGACGGAATCACAGCCTCCGGCATTGTGCAGGACGTGAATCAGGATGATCAACAGGAATTGCTGTTTCAGTCTATGATAGTGTCGGAAGATGTTAAAACGCAGCAAGATATTGCAATGCAGCAAAAAGTAATGCTTGTATTTTTCTCAGGAGATACGCAGTTGTTTTTGCTAGATAGAGAAAATTTTGAGAAATTCGGAATACAGGGTGCGTTTGAGCCCCTTGATGATTGGGCAGACAAATTTGGGGTCAGTGTTGAAAAGAATCCTGAAATAAAGTTGACGGTGGAAGAAACCACTGATACGCATATCTACGCTATCCCGCTGAAAGGCAATGGATTTTTAGAAAAGAGCGGGTTTAAAACGGAGAATATGTATATTGCGATAAGAGTCCAGGGTGAAAAAGATCAAGAAGACAGCGAAAAAATGGCTATGTATCAAAATGCTTATGCAATATTGGAGGAAATATTAAAATATAATTAAAACTAAAGAAAAATAAAGGCAAGGGATGACGGTTTTTACATGGCTATCTGTGTAAGGACCGTCATTATTTGTGTATAGGGTGTATTAAAATACGCAGATATATCATACATATGTAGTATAGAGAGAAAACAATACTCCAAAAGGAGGTTTACTCAAGACGATGACACAGTTTCTGGATTTAATCAAAAAAGATAGGCAGGAGAGAAAAAAAAAGTATTTTGAAGGCACGTTTTTGGATTATCTTGAGATTCTTAAAGGAGACCCAACCATATGTATGCTGGCCCATCAAAGGATGCATGAATTAATAATCGGTAAAGGAGTAGAGACAATCAATACGGAAGAAAA
The DNA here is from genome assembly GCA_022360955.1 of Bacillota bacterium. Taxonomy (GTDB): domain Bacteria; phylum Bacillota; class Clostridia; order SK-Y3; family SK-Y3; genus JAKSBV01. Next base: position 3,647 of record JAKSBV010000034.1, read on the forward strand.
TGCGAGACTCAGAAGAATATATGGCAATGATATTATAAAGCGATATGATTTTTTTAAAAATGATTTCTTTGGCATTGATAAGTCTTTGATGAAAATTGTAAGATTTTTTCATGCTGCCGCCATGAAAGGGGAAGAATCACGGCAGGTGATTTACCTTGTGGGGCCTGTAGGGGCGGGAAAGTCATCCATTATGGAGACGTTAAAGAAAGCGCTGGAAATGAGCCCTTCTATCTATAGCCTTAAAGGATGCCCTATGAGAGAAGAACCCCTTCACCTCATCCCCAAGCACCTTAGAAGTCAATTCGAAGAGACCTTGCAGGTACAGATCGAAGGAGATTTGTGTCCCGTTTGCCGCTATAGATTAAAAAATGAATACAACGGAGAATTTGAGAGATTCCCGGTAGAAGCAGTAGATTTTAGTACGCGCTCCAGGAAAGGCATAGGCGTCGTTCCGCCTGTAGACCCCAATAATCAAGATACGGCTGCATTTGTTAATTTGGTATCCTCAGTCCGCAATTATTTTCAACCGAAATGGATACACCTTATAAACGTCATTGTCTTGTCATGGCGTTTATCAGATGATATACTTTTAACAAATATGGAAATGAACATGAAGGTCATTAGTTAGATATCTCATTTAGTATCAATGATTGCGGTAAGGGGGAAGAGAATTACGTGAAGATTTATTTTTACGATACGGGTGCGGTAGAGCATGAGCGGTTAAAATTTGCAGTCATTTGTGCCTCTTATGAAAACCGGTGGGTATTGGTGAAACATAAACAGCGCAATACATGGGAAATACCCGGCGGGCATAGGGAGCCCGATGAACATATTAATATGACTGCCAAGAGAGAATTATATGAGGAAACGGGAGCAAAAAAATTTGATATGAAAGCGATTTGTGATTATGCTGTGACCATTGGTAATGAGACAAGCTTTGGTAGGTTGTTCTATTCCGATATTCAAGCATTCGGTCAATTACCGGATTTAGAGATTGAAATAGTGCGTATGTTTGACGAACTTCCTAATGCATTAACATATCCGGAAATTCAGCCGCACCTGCTTCAAAAAGTATTGCAATTTAAAAAGGAGAGGGCGTAAATCAGCTGGTATTTCGCTGATGAAATAGTGTTGAGTAAGATCAAGTTAGATGTACGGGAAAAAATATAAGAATATAGGTAACCTGTTGTTTTAGTTAAATAGTGCGGAAAGGATTTGATCATGTTGTTGGAATTATTGAAGACAAGGAGAAGCATCAGAAAGTTCCGGGACAAGGAAGTTGAGAAGGAAAAAATAGATGCTGTTTTGAAGGGTGCTTTATTATCGCCATCTTCAAGGACAAGAAGGCCGTGGGAGTTTCTCGCTGTTACCGATAAAGCATTATTGGAAAAACTTTCCCGGTGCAGAGAGCACGGCTCGCAATTTTTAGCGGGCGCTCCTATGGGGATCGTTGTGATTGCAGACCCGGCTCTTTGCGATGTATGGATAGAGGATACATCCATTGCAGCCATTATTATTCAGTTGACGGCACACGCTTTAGGGCTCGGTTCGTGCTGGATACAGGTCAGAGAAAGATTCCGTTCGGATCATGAGAAAGCGGAAGATTATATTAAGCAGGTTTTGAAGATACCGGATCAGTATCACGTGGAATGTATTGTAGCGGTTGGATATTCGGCAGAAGAGAAAAGCTTTTATGATGAAGAAAAGCTGCCTTATCATAAGCTCCATTTTGATCATTTTTAAGTAACCCTGAATCGATATTCTTTCATTCATCCGGTGATCTATTACGTTGTATTTTATCTATAGGAGGATGTGAAAAATATCTTACATTCAAGATGAAGGAAACTTATCGCGTTCTATGGATGAAGGTATACATTTCGCGATATAGAAAATAAAACCTCTGTAAAAGGTTTATCGCGAAATATATAGGAGGATGTGAAAAAAGCCGTTCTATAGGTTTTGTTACCCCGCGCATGGAGCCCCATGAGCGGCCCACAAAAAAGAACGGCTATGTTTTTCACAGCATCCTATAGATGTCACATATTTATTTTTTCAAATAAGTTAGGAGGAAAATGTTATGAAGAAATTTACAGCTTTATTTGTAATCTTATTACTTGTAGTGGGTTCTATATCTACGGCTCAAGCTTTTGAAAGCAATATGACCAGAGGTAATTTTATAAAAACGCTAAATGAAACTTTCCATATTTATACGGTGTTGGGAACGGATGAAGTATTTTGCGATATTGATTCGGAAACGGAGGATTATTATGAGCTAATGGCAGCCAAGGGTCATGGATATATAACAGGATATCCTGATGGCTCCATTCGTCTGAACAATATTATGACTCGCATAGAAGCCGCCATAGCGTTGGATAATTTAATGGAGTTACCGAAACCTATGGTTGACCCGGTGTTGATGGATCAGCAGAAATTGCCTGCATGGGCCCTAGGCAGTATCCAAAGGGTTGTAGCTTATGGCCTTTTATCAGCTGACGAAAATGGTAATTTTAACGGAAGTGAACCACTGTCAGGAGCAGATTGGGATAATGCTATCCACATCATTAACGCCCATGGGCTACAAGGCCGTGACGATGAAATTAAGACCATTAAATCCTTTGACGGCTTTGAAGTAACAGGCAGGCTTTCGGTGCCGGCGGGAAAAGAAAAAATTGACAGACTTGTAATATTTGTTCATGGCACAGGTCCTAATACTTATGAAATGCGCCGTCAAAACGACGTTTCCGGCTTCAGGTTTAAATATCTGGATGTATATGCAGATCAGTTTACCAGTGATGGAGCAGCATTTTTTACATATAATACAAGAGGTATTAGTTTAGGGGATACAGAACCCTATTATGCTGATATTGATGCAAATGACTACAAAGAATATACGCCTCAAAACATAGCACAGGATATCAAATGTATGATTGAGCAATTAAAGAAAGATTCTCGTTTATCAAAGGCAGATGTGATACTCCTTGGATCAAGCGAGGGTACCGTTATAGCACCACTGGCCGTAGCGGAATATGGTGCAGACGTTGATGCGCTACTCCTTATGGGGTACAGCAATGATAATATGCGCGATGTATTGGAGTACCAGTTAGGTGGGGGAATGTCATTTTTTAATTACACACTTTTGTTTAATGTTGTTGGTGCTGAAGAGATTACAAAAGAACAATATGAAAAAGATCCCAATGTAATTATAAACAGTGTATTGGGCGGCAGTACATTTGAGGATCATGATTTGAACGGTGACGGCTTAATCACTGTAGAGGATTTTACCATTATGATGACCCCTTATAAAGATGGTCTTTTTGAAGCGATTGCAAATGACGATCATCAATGGATTGCAGAAAATATGTCAACGATTATGCCGCCGCTCATGACAGATTGGTTTAAGGCCCATTTTGAACTGCCCAAAACCGAGGATATTATGACTGAGGTTGATATTCCTATATATATTTTCCAGGGTACTTATGATGCAAATTGTCCTGTTCAAGGCACCTATGATGTTCAAAAGCGATTTCAAGAAGAGAAGAAAGATCATTTGACCGTTCGTATTTATGAGGGATATGATCATGATTTGAACTTTATGCATTTACTTTACGGTTTTGGATCACAAGCCATTGAAGACATTTTTTCAACTGTAAAGCATTTGCAGATATCTGACAAATAGGTATTATTTCTGTAAAGCATTTGTTAAGTAAAAAAGTAATTTTACTCCGCAGTTCAAAAGAAGTGAAAGCATTTATTGAGCAATTAACCGGAAGACAATAGGTTGGTTATCTTTAGTGAGACATTCCGGTAAGGGTTTTATCATGCAATGAAATAGAAAGCTTAACATCTAAACGGAAACACAGGTATAAGGAAGGAGCGGACCAATGATCTTATCGGGAAAAGAAATCAAAAAGCGGCTGGGGAAGGAAATACACATTGAGCCGTTTGAGGAGCAACAGCTTAATCCCAACAGCTATAATCTTAGGCTGCATAACGAACTGCTTGTATATGAGAATGATATCCTTGATATGAAGCAGGAGAACAAGGCGAAGCAAATGGTAATTCCACCGGAAGGGCTGGTGCTGGAGCCTAACCGATTGTACCTGGGAAGGACGCTGGAATATACAAAAACCGACGGTTATGTACCGATGCTGGAAGGGCGGTCTTCTATCGGGAGACTCGGGTTGTTTGTCCATGTGACGGCAGGCTTTGGCGATGTAGGTTTTAGCGGATACTGGACGCTTGAGATATTCTGCATTCAGCCAATCAGGGTATATGCCGGGGTGGAAATATGTCAAATCTATTACCATGCGATAGAAGGAGCGTATGAGCGTTATGCCAGCGGCAAGTACCAAAACAACGCGGGCATACAGCCGAGTTTGCTGTTTAAGGATTTTGATAAAGAAAGATAAAGCGGGAAGGATATTCTATAATCTGGAACCCCAATAAAAGACTAGATCCTTTGAAGTCACTAAAACGGTGACTTTGCGGGATTTTTTTATTTCTTGAATAAGATCCCCCCTCCCTATTTTGGCATATAGACAAGCAATGACAGCATATGCTTGTGAGGGAGGGGTTTTAATGGAGGCATTCCAATGTGGCAAGAATATACAATATCCTTCTGCCGGATATACAAAAAGCGAGAAAATAAAGACAGAAACCGTCCAATATGGCAAAAAAGAATATCGCTTTATGTTTGAAGCCGGAGAACAGCCTTTGGAAGAGTTCATCAAGGATTTATCAGATAATATAACCGATAGCGTATAAGATAATGCGAGGGGTGCTTGACAGATGGGTCAATGTGCAGTGTATACGAGGGTCAGTACGGACGAGCAGGAGACAAGCATTATCAATCAAAAAGCATATTTTATGGATTATATTGAAAAAAGACAGTGGACGCTTTTTGACATCTATACCGACGAAGCATTTACAGGGACAGAGAGCACAAAGCGCTTGGCATTTCAGCGTTTGCTGCTTGATGGCAAGGCCCGCAAATATCACATCCTCTTGGCAAAGTCCTACAGCAGATTCGGCAGAAATCAAAGAGAGACCTTAGAGGCTATTGCAAAGTTAAGAAGCTATGGCGTACGCATTATTTTTATTGAAGATCATTTGGACAGCGAGACGGACGCGGGCAAATTCGGTCTGTTTGCATGGCTGGCCGAACAGGAAGCGCAGAAAGTCAGTGAAAGAATCAAATACACCTGGCATATTTACGATGAAAAGGGCAAGATTCATGCACCCCATCCGCCGTACGGATATGATTACGCTGTGGAACAGAAAACCTTTGTGATCAACACACAAGAAGCGGAAATAGTGCGTGAAATTTTTGATTTATATCTGCAGGGAAACGGCATGACAAAGATCGCCAATATTTTGCGAAACAAAGGGGTTCAAACGAAAAAAGACGGCGAATGGGCGAATGCTACCATTCGGGGTATTCTGAGCAATGAAGTCTACATAGGTAGCCTGGTGCAGGGAAAAACAAGAAGCATTGATGTCACCATCAAAAAAAGAAAAAAAATAGATAAAAAAAATTGGATCGTACATGAAGGCAAATTGGCACCCATCATTGAAAAAGAAAAATTTGACAAGGTCCAGAAAGAAATAAAGATGAGAAGCGGAAAGTATGGTCGGAGCAGACACAGCAATAAAGCCTTGTTTTCCAACCTGATTGAATGCCCTAGCTGCGGCGGTGCTTTCACGGTCAAAAGACAAAGGCACTTTAAGCATTATGCCCCCTACTATTCCTGTATTAATTATGAATTAAAAGGTGCGGTATATGCAGGGCACAGCCGTATTGCGATTTATGAAGAGGTTCTTATTCAGGGGCTCACCCGGTACTTTGAAATATTGAAGGCCGATCATGGTGAAATGCTGGAGAGATGGGCCGAACAAAATGAGAAAAAGGTAAAGAAGCCGAAAGACTTAAATATGGCATTAAAAGCGACGGACAAGGCGCTGGCCAAGAATACGGCATTATCCATGACATTGTTGCGGGCCTTCGGTGAAGGACTTATTGGTGAAACACAGTTCAAATTGCAGAACGAAGAAATAGAAAAAGTGTTAAAAAGTCTGACGCAGCGAAAAGAACAGCTGCTTGAAGAGATAAGAACAAATCAGTCTGTAAAAGGGGACAACGAATATATCAAAAATAGGATTGAACGGTTGCTGGAAGTGAAGCACTGGACAAACAATATGCTGAGACAGGCCGTAGAAAAGCTTTATGTATATGGGGACGGAACAATTTATGTGAAACTAAGATTTAACCCGGAAGCGTAAGGATTTTAGGTTTTTTGTTAGTGATTTTTGGAAATATTAAAGACAGGACACTTTAAACCCAAAAATACATTTGGGTCAAATAACGATGGTTCTACGTTTTTTGTCCAAATATAAATTCTATTTTAAAGTATGATATCTATATGGTATAATAAGGGTACATTAAAGATAACGGGCCGCAACTTTAAACTACATTTGGACAAACAACGATGGCTCTAAGTTGTTTTGTTCAAATTATCAATTTGATTTTAGAGTTCGGTATTGTATAAATAGGATGTGGAAAGTATGAAAAAAATTCCTTATGGTATTTCTAATTTTGAACAGCTGCGGCGAGAGAATTATCTATATATTGATAAAACCAGGTATATTGAGTTATTAGAGCAGGACGCACCCTATCAATTTTTCATTCGTCCTCGAAGATTTGGAAAAAGTTTGTTTCTTTCCATGCTGGACAATTACTATGATGTTATGAAAAAAGACCGGTTTGAAGGATTATTCGGAGATCTTTATATTGGTGAAAATCCGACGCAATATAAAAACTCATACTTAGTATTTCGTTTGAGCTTTGCAGGTTTGATTACCTCGCAAGGAGAAGAACGGTTTATTGATAGCTTTGATAAAACGTTGATTGATGAAGCGGGAAATTTTCTTAAACGTTACGCTGACAGATTAGGCGGTGAGGTACTGCCTGAAAGTATTACCGGTGCGGAAACAGTTATTAAATATATCGTAGGAGTAGCTTCTAGACACAATCAAAGGATTTTTGTGCTCATTGATGAATATGATAACTTTGCCAATGATTTAATTGGAATCGGACATAAGGAACTATACTATGAACTTCTGTCTGCAGAAGGATATGTTCGTTCCTTTTATAAGGCATTAAAAGAAGGAACGGTCAAAAGTATCGCCCGTGTATTTATGACAGGGGTAAGTCCTATTATGTTAGATGACCTAACGAGTGGATTTAATATTACTAAAAATATTACAATGGAATCTTCATACAATGAAATGCTGGGCATTACCAAGGAAGAATTAAAGGGAATTTTAGCCTATTATCAGGTGAACACGTATTTGGATATACAGTCGGTAATAAAGGATATGGAAGAGTATTATAATGGCTATCTTTTTAGTGGATGGCATGATATACGTGTCTATAATACCAATATGGCTCTTTACTTTATAGATGCCTTAAACCGCTATCGGCGTTACCCTCAATCAATTCTGGATGCAAATATTAAGACAGATTATAGAAAGATTGAGAATCTGGCGTTTCATTTTAAGGATGAGGAAACAATAACAAACCTGCTTACTGAAGGACAGATTCAGTCACCCCTTGTGGACAGATTTAATCTGGAGTATATGTATGAGAAAAAAGAAAACTTTATTTCAGTACTGTATTACATGGGGATGCTGACGATTGACAAAACAATGCCGAACGGTTATATTTTTGGTATTCCTAATTATGTGATTCGCACTATCTACTGGGAGTATTTTCTGGACAGGATGAAATTAAAGCAGCGTATTGATATGAGGGTTGATGTGCTTACACAAGCGGTAGATAATATGGCTGTAAACGGTGAAGCGGATAAGTTTAGACAATATGTGACAGCGTTTATAACCACTCTTTCCAACCGTGACCTCATACGCTTTGATGAAAAGTATATTAAGATGATACTGATGACCTTATTTTATGAAAACGGATATTACATTCCCTATAGTGAATATGAGGTTGAAGGAGGCTATATTGATATTCTGCTGAAGAAAAACAAGGCTTTCACGGATTATATCAAATATGAGTGGATGATTGAACTCAAGTATCTGAAAGAGAGTGAGAGGGACAGACTGGAACAAGTTAAGCAGCAAGGCAGAGAACAGCTGCAAAAGTATGGTCGGAGTGAAAAAATGATGAAAGAATTTGATAGATCTTATCGCAAGTTATTAATAGTGTTGGTAGGTAAAAATGATATATATTTAGAATGTATAGGATAATGTGAAGCACCTCACTTGAAAAAAGTGGGGTTTTTCTATGCGAAGGGAAGGACAGTTTTTGCCATAATAACAAGTGCAGCTACATCGGTGCTTATCGGTTCGGTAGATATATCCAAATTGGATTTGTACCCTGAAGACGACCCGCGGGTGTTATCCCTGAACGGTGCATTTAATGTAGGGAATAGAGGGATCGTAGAATTCATAGAAGTATTTAAGAATGAAGTGGAGTACCTTCACACTATGATTACCGCAACACAGGAAAAAAGCATTCCGTCTCCCGGAAAAGGGTCAATGATCTATTTTGACGGCATTATTCTGGCCCATTCCAACGAGGCCGAATGGAATAAGTTCAAGGCGGATCATACAAACGAGGCCATACTCGATAGAATCGTAAAAATCGAAATACCTTACTGCCTCCAGTTGGACGGTGAAATAAAAATATATGAAAAAATCATTAAGAACAGTAAGTTTACTGCCCATATCGCCCCTCATACCATTGAGGTAGCCTCTATGTTTGCAATCCTGACACGGTTGGTGCCTTCAACCAAGATCGATCCCCTTACAAAACTTAAAATATATAATGGAGAGGAAATTGTGGAGAAGGGATCAACCAAGAAGGTAGATATTTTGGAACTCAGAGAAGAAGCGCCGAGGGAAGGAATGACCGGCATCTCTACGAGGTTTATCATGAAGGCTATCGATATGGCTATGACAGAATCGGAACATAATTGCATCAACCCTATCCTGGTGCTTGAAGCACTGGTCAAATCAGTAAAAGAGTTAGCCGTCAGCGATGATGACAAGCGGAAATACTTGAATTTTTTGCAGGATACCATCAAGAAAGAATACCATAAATTATTGGAAAAAGAAGTAACAAAGGCATTTATTCATGGTTATCAAGAGCAAGCGGAGGATTTATTTAATAATTATCTGGATCACGCAGAAGCCTTTGTCAATAAAACAAAAATGAAAGACGCCAGTACCGGTGAAGAATTAGAGCCGGATGAAAAGTTCTTGCGCTCTATTGAAGAGCAAATCGGGATTACTGCTACGGCGGCCCGGGGCTTCAGGCAGGATGTTACGGCTTATATGTTTTACGTCATGCGCAATGGCGGCAAAATAGATTATACATGTTACGAACCTCTAAAAGAGGCCATCGAAAACAAATTAACGACTTCCGTCAAAGAATTGAGCAGGGTGATCACCCGTACTAAGGTGCGAGATAAGGAGCAAAACGAAAAATTTGATACAATGGTAGAAGAAATGAAGAAAAACGGATATTGTGACCACTGCTGCAACGTGATCCTCAAGTACGCAGCGAACAACCTTTGGAAAGATTGATTATGAGTGGGGAGTGAGGGGGAGGGAGTGGGGAGTAGTACAACATTTATGTTTAATATATAGATGATTGAAAACAGTTGAGAAGGTATTCAGCGAAAAAAGTAAGGTCAAGATTAGTTGTAGATTACTTTCACACTCCCCACCCCCCACTCCCCGCTCCCCACTACATACGAACGGAGTGAGTAGATATGGCTATATTTCGGGAATTTGACAGTCGGGGGAGAGATCGGGCGGCTGAGGATCGGAGGAGACACCGGCAGTTAGTGGAAGATGCCATCAAAAGGAATATAGGCAATATTATTGCCGAAGAGAGTATCATCGGTCAAAGTAAAAATAAAAAGATCAAGATCCCTATAAAAGGCATCAAGGAATACCAGTTTGTATACGGCAAAAATAAACCGGGTGTGGGATCGGGGACCGGAGACGAAAAACGGGGGGATAGGATCGGCAGCGATCGGATCAAAAAAGGAGAAGGCCAGGGGCAGGCAGGCAACCATGAGGGAGAAGATATCTATGAGACGGAGATCACGATTGAAGAGCTGATTCAGTATTTATTTGATGATTTGAATTTGCCCTATATGCAGAGAAAAAAATTTAATGAAATCGAATCGGAAAAGAATTTTAAAAAATTAGGCTATCAAAGGAAGGGCATACGGCCCCGTTTGGCCAAAAAAAAGTCGGTAATAGAAAAAATTAAAAGGCAGAAGGCCTATCAAAGAGGTGAAAAAGAGAAGCAGGAAGGTAAGGGGTCAAGGGAAGAAAGAGAACGGTTTCCGTTTAAAGAAGATGATTTGAGGTATTACCGATTACGGGAGGATATAAGGAGAGAGTCCAATGCAGTTGTGTTTTGCATCATGGATACCTCCGGCTCGATGGATATGACCAAAAAGTATCTTGCCAGAAGCTTCTATTTTCTCCTGTACCAATTTGTAAAACTAAAGTATGTAAATGTAGATATAGTGTTTATAGCCCATTCTACCGTAGCCAAAGAGGTAAATGAAGATGAGTTTTTTCACCGGGGCCAGTCAGGGGGCACGTATATTAGCAGCGGCTATGAGAAAGCATTGGAAATTATCGAAAAAAGATACAATCCGGAAATATGGAATATATATGCATTTCACTGCAGTGACGGAGACAATTGGGCGGAGGACAATGAAAAAGCGGTGGCCTGTGGGGAAAAACTGTGTGAAATGTGCAATCTTTTTGGTTATGGAGAAATTACGCTCCGCTTTTATACGCCGATCAGCACAATTCGAGAATTGTTTACGTCCCGGATCAAATATCCGAACTTCTCCATTGTAACGATGTCCAAAAAAGAGGATGTCGTTCCCGCACTTAAACAAATATTGGAGAAAGAAGAAGCAAGGTCATAAACAGAAGGGAAGATTCAATCCTTATGATGGAATATACGATTAAACAATTGGAAATGTGGAACGAAAAGATTGAAAAAATCGTAGCGGAAGAGGGACTGGACTGCTATCCTCAGGAATTTGAGATTTGCAACTATGACGATATGCTTTGTTATGAAGCATATGTGGGAATGCCTTCCCATTACCCCCACTGGTGTTATGGCAAAGCATATGAAAAGCAAAAAAGCCTTTACAAATATAATGTGACCGGGCTTCCCTACGAAATGGTCATCAATGCCGATCCCTGTATAGCTTATCTGATGAAGGACAATACGCTGCTGCTGCAGATTCTCACCATTGCCCATGTATATGGACACAACGACTTCTTTAAGAATAACAGGTTGTTTGCAGAGGGGACAATGGCGAAAAGTACCGTTGAGATGTTTAAAAATCATGCAGACAGGATCAGAAGCTATATTCAAGACCCAAGCATCGGGTATGCAAAGGTAGAACGTATTTTGAATGCGGCACATGCATTAAGGTTTCAAACCATAAGAGTGGTTGGTCAAAAGGATGTTTCCGACGAGGAAAAAAAGCAACGGCTGCTTGAAAAATATTATGCTAAAATAAAGAGAGACAGTGTATTGGAAAAGAAAAAAGATATCCCCTTTCCCGACTTGCATAAAATCCCCCTGGAACCTACGGAAGACATCATGGCATTTATTGTGCGGCATGGTAATTTGGAGGAGTGGGAAAAAGATATCCTGTGTATTGTGATAGAGGAAACAAAATATTTCATACCCCAGATGGAAACAAAGATCATGAACGAGGGGTGGGCAAGTTTCTGGCATTATACGATTTTAAATAAGCTCGCCTTACCGCAGGACCTGCATATGGAGTTTTTAAGCCGGCATAACCAGGTCATCAAGCCCTTTTTGGGGAGTATGAATCCCTATTATATCGGTTTTAAAATATTTGAGGATATACAGGAGCGCTATGGCAGAGATAAAATTTTTGAAGTGCGCCGGCTGGAAAGGGATGAGTCGTTCATCCGGAGATATCTCACGGAAGAACTATGTGAAAAACTGAATTTATTCCAATACGGCAAGAAAGGACTGGACTATGTAATAGAAGAGATAGCTGATGAAGAAGGATGGAAAAAAATAAGGGATACGATTGCCAACAATATTGGCATGGCGACAATTCCCTGTATACAAGTAGAGGAAGTGTCCAGGAAAGATCAGTCCATTTTGCTCATCCATCAATATGACGGCAGGGAATTAGACCTAAACTATGCCTATGAAACATTAAAGCACCTTGCGACGCTTTGGGGCGGGCAGGTGTTGCTGCGAACGGTCGTGGACAACGTGAGAAAGCTGATTGTATGTGATCGGAACAAGAAAGTATCCATGAACAGCAAGTAAGTTCGTGGGCGGGGCAAAAAGCGAGCATTGGAAAAACAGAAGCATACCGGGCATAAACTAAAATGAAGGGACGATTTGATCTTGCTATTTTTAGTAAGATTGAAAATCGTCCTTGTCATTCGGTATTCTGAAAATAATAGGAGATTAACCGAATATTTTGATAGCAATAGCCATTAAATCTAAAACATTGACTTTTTGAATAAAAGAGCGAGGCCTATTTCCCCAATTCTATTGCAAAAAAGCCAAATATTATTGCTTCATGACGATAGCATATAGTGTTATGATAAACTTGTAAAGGTAATTACCGCTTGTTGTTTGTTCATATGGCGTATAGGGCATGCCTGCTTTATGACACATGTGTAATCCCAAAGGTACAGGGAATGGGGTACAATACTTAAGAATCTTGTATGCTGCCATTTATGCAAGAAGTAAAGGAGGAGAAGGAGAAGATGTTTTTTAGAGCAATCTCTTTAAGCATTTGTATGGTCTTATTGATGGGAGCGCTCATAGGTTGCGGAACCCCGGCATCCGATCATAGGGACGAAACACCTAAAGAGGCGGAAACTGTTGTTGATAAGAACAAAGACGATGTTACGATTACATTTTGGGTGCCGGGAGCAGATGAGGCAAACGACACATATTTTACAAATGTTGCAAAAGAATTTGAGACATTAAATCCCCGTATTAAAGTTGAGACAACGGTATTACCGCCAAGCGGACATGATATTAATAAAAAGCTGGCAACGGCAATGTTGAGTGATGATTATCCCGATGTGTTTTCATCCTATTTAGGGATTTTTAGGGCACGAAGCCCGAAAGGCGAATTTTATGATATGACCGAGTATATTAACAAATGGAGTGATAAAGAGGATATCTTTGAAGGTGCACTCAATATGGGCACTTATAAGGGAGCCTTTTATGGATTGGCATTTTTTCCGGCACCGGAGATAGGGGTTTACAGGAAAGATTATTTTGAAGAAGCCGGTTTGGAGCCGGAACAGCCGCCGACGACGTGGGAGGAATTGGCCGAATACGCCAGAAAGCTTGTTCAAAGAGACAATAAAGGCATCGTAACCAGGGCAGGTCTTGATATTCCTTTGATGAACACTGCCATCTTCGTCAGAACCATGATGAAGCAAAACGGGTCACCTGTTGTGGATGAGGAAAAAGGAGAGCCGTCATTTACAGATGAGGGTGCGGTTGAAACGCTGGATTTTATTGCTAAACTGGCACAGGAAAAAGTCAATATTCCCTTTGATTACCAGAAAAAAGTGGAAATTCCCTTTGTAAAAGGGAATAGCGCAATGTCTTACCTTCAAACAAGTCAGATTGCACAGATGATCGTAAATGACCCCTCCATGAAAGAAAAAATCGGCTTTATTCCTGTGATGGAAAGGAAGAAAAAGGTTTCATTTTGCGGCTACCGGTTGTTTACCATTGGAGCTAAAACCCAGTACCCGGATGAAGCGTGGAGGCTTATTGAATTTATGATGACCAAAGAGCAAATGATGGAAAGAAGCAAGCAGTTGAATATTCCGGTTGTGCGGAAGTCACTGAAAGAGGAATTTATTACGCTGAATCCTGAACTGCATAAGACGATTCTGGAGTATGTTGAATATGGTAAAGGTGCTGAGGCAGTTCCGTGGGTGTCGTCCTTAACGAAAAAATTGGATATAGCTTTCCAAGAAGCGTACAATGGTAAAAAATCGTCGGTGCAAGCCTTAAAAGATGCCGAGGAAAATCTGAGAAAAGACTTGGAAAAGAAAAAGTAGTGAGATTATAGATACCCAACTTTAAAATCGAATTTATATTCAAACAAAAAACGCAGCATTGTTATTGTTTGTTCAAATGCATTGATAGGGTTAAAGTGCGCTATCTTTAATGTTACGGTATAGGGCTTATCGGTCGACACACTATAAGCCCTATACGGCAAAATGAGTTGAAAGAGTGGTAGCGATGAAAATCATAAATACAAGTTGTTTTCGAGAAAAGCTCAATAGGATGATTGTAAAACGGCAAAAGAAGAGTATCTATTCCGATAACATCGGATATTTGCTGATAGCACCCTTTTACATCTTCTTAGTTCTATTTATTTTGTTGCCTATTCTGATGAACTTTTTTTTGAGTTTTACAAATTACGATATGCGGTCCATGGATTTTATAGGGTTGAGGAACTACATAAACTTGTTTGACGATGAGTACTTTTTAATTTCTTTAAAGAATACATTTGTATATACCTTTTTCAGGCTTCTTTTGGCAATGGTATTAGGCTTGTGTGTTGCGCTGGCGTTAAAAGATAAAATTTTCGGTCTGAAATTCTACAGGACAAGTTTTTTTGTACCCCATGTTACTTCAATGGTCGCTGCCTCAATGATCTGGCTTTGGATGTTCGAACCGTCTCATGGGATTATCAACCAGGCGCTAGGCCTGTTCGGCATCAAAGGAAAACTATGGCTGTTTGATGTTCGATATGCCATGGGATGTATTGTGACAGTAAGCTTATGGAAAGTAATCGGATATAATATGGTAATATATATCGCAGGACTGCAATCGATTCCAAATTATCTATATGAAGCCGCAACTATTGACGGGGCAAATGCTTTGAAGAAATTTCGCCATATTACATGGCCGCTGCTCCGCCCGGTAACTTTCTTTCTATTTGTTACGGGATTAATCGAATGTTTTAAAGTGTTTGAACTGGTCATGATTCTAACAAACGGCGGGCCGATGAATGCAACGACGACCATTGTACACCAGATATATGACAGGGCATTTGAAGATTACTATATAGGCTATGGGGCTGCACAAGCCATTGTCCTATTAATGATTGTGGCTACTATTACGATCATCAATTTTAAATATGGCAATCAAGGACATGAGTTAGATGTGGGATAAGGATGAGAGAGATGAAAAATAAGACATTTAAGCGTATGCTTGCAGTAATGATGCTGGTGTTGTCGATATTCATGCTGTTTCCCTATTTTTTAATGTTGATAACATCTGTTAAGACAATGGGAGACATACAGTCTCCGAGCTTTACCTTTATACCGCGTGAGGTTGTTTTTTTAAACTATATTGAGGCGATGAGCCGTGGGGATTGGCCCAGGTATTTTGGGAACAGCATCTATGTGACGGTTATAACGGTTTTGGCAAGTTTGATGCTGAATTCCATTACGGGCTATGCGTTTGCCAGATTACGGTTTAAAGGGAGAGATGTATTGTTTATCATCGCTTTAATTGGGTTAATGGTTCCGAGACAGGTGACAATGCTTCCCCTCTTTATCGTACTCAAAAATTTTCCGCTGGTGGGCGGCAATAGTATTTTGGGTCAGGGCGGACATGGTTTTATCAATTCCTATGCAGGTATGATACTGCCTTACGTAGCAGGGTCATTTGGGGTATTTTTGTTTAGACAATTTTATCTCAATTTTCCCAGATCCTTGGATGATGCGGCCAGGATTGACGGACTGGGAAGAGTAAAAACATTTATTTATATCTATGCCCCGTTGAGCAAGCCCATATTTGCTACGCTTGCCGCATTGAAAACCACCCAGACTTGGACGGAGTTTACCTGGCCGTTAATTATTACGTCCAAGGATCATATGAAAACGGTTCAGCTGGCGTTAACGATGTTTAGAAACGAAACGGAGATTCAATGGAATCTTTTGATGGCTGCCACCACGGTGATAACGCTGCCGTTAATCATTGTATTCCTGTGTGCGCAAAAGTATTTTATTCAGGGCATTGTGACATCGGGCATTAAAGGATGATTACCGCAGTTCAGACAATCACTCGGCTTTGTGTAAAAGAATGGGCGTACGATCATTGGCCGGACAGGAATCAAAACCAAAAGGCCGGACTTTGAGAGAGGGTAAATGAATGCTTTCAGCGTTTTCAAATCAAGGTATTTTCTAAATTTGGAAGGGGGGAAAACAATGAAAACATAGCGTCAGGATATGGCAATTTTGAGGTTTACCGTGTTTAAAAACAACTATTGTAGATTGCAGAAGGAGGAAGTTGTATGAGAAGAGCAGTTGCGGTGTGTTTAGTGTGCTTATTTATATGTGCAACGTGTTTTTACAGTATGACAGAGGTCTTTGCGGCATCGGTACCTACGCAGTTTAATGGAGAAACCTGGTATGATACCGCCGGCAACGTTATTGATTGCCACAATCAGAGTTTTATAAAAGTCGGTAATACCTACTATATGTTTGGTGTCATTAGGAGGAATGAGACACAGACATATGACAATTTCTTCAGGGGCGTTAATTGTTATTCGTCCACGGATCTGGTCAATTGGACATTTGAGAGAACGGTACTAACAGCTGATGACATCAACGCAGGTCTTGCGAATCCGCGTGTATGGGTAGCCGGACGGCCAAAGGTCATATATAATGATCTCACGCAGCAGTATGTGATGTATTTTAAGTGCAGACCAAAGGATAAGGGCAGTGACCGAAAATTTGCTCTTTCGACCTCGTCAACAGTAGACGGGCCATATACATTTCAAGGCAGACATCTTCCAACCGGCGGAGGCTTTGGAGATTCGACACTTTTTAAAGATGACGACGGTACCGCTTATGTGATATATTCAAACCTGCAAGGCGGGACCAGAACGACAAGGATCGATCAATTATCCAATGATTATCTTAGTGTGAGTCACAATGTGGCGGTCATTAATAAGCGGGAAGCGCCCAATGTGTTCAAGAAAGATGGGATCTATTATCTTATCACTTCAGGAGCTTCGGGGTGGAGCCCAAATCAGGCCAAATATTATACGGCGACGTCCATGGCGGGGCCGTGGTCTGCTGCAAAGAATTTTGGAAATGCGACTACCTATCATTCCCAGAGTTCTGATGTGATTGTAGTTCAGGGGACATCGAAAACCAGTTATATCTTTTGTGGCGATAGATGGGACTCTTCCTATTTGGGGAATTCAACCCATGTATGGCTTCCTATTAAATTTAACGGCAGTAATATATACATAGATTGGTATGAACGTTTCAATATAGATACACAAACGGGAGAATGGAGCCAAGCAGAGCCGGGCATAAAATACGAATGTGAAAGTCTTGCAACCAATGTCTCAGCGGGTGACAGCGAGTCGGATTTGACAGATTCGAACTGCAGTAATGGGGCATTTAATAAATTTATTGGGAACGCATTGAATGATTATGTGGAATTTACGGTAAATGTAGCAGCTGCCGGCACATATACCGTCAGGGTAGGAGGCAAAAGCGGAAGGGCCAGAGGCGTATACCAGATGTCCATAGACGGGACAGACCAGGGGGAAAGGGTGGATTTGCATGGGAATGGCAATACTTACCCTGTGGCGAACCTCGGACAGGTTACATTTGCTAGTCCCGGCAGCAAGACATTCAGGTTTACAATTGTAGATCAGAATCCGTCAAGTACGGGATATACCCTGTCATTGGATTATATTGCGTTGTATCCTTGAAGACAGTATGTATCAATGGGCAGGCCAATGGTCTGCCCATTTTATATAATACGAATAAAGATATCCAACATTAAACTCTAATCTATATGTGTAACTGATAAAACGCTCTGTATTCACCAGGATAAAAAGTGCAAAGATTATTTATGATAAATTTTGCTGTACTCCGAAGGTGTTATCCCGACGATGTTTTTAAATACCTTTCCGAAATAGCTGGGATTGGAGTATCCTACCAGGCTGCCGACGGTGTAGATAGTGTGTCCGGATTTTCTCAAAAATTCCTTCGCTTTTTCAATTCTTAATTTACAGAGGTAGTCATTGAAATTTTCACCGATCTGCTGTTTAAAAAGCTCACAAAGATAGCTCTTATTTACATGCAGATAACGAGATGCGGAAGATAAAGATATATTGTTTTGGTAGTTTTCATGGATAAATGCAATGCAGGCTTTTACGGTTGCGCCATAATGATGCTGCTTGGCATCCGTAATATGCTGTTGTATTGTATGTAATACATTGTTAAAGATTGAGACCAGTTCCTCGCAAGAGTGTGCATTTTCAATATCGTTAAAGTATATATATTTTTTTTGATTAATTTCTTGAAGACACAATCCCAGCTCGTCCAGTTTATGCATGATATAATAGAATATGTCGATGCATACCCGATTCAACACATGGGAAGATAGGGTGGTATTTTGTATAATAAACCGTTCCATCCAGGTGCCTATTTCATGAAAGGCCAGTTTTTCGATGAGTGTACCTAAATGCATATAATCGATTTCGGGTGTTATGATTTCCTCGGTGATATAAGGGGGGGAAACGGGATGGGTATGGTCTGTAATGAGTTCTTTAGCCTTTCCGAGGATATTTAACAGCTCGGTATATTCCATTTGTGCTTTCAGAATATAGTCCAATGCTCCCAGTTTCAAGGTCTCGCGGACATAGTCAAAGTCATCATAGCTGCTTAAAATGACAATCTGGATATGGGGGTACTTTTGTTTTATGATACAGGTTAATTCAATGCCGTCCATTACCGGCATCTTGATATCGGTAATAACAATATCGGGATCAGTTTGTTCGATGAGTTCCAGCGCTTCCTGACCGTTAGAAGCCTCTCCTACAATATGAATATCATATTCGGACCAGTTCGTCATATGAATAAAGCCCTGCCGGAGCAATTTTTCATCGTCTACGATAATGACTTTATACATGCCCATTTGCTTCCCTCCATCATGCCTGTGATATGCCGGGTATTGTAATCGTGACCGATGTCCCGACCCCTTTCGTACTTTCAATCTTTAAGCCGTATGCCGGACCGAAATAAAGCTTCAATCGTTCGTCCACATTTTTGATACCGATGCTGCTTAATCGATTTGCAGACGGACTGCTATCGGCGGTTATCAGCTTTTTGAGACGATCTTGTGCAATACCGATCCCATTATCTATTATTTCGATTTTGATATCGTTATGGAAGTACATACAGTATATAAAAATCTTCCCTTTCCCTTGTTTGGGCTCAATACCGTGAAAAATAGCATTTTCCACAATAGGCTGCAGTAAAAGTTTGGGGATTTTACATTGTTTCAGTCTATCATCTATTTTATAATGCATATCAATGGTATAGGCTGTACGGATTTCCTGGATAAAGATAAATTTTTTAATATTATTTATTTCTTCTTCGATTGTAATCATTTCACTTGTTCGCCCTATGGTTTGCTTTAACAGACTTACCAGTGCATTGACCGCGGGTTCAATCAATGCCGTATGATTTGTCCACACAAGGGACTTGATAGAGTTCAGCGTGTTATACAGAAAGTGTGGGTTGATTTGCATCTGTAGTGCTTGCAGCTCGGTTTTGCGGCGCTCTTCTTGTTCTTTGATAAGTTCATTGATGGTCTTTTCCAATCTAAAAACAATATTCTCATATTCCGTAGTAAGGAGGTGAAGCTCACTGCCCGACGCCGATTTCACAAGCCGGTTGGCCGAATGGGCGGAAAACTTGTAGCGCTGTATCTTTTTACATAGGTTGATAAGCGGTCTGGAGAATTTTTTAGATAGTAATAGTGCTGCGAAAAAGCATAGTAGCATGCATAGGAAAGAGATTACAAATATTTTGGTGCGAATCATTGTACTGTCTTCCGCAAGCACAGCTAAAGGGACGGTTTGCACAATATACCACCCCATTTTTTCTATTCTTTTATAATTGTATAAATAGCGTTGATCATCTATTTCTAGCGTCTTATAACCCGTATTCTCAGCTTGGAGACTGCTGACAAAGCGCAGCGGGTCGACCTGAGAACCAACCTTTTCTCTTTGACTATGGGAGATAATCTTCCCCTCCGAATTAATAATAAAAATTTCATTATTCCGGTCTAACGCATCTTTATAAATGTTGTATAGAGAGGCTTCTTCAATATTAAGCAATAGTACACCAAAAGCGTGTTTTGACAACGCATTTTCCAGTATTTTGACTGCCGTAAATATATAAATATTGTTTTTATAAAAATTTTTATGGGTATTTAACCAATATATTTTTTCCGTGTTTTCAAGGGCCTGTTGATACCAAGCCTGTGAACGGATACTGTTCAAATCGATGGTGTTGCTGTCATAGTTGCTGGTGTATACGATGCCATTGGTTCCTGCCAGAATGGTATGCTGCTTGAGCCAGTCGGAGGTGGAAGAATAGTTCAGGATCTTGTTTTCGACAGTGTTAATATTGATTAATCGTTCCAGCCCTTGGGGGTATTTTGCAGTCAACAAGGATTCAAGTTCATTGTCAAGGTTATAGATATTAGTAATGTTTATAATTTGGTCAAGCAGTATGTTTATATTTCTATCAATTTGCATAAGTGTTTTCGAGGTTGCGTTGTTGATATGTTTGTCGATAATGGTTTCGGATACTTTAAAGGAAAATAATCCGATTGAGAGTACAGGGATGATAATCAGCAAAAGGTAAGAGGCCAGCAGTCTGCTAAAGATGCTTCTGCTGAAATTCAAAAAAATTTTTATCATAATATGTGAAAAAACCTCCTCATTGACGAAAGATGATAGGCCCACGATATTACTGTTATATTATATCAAAAACCGATCGGATGTGCAAAATTACATATTATATTGGGTGTATAAAATCTGGCTGAAGAAAATTATTCCAACAACTGATATTCCAAGGCTAAGAGCCTATAAGCTTGCGCCGGGCCGCAGCAAAACTCGCTA
>JAKSBV010000216.1 GCA_022360955.1 Bacillota bacterium
GGTAAACCTTCTGCAAAGATCGGATAAATAGTTTTTGTGGGATCTTGACGTTGATGATGAATATGCAAATGAGGCTCAGATGTGGTGCCCGAGTTTCCAACCCTTCCGATAATATTTCCCTCATTTACGCGGTCACCCGCTTTGACAACTACGCTGTTCTTTTCTAAGTGATTTAAGAGTAAAAAAGTTCCCGTTTCATCTATTTGTATATAAACATAATTACCTTCTAAAGATAGAAAGTCTTCCGTATTGGGTGGGATATTATCTTCTTCATCATAAGCTGCAATAACTGTTCCTGAAACCGGTGCAACAACCTCTTTATTATAAATCCCATAGTCCTCAAGATGTTGACTGTTTATATCTGCCGGTTCGATAAGCAAATCATATGCCCACCTTTCAGATGCCCATATAGCATGCGGTACATTAGTTTCTACCTTATCTCCCCCCCAGCCGACAAGTGTTTTTTCCTTGAGAGGCCACCTTACCGTAATGGAAGGCCCTACTTTATCAATATTCGCAGGATATGCAATGGGTAAAACATTGATAAGCATAAGGATGGGAAATGCAAGAGCGATAGATAACAGCAATGAAATTGTTTTTTGAATAAAGTTTTTCTTTTTTACTAAGCATACAATAACTAATAGCAGGTTTACAAGCACCAATATAACACCAATCGGTGCAAAAAACATTTTTGCCAGTGCCCATGCCACAGCTCCGGTTATGCCATGCAGAATAAAGACGCTTCCCCATAAAGCCAATATAATGATAGCCATTATATAATTTAAAATGCGGTTAAATTTTTCAGTGTCCATTTTTAGCCCTCCAAGATTTAGATTGATTTATTACACTGATATAGACGTACGTAAATTTAAAATTACTTCATTTGTGTTATTGCTCTTTTAGACATTCTCAGACGTGAACTTTTCTGTGTTTGACACTTTCAACCTAGTATCGTAAAATGAACATAAAGCGAATTCAAACACTAGGAGCAATAAAATGATTCAAGAGATACAAGCCAAAAGCATTCTAAATAAAAACAAACACCCTTCCGGCTGGTTTGGAGTCGAGTATGGTATGAACATATATAGAGGATGTCAATACCAATGCATATACTGCGATTCCAGAAGCGAATGCTATAGAATAGAAGACTTTGATGATATTATTATCAAAGTCAATGCACCAGAGCTCCTACAAAAAGAATTAGCGCGAAAAAGGAAACGAGGAACTATAGGAACAGGTGCTATGAGTGACCCGTATATACCCTTAGAAAAGACATACAATCTTACAGGGCAGTGCTTGGAAATCATAAATCACTATAGATATCCTGTGAATATTTGTACTAAAAGTAATCTGATACTAAGAGATATAGAGCTATTGCAAAGAATCAATAAAATTTATGCTTGTATTGCTTTTACGATTACCACAATAGACGATGAACTGGCAAAAAAAGTAGAACCTTACGCACCGCTACCTTCGGAGCGACTAAAAGCCATGGGTATACTATCATCACTAGGAATCCAAACAGGTGTCTTAATGATGCCGTTGCTGCCATTTATTGAGGATAATGAGGAAAACATAGAAAACATTGTAAAAAAAGCTTCATATTATGGCGCTTCCTTTATCATACCAAGCTTTGGCATGACTCTAAGAGATCGCCAGAAGCTATATTACTATAATAAACTAGATGAAGAGTTCCCAGGGCTTAGAGAAAAATACGAAAAAAGATTCAAAAATAGTTATTCCTGCGGTGTCAATAACTATACCAGACTCAAAAACTTATTCAAACAATGGTGCAAACATCACAACATCTCCACTAAAATGCCTTCCTATCACCAAAAAGTATCTAGCGCCCAAATGAGCTTTTTTGATGACAAATAACGAGGAAGTATCCAATAAGATATGCAATTTTATTGAGTAATGTTTTATAGAAGGAAGGTAAAGTGTTAATGAAACTAATTGATTTATCACATGAAATTGAAGATAATATGCCGGTTTACCCAGGAGATACAAAAACTAATTTAGTTCAAGTAAAATACCTGAGTGCAGATCAATACAATAATCATAGATTGGATATTAATATGCATTCAGGTACACATATTGATTCTCCAATGCACTTGACGGATTGTAAGCAGTATATTTCTGAACTGCCGTTGGAATCATTTATTGCAGATGGATGTGTACTGGATGTAAGAAATCAAGCTATAATTAAGTTAAAAGCTGAATATGATGCATTAATAAGAGAGAATAGCATTGTATTGCTATATACAGGCTATGATATGTATTATGGTACAAAGGAGTACTATGAAAATCATCCTTGTGTGGATATAGAGCTTTGTAAATTATTAGTAGAGAAGAATATTAAGATGCTTGGAATGGATATTCCTTCTCCGGATAGATATCCTTTTGAGATACATAAATTACTGTTTAAGAACAAGATATATGTTATGGAAAACTTAACAAATCTTGAGCAATTACTTAATGTGGACAGGTTTGAAGTTATAGCTTTTCCATTAAAAATAAGAGCTGATAGTTCAATAACAAGGGTTGTTGCAAGGATTATGCAAGGCTGATTATATTGAAAATTGAAAGCTTTTTATTCTGAACTTTCATAATAATCCTTCTAGGTTTTAGCTTAATCATAAAACACCGTGTCTTATATAATGAATATACAACTTTTTTAAAGACGGGTAGGGAAATGGAGCAATTTTGAGTATGTACCTATTGGTAAAGAAAAGGTAACCAAAGAACAATAGGAAGAGATACTGATTATCCCTGGAAAGAAGGTGGCCGATGAGCCACCTTTTAATGTAAAACCCTGAAAACAGAGTGATGCAACCGACTATGCAACCATAGGTTGCAGGATGTAAGGAGTTGTTGGTAGCATAATTTAGTCTATATGGCATAATGAAAATATAAACGTTATGATTGAATGTCGTTTGTGGTACAATAAAACTTGTAAAAGAAAGTGAGATGAGACAATGAAGCAATTAGGTGAAAGAATAGCGAGCCTAAGAAAAAGTCGGAACCTATCGCAGGAAGCATTGGCAGAACAGGTTGGTGTTACCCGTCAAGCTATTTCCAAATGGGAAAGAGACGAAGCGTTGCCGGATATTTATAACTTGACCACCTTAGCGGAGATTTTTGGAGTCACTTTAGATGAACTGCTCAAAGGCAGTGACGAAGCCGGAGCGAGCAAGAAACCGGTGTTGGTAGCTTTGGAACTGAAGCTTCGGGCAGAAAA
>JAKSBV010000247.1 GCA_022360955.1 Bacillota bacterium
ATCCGAGGTAATGGTATGCTTGCTGTTGTCGGTGATCTCGGTATCGCGGTAGATGTTCTCGATCAGCTCCGAGAGGTTGAATTCCTCCATCTCATAGGCCAGCGTGCGGTTGTCGCACCGCGCCAAGAAGAGGAGATTCTCCACCAAGTTTTTCATGGTATCGGCTTCCTCGATGATGGCCTCCACCGACTCGTCAAAGACCACCTTATCATCCCGCGCCCACCGCTTGAGCATATTGGCATAGCCGTCGATGACCGAGATGGGTGTCCTCAGCTCGTGGGATACGTCTGAGACGAACCTGCGCTGCTTGACATAGGTGATATAGATGCGCTCCAGCATGGTATTGATGGTTAGTACCAGTTCCTTGAGCTCGTATTGTGCCCGGTCCACATCGAGGCGCATGTTCAGGTTGTTGGTCCCCAGCTGGGAGGCCAGGAGGGTGATGTCCTGTATGGGCAGCAGATACTTCCGGGTCTGGTAGGCACCGTAGACGATGACCAGCGCCAGCCCCAGCACAAATACAAAAAGATAGGTGATCATCAGTGTGGCGGCCCAGTTGCCATAGTGGAACCAGCCGTTGGGGTAGCTGCGCATGTTGGAGACGCTGTAGAGGATGTAGGCAGGCCGGGAGCCATACTCGGGATACTGGTACAGTGACTCATGGGTCTTGGAAATGATCCCATACATGCTGTTGACCTGTGACAGACTGTCGATGGGCGAATAGGACTGAGCCCTGTCAAATTGGTTCGCTGTGGTCACTCCGATCCCATCTTTGCAAAATAAAAAGACCTTCTCCATAACATTGTCCGAGGGCTCATCATCACTGCTGACCCTATCGATGTAGAGATCATAGCGGAGGACCCAGTGGGGCATCATCCCTTCGAGATTTGCATGGAGCTGCTCGTGGTCGGGGGTGTACTCGAGACGCTCCAGGATGTGCTGGATCTCCTTCTCGATATCATCCTGGATATTGTAGTAGGCCGAGACATACCATGCGATGATCCCCGACACCATGGCGATCAGAGCGATCAGCAGGTACAGCTGCACATAGCCCAGTACGATGCGGCTGCCGATGGAGCGGCCGCTGCGTTCTTTTGTCCTTTTCTTTTTCTGATTGAGTTCCTGGGGACTGATGAGCCGGGCTTTGATGTTCCTACCCATGGTTTCACCTGTGCTCCTGCCGGATGACATAGCCCACCCCGCGTACCGTCTCGATCAGCGGGATGCCAAACCGCTGATCGATCTTGTTTCTGAGATAGGAGATGTAGACATCCACCACATTGGTCTCGCCCATGTAGTCAAATCCCCACACTTCATTGAGCATCTTATCCCGGGATACCACCTGGTTCTTATTCTGCAGGAGATACTCCAGCAGGGAAAATTCGCGGGCTGTCAGCTCGATGGGCTCTTCCTTGTAGGAGACGTTGTGTGCCGAGCGGTCCAGTATGAGGTCACCCCTGCGCAGGGTGGTGTCATCGCCGCTCAGGCGCCGCTGCCGGCTGATGGCCACCCGGATACGGGCCAGCAGCTCTTCGATGGCAAAGGGCTTGGTGATATAGTCGTCGGC
>JAKSBV010000009.1 GCA_022360955.1 Bacillota bacterium
AACAATGATTTCTTTTGCGATAGAATCATTGTGAGTACATTCTTCTTTAAACTCAATCTTTGAGTTCTCACCGTTTGTGATCATGTATTGAATTCCTCTTATCCTTTCAAAAACCGACATCCGGACCACTCCCTTTTTTCCTGCACGTCCATTTTGCCTTTATCCTATCATTTCTTCCACCTATTGTAAACCCACCCCCTTTATTGGGGGACATATAAACTCTGGTTGAAGAAACTGATTCTAATAACTAATATTCCGAGACCACAAAATAGTTGAAGGCTGAGCGCTGAGACCTGAAAATACAACACCAACAACCCCCAAAACAACTCACAATTTATTCTTTACTCTAAAATCACTCATGATCTCCCAAACTCTAATTCTTAATTCTTCATTCTTAATTCTTAATTAATCCTAACCCCAGCATGGAGACAATGGGTCAGCTATACGCCGGCTTCTCCCAGTATTCTTTAAAAAACACCGCAAATCCGCTTACCATAAGCCCCAATATCCCTGCAATGGCTACAATCAGCATCTTGCTGTTCGTGGGATATAAAGGCGGCAGTGCTTCGGCCACCATGATAACGCTGGATTTACCGATTTCTGCGGACTGCTTGATATTGGCTTCCTTCAATTTTTGCTGGTAGGCATCCCGCGTCTGTTTGGCTAAGTTTACCTCATAGCTTAGCGTGCGGTACTCATTTTCTTTTTCAGCCAGCTCTGCCTGCAGCTGTTCTATTTCCCTTTGCCTCATCTCTATTTCTCTTTGCAGACTATGCAGCTGTGTTTTGTGCCTGGCCAATTGGATTTCATAATTCTTTACGTTCAACAATAGGGAGGTATAGGCCGGGTTGAGTTGTTCGTCGGTCATCTGCAGTCCTTCTATGCCATTCGACTGCACCCCGGCGCTTTCTAAGGCCTTCTGTTCCCTGATCGTATCACTTACCAGTGATTTTGTCGTTTTTAATGTATCCGGTGTTGTCTTCAATGCCTGCCTGGCCCTCTCCAAGGCCGCGTCGGTCGCTTCCATATTGATCTGCACCTGAGTCACGTTCGTCTTAAAACCCGTTAGCTGAGACAGCTTGGACGACAACTCCTGCCGCAGCTCACTCACACCTCTGGGCCGGGCCAGAAAAGCGGTTAATGCTGCCGTTGTTTTATCCACATTTTCTTTCTCAAGGTTCGGCTGCCGGGCAATAAACTCCGCCGAGCGACCTGTCTGGTATTGAATCTTGTCGGAGATAAAGTCTACATACTTTTGGCTCAATGTATTGGCGATTTCGGCGGCTAATTGGGGATCGGCATGTTTTGCACCGACATAAATAAGATTGGTCTTTTCCGGCAATTCAACTTCCACCATATTTTTCAACAGGACACGATCTATCCCATAGGCTTCATCAAGGTTTAATGCCTCAATCACCGTATCCAGTACTGACAGTGTCAATACTTGTTCCTTGTATGTATCCAATGTCATTTGGGGATACCGGGACAGTGAATCCACCAGTTCGGAGAACCTGTTTTGTTCATCTTCCGCTGCCTTCGCAACCACCGGGGATACCATTAATGTCGCCTTCGCACTATACACAGGCTTCATCATAAATTGTGCATACACTACACTCAGCAGTATAGATATTGCCGACACGATTGCAATAATCCATTTCCCTCTTAACAGTACTTCGATACATTCCCTCAAACTTATTTCTTCCATTTGGCTCCCTCCAATAATTCATCTTGTGTATCCAAAGCAACTATTACCATTTTACTATGACCTTCAACATTATTCAACATTATTCGCCAAAAAACGCCACTCTTTACATAATCCTTTCCATATCTGCCATAAATCACTTCTATGTATCTATATTACTTGTAAAACTCATGTTAAAGTTGGAAATTTTATGTTGATTTCTGTAGGTAAATATAGTAAAATAGTAGTACTTTTCTCCTGAGATTATAATCCTAGGAGAATAGAACTTTTTTACCATACGGAGGTGCCGACCCAAAATCAATTAAACGAATAGACATTCCATTTATTCCCGTTTTCATCATCGTAGACATCACAGGGTTATACAATTCACCTTTTGGTGAATGTGTATATACATAATTTATGGGGAAAGGAGATCTGTACATGCACCTTGCGAACGAAAAAAGAAATTTTAAAAGAAAGGGGGGAAACGATATGCGATTGAAAAAAGTACTAGTGTGTATGCTTGTGTTTATGCTTGCCTTTGGTCAAACGATACCTGCACTGGCAGCTGTTATTGAATACATCAGCGTCGAAACAGTCGAAATAGAGGGTGAGCCGGCAACCGCAACCGTAACTGCTACGGTATATGGAGAAGCACATGAAAAGCTTAAGGATACGAAAGTGTTTTTTGAGTTATTAGAAGGCGATGACCAAATAGAGACCGCGACTGTTTCAGGAAGCGTATATGGTGACGTATATCAAACTGCAGTTTTTACAACACATTTTTCTGATCTGTGGGATGGAAAATACACGGTTGCTGCCTCGGTATACGAAAGTGTCTACGAACGCTTAGAAAAGGGCTTTACGATTGGCAGTGACTATGCTGATTTAAGCGATTTGCAGTTGTTCGCGTCCGACGTCAAGTTAGACCTTGCTTTTGCTTCGGACATTTTGACGTATACGACATTGGTTCCTTTTGATACGGAGGAAATTACTGTCAGTACAACTGTAAGTAATGAAGTTTACTCCATTACGGTAGGCGATGAAGTAGTT
>JAKSBV010000088.1 GCA_022360955.1 Bacillota bacterium
CGGAGAGGATTTGATGCAGAAGCCTATTACTGTCCGATGAAGCCTGAGCATAAGGTTGAGCATGTGGTTATTCCTGAACTCAGTCTTGCTTTTACCACCTCAAACAAATA
Source organism: Bacillota bacterium (assembly GCA_022360955.1). Lineage (GTDB taxonomy): Bacteria > Bacillota > Clostridia > SK-Y3 > SK-Y3 > JAKSBV01. Next base: position 111 of record JAKSBV010000088.1, read on the forward strand.
TCATTCTGTTGATATAAATACCGATAAAGTGGTCGACTTGAACGGCTATATACACAAAGTTGTACTGGAGAAACATAAGGACGCGTTAAAGTATGACGTTGAAACCTTCGACGCAATACTCGATAAAGCCGTTGCGACGATCAAAGAAGCGAAAGAAACACATGATGTGCTGGAAACTTTCTATATACCTAATATGAAATTCGACGAGGTTCAGGTGTGCTGGGAAAAGACGCTGGCACGTATCCTTTCGTACGCCGAAGAGGTCTCATAGGGGCAATAAAAACGCAAGTCTTGATTTTTTTCGTTGGGTTAGATTGCGATGTAACGGCATCTGCATAAGCCTGCTTTCCCACGCATGGGAAAGCGGGCTTATGCTAAGTGGATTTTAAAGTTTAAAGTCAGACCTCTCCCAATCATTTCTTCTGTTTCTCTATCTAATTTTAGATTATTGATGGTAAGACTGGTATTTTTTATAATTTTGAGCCTTTGCATATAAAATGTTATAATAGAAATATAATCATCCGTCAATAGAAGGTTGTGATTGAAAAATGGATAACATACTGCGTCTTTATGTAAGTCTCATTAATAATCTAGGATTAGGTATTATTTTAGCACTCATCTTAAGTAAAACCAGATTCTTTAAAAATCTAATCATTAATTACCGTATTCAACCGATAGAAAAGATTTTGTTATCCTGCATTTTTGGAAGTCTCGGTATTATTGCAACATATACGGGTGTTCCTATCAATGGGGCATTGGCTAACTTTAGAGCAATCGGTGTTGTTGTTGGCGGAATACTGGGGGGATTCTGGGTAGGTGTCGGCGCAGGAGTCATTGCAGGTTTGCATCGCTGGGCCATCGATATAGATGGTTTTACGGCGCTGGCGTGTGGCATTGCTACGGTCCTGGAAGGAATGGTAGGTGGAATGGCTTCAAAATATTTAAAAAATGCCGCTCATATGTGGTATAAAGCCTTTTTAGTAACCTTGCTTTCGCAAGCTGTTCAGATGCTGACCATTCTGATTGTTGCCAGGCCTTTTGAAGCGGCCCTGGAGCTGGTTAAGATCATTGCTTTACCGATGATGACCATTAATTCCATTGGTTCCGCACTATTTATGCTCACTATTGAAGGAATATTCAATGAACGGCAGAGGATAGGAGCAAACTATGCCCAGCTGGCGCTGCATATTGCCAATAAAACCTTACCGATTATGCGAAAAGGTTTTAACGGGACGACATTGGAAAAAGTTGCAAAGATCATTCTGAAAATGACGGGAGTTGCTGCCGTATCCTTTACTGACAAAGAGCAGATTTTGGCCCATGTAGGGAGCGGCTCCGATCATCATATTCCGGGTACGCATATTTTGACCAAATTAACCCGTAAAGCATTAGAAACCAAAAAACATCAAATTGCGTCAAGTCGTAATGCCATTGGGTGTGGGCATATCGCCTGCAGTTTGAATTCGGCGATTATAGTACCCTTGACGGTCAAAGATAATGTAATGGGGACTATGAAGCTTTATAGTGAAGAGACAAAGGGCATTAATTATGTAGATATTCAGCTGGCGCAAGGGCTGGCACACATGTTTTCAACACAAATTGAATTGAGTATTGGCGATGAGCAGGCGAGACTGCTGGAAAAAGCAGAGTTAAAGGCCCTGCAGGCACAGATTAATCCGCACTTTTTGTTTAATGCGATTTCGACAATTAGTTCCTATTGCAGGACAAAACCGGAGCAAGCGAGAAACTTACTGATTCATTTAGGAGATTATTTCAGGAAAAATCTAAATGTTATTAAGGACTATGTAAGCCTTCATGACGAAATTGAGCATGTCAAATCCTATGTAGCTGTTGAACAAGCAAGGTTTGGAGATAGAATTACAATCCAATATGATATTACGCATATGAAGTGTAAAATCCCCCCTTTGACCGTGCAACCGTTGGTTGAAAATGCAATCAAGCACGGCTTACTAGCTAAACCCGGCGGGGGAATCATCAAGATCAGTGCGTCCTGTAACAAGAATGAGGTTAAGGTCATTGTGGAAGACAACGGGGTGGGGATGAGTGAAGAAAAGTGTAAAAATCTCTTTAAAGATGAACCAATGAAAAATGGTATTGCACTTATTAATATTAACAATAGATTAAAAAATGCGTATGGTGAAGCGTATGGACTGGAGATTAAGAGTGCATTAGGAGAAGGAACGAAGGTGTATTTAAGGATTCCTTTGATTGAGAAAAGGGAGGCGTTGTCTTCATGATTAGGACTGTAATTGTAGATGATGAAATTCCTGTAAGAGATGAACTGGAATATTTATTAACAAGGGAAAAGGCATTATTTGAAATTGTCGGTTGCGGACAAACGGGAGAAGAAGCGGTGGAGCTTTGCAATACATTGCGACCGGATGTGGTTTTTTTGGATATTCATATGTATGGTATGAATGGTATGGAGGCTGCAAAAAACATACTGAAAAATAATAGTTCTCCCCCTGTTATTATCTTTGCAACAGCATATCAGGAATATGCAGTCAAAGCTTTTGAAATTAATGCGGTAGATTATATATTAAAACCTTTATCCGATGAGAGAATTGATATTACGATTAATAAAATACGACACCTGCTAAAATATAGGGAGCAGCCAAGGGATCATATTATGCAAGCTATTCATAGTATTGAGCGTGCAATAGGCGTGAATGCGAAAATCGGTATATGGTCCGACGGAAGATTTCTATTTATCGATCAAAAGGATATTGTATATCTGGAAGCTCAGCGTAAACACACTTTAATTTATACTGAATACGTTCAATATAAATCTACTACTGCGTTTGGAGAATTACAGCAAAAATTGGATGACCAGATGTTCTTTAAAATTCATAGAAGCTATGTCATAAACCTAAATCACATTAAGGAAGTAGGTGTTTGGTTCAGTAATCATCTTTGTGTGGTGATGAGCGGCTATGAGAAAATCAAGATCCCTGTTTCAAAGAATCAGGCAAAAATATTTAAGCAACGAATAGGGATGTGAAATGATGTAAATCAGAGCAAAATTGAAAAGATTCAATGACCTTTTGGTCTTTGTCTGTGAAGTAATCCGGGTAATTCGTACCCGGATTTTTTCATTTCGTTCTATTTTGAACATTAAGATGTATTGATAATAGTACAATAGAGATAGAAATAAATGAGGAGGGATTTGTGCTATGGCTTTGTTTTTGATATCCATTGTGTTACTGGTGGCAGGTTATTTTGTATACGGAAAATTTGTAGAAAAAGTGTTTGGTGTTGACCCTGAAAGACCTACACCGGCTATGAGCATGGAAGATGGTGTGGATTATACCCCGATTGGATGGACAAAAGTGTTCTTAATTCAATTGCTTAATATTGCAGGGCTAGGGCCTATTTTCGGTGCTATCGCAGGCGCTTTATTTGGTCCGGTAGCTTTCATTTGGATTGTACTGGGATGTATTTTTGCAGGCGCAGTACATGATTTTTTTGCGGGCATGTTATCGGTAAGACATAATGGTGCCAGCGTATCCGAAATTGTAGGGATATATTTAGGAGATGCTGCCAGACAGATTATGAGAGTATTTTCGGTAGTACTTTTGGTTCTGGTAGGAACCGTATTTATGCTTGGGCCTGCAAATTTGCTGGCAGCTTTGACACCTAACACGATGAATACGAGCTTTTGGTTGATTCTAATCATTGCATATTATTTCCTTGCAACCATTTTACCGATAGACAAAATTATTGGAAAATTATATCCATTGTTTGGGGCTGTTCTGCTAATCATGGCGGTAGGTATTGGCGGCGGACTTGTCATCAAGGGTTACACGATTCCGGGAAATATTTTTATGAATACACATCCTAAAGGGTTACCCATTTGGGCGATGTTGTTTGTAACGATTGCGTGTGGCGCTATCAGTGGCTTTCATGCGACACAATCACCTATGATGGCAAGATGTGTCACCAATGAAAAGTACGGTAGGAAAGTATTCTACGGCGCTATGATTGCAGAAGGAATTATTGCGTTGATATGGGCAGCGGCAGCGATAGCATTTTTCAATGGCAGTGAAGGTTTGGCAGCAGCTATGGCCAATGGCGGTCCGGGTGCGGTAGTGCATACGGTATCCACCTCCATATTGGGCGTAGTAGGTGGCTTGCTGGCCGTTCTTGGTGTTATTGCATGCCCCATTACATCAGGTGATACGGCTTTTAGAAGTGCAAGATTGACAATCGCGGATGCGTTAAATCTCGGTCAGAAGAAAATTGCAAACAGATTATATATTGCCGTGCCTTTATTGACTATAGGTATATTGATTAGTAGGGTGGATTTTAACATTGTTTGGAGATATTTTGCATGGTCTAATCAGACCTTGGCAATGATTATGTTATGGGCGGCGTCCGCATATCTTGTGAAGCATGGAAAATTTCACTGGATTACCACGGTTCCGGCAGTGTTTATGACAGCCGTTAGTGCTACCTACATTATGCAAGCACCTGAAGGATTCAAGCTATCCGTAAGGATTGCATACCCTATAGGCATTATGGCAGCGATTGTGATTTTTGGATTGTTTATGATAAAATCAAGTAAAGGAAACGGGCGCAAAAGTGAAGCAGAGGTTTAACGGCGGTTCAAAATGCACGAGAAATATTGGGGATATGCGTGACTCGTATTTCCAATATTTAGGAGTATTTGGTGTAGGTGAAGAAAATTATGGAAATGACCTTATGAGAAAGGCTTAGAGCCTGTTAGTGCAGCAAAGGGAGGAAGCAGCAACTGTTTGAGCGGTAGCGAGTTTTGCTGCGGCCCGGCGCAAGCTTACAGGGTCTTAGCCTTGGAATACCAGTTGTTGGAATAATTTTCTTCACCCAGAATTTATACA
>JAKSBV010000015.1 GCA_022360955.1 Bacillota bacterium
GCAGCGTCTATTGATTCGGCCTCACCCAATGCAAAACTATTTTCAATTGTTATATTACTACCCCTACCTCCAGAAAATCCTCCTACCAGTCCACCTGCTCTATAACCACTTGCATGGCCAGTGGCATAACACTTTGATACAGTTACTAAACCCTTCACTGTACCTATCAATCCACCGCTTTGATTCTTCGTGCATATAACATTTCCCGTAGCAAAACTATCTGTTACCGTACCATACATAAGACTACCTATTAATCCGCCACTGCCATATGATGTTGCACTAACATCTACAGCACTTTTACAATTACTAATTACACTCGCAACACTGACTCTAGGATTCAAATATCCTACTAATCCGCCTACGTTACCGTATCCTTCAATGATTCCCGGCCCTTCTACACTGCAGCCCTCTATTTTAATCTTGCCAACCGTAAAGCCCGTACCCCCTATTAATGCACCAACATGATTTTTCCCTTTTATTCCTTTATCTCCAACTATAATCTTAATATCCTTAAATGATGCATCCTGTTCTATGCAACCAAATAAACCTACATAGTGTTCATCCGGCCTATTAATACTTAAATTCCGTATTGTATGCCCATCTCCGTCTAACGAACCCACGAATTCGGCATTTTGACTACCTATCGGCTCCCAATTACTATAACCCGATAGGTCTATATCACTGGTCAGTTTATAATGGGCACTCAAGTTGCTCCTCACCGCATCCAATTGCTGCGCTGTACTGATTAAATAGGGATCGGCAATTGTACCGCTTCCTCCTGCAAAACCTGCTGCCGTTACGGAACCCCCTCCTATCAGTATAATAAAAAATACTACTGCAACCATACAAATCATTTTACTTCGGTATTTCCCCATATCTTTACTCCCCCTCTTGAAACCAAGTACCGTTTTTAAAGTACTTTTATGTAGTATTTTGTTTACTAGGATTGTACTCTATTGTCCTATTAAATTTGATTAATACCAATGTATTACATATTATTTTTCCGGTCAATAGACATTTATGTCTTATTTTGTCGAATTGTTTCTTGTTTTCAAAAATTAGGGCTACAGTCCCAATAAAAGTATCGCACTTTAAACCTTTTTGTATATTTAAACAAAAAAATACACCTACAATCATTTGTAGACGTATTTTATATCTAATTTTTGAAATATAATAGTACTTCAGCAACGGGTATTTCAAAACTGCAAATAGCTGAGGGCTGAGAGATGAGGGTTGAGAATGAACCGCCTTCCAGTCATAAGGTTGCTTCCATACGATTATACTTCTAATGCTAGTGTACGTTGTCTATCATAAACAGCAGCTTTAAAATTCCGCTTTGCCTTTATATCATTGCTGTTCCGATATAAGCTATCTTTAACTATAGGCTTTCTTCAACATGATCGGCGTTAACACTGTTGAAACAATGACGAGTAATATGATAGAAGTAAAAATGTCGTTTTTTATAAACCCGGTGTTCAATCCCAAATTGGCAATGATTAAAGCTACTTCAGCCCTTGGAACCATGCCGATGCCCACTTGCAGCGACTCTCTACCGGAAAAACCCGATAATTGGGCACCAATACCCGCACCGATAATTTTACTGATGATTCCAATAATAACGATGGTAACGGCAATCCCCAGATGTCCGACGACTTTATGCAGGTGTACGCCTAAACCTATGTTCACAAAGAATATAGGGATGAAAAATCCATAGCCGAATCTGGACACCTCTTTACTGATACGATTTTTCAATTGCGTTGTGGATATAATAACGCCGATAAAGTAGGCGCCAATAATGGCAGCCATGCCGAATTCATTGGCAAAACCGGCAAACAGCAATGCCAAAATCAATGATATAGTCAGCAAATAAATAGGCTTTATCCTTCTAAAAATCTGTTTATTCTTTAATATAAATTTAGAGAGTACTTCTCCAACAATAGCTAAAATAAAGAAGAATAAAAGTATTTTCAAGATAAGCATTGCAATATTGGTGTGATCTTTACCGAAGGCTCCAAGCACTATCGTTAAAATAATAATTCCAAAAATATCGTCAATAATGGCCGCCCCTAATATACTGACCCCTTGTTTAGTATTTAGTTTTCCCATTTCCCTTAAGCTCTGAACCGTAATGCCCAGACTGGTTGCCGTCAAAATCACGCCTACAAAAATGGCTTCGGAAAGTTCGGCATGTTCCTTTATCATATAAATACCGAGTACACCCAGCGCAAAAGGCACTATAATGCCCCCTATTGCGATCAGCGAACAGCTCTCAAAAGACTCCTTCAACTCGTTATAATCGGTCTCAAGCCCGGCTAAAAACATGACAAGAATGATTCCGATTTCCGCCAAATTACCGATAAAACTACTATGATTGACAAGGCCCAATAGGGAAGGCCCGATCAATATGCCGGCTAAAATCTGTCCTAGAACCCTCGGCTGGCCATATCTTCTACAGATAAGTGTCCCTGCACCGGCTACAGCTAGAATGATGGCTAAGTCCACTAGAAATTTCATATTCGAATGCATCGTACAATAACCTCCAACTTTATTTAGTTTATATTTAACTAACTTTTCTTGATTTCAAAAACCATTTTAAGATATTCCTTTTAAAATGGCAGATATTTTTGAACCAAAAACATAAAATTATCCTTGTTTGTCCAAAGGCATTTTTATTTAAGATTCCCTATCTTTAATAGCACTTAATCCTTTGCTTAATAGATAGACTAATCTCTCTATCTCTTCTTTTTCCAATACTTTTTCCAATCTACCGGCAAATTCACGGTGAACATTGAGCTGCAGATCTATTAAATCTCTGCCTAAATCAGTTAATTCTACATAGAACACCCTTTTATCGCCTTCACATTGTACTTTTTTTATGAATCCTTGTTCAATCAATTTATTGACCATAACTGTAACAGAAGGCTTTGAAAAATTTAATGCCAAAGCAATTTCGCCTAATGTGGGTCTGCCTTTATTTTTAATCACCTCTAAATATTGAGCATGATTAACGCTAAGTTTTGATAAGTCTTTAATATCGAATAACTCATTTGATCTTTTTGCTAATCCTTCGTCTAAATGGAAATATATCTCTTCAAATATTTTTTCCAACATTTTTTTCACCCTTTTTAATTAGTTAGTTATAAACTAAATTTATTTTAATATATTTTGCCCGGATTGTCAATCAATAATTCAGAGAATTTAAAAACATACTTCTCTTTAAGTCAAAAAATGCTGCTGTCTTTTAAATCCTTTAAATTTGTTGATAGAAAGCTTTAATTGGACAAATACTACAGATATTGTATATTAATGTGTGATATCCGTAAGGTAAAACACCATTGGAGGAACCTTTTGTGAATAAAGAAGTACTGTCCGATAGACAAAAAATATTCCTTGTGAGTCTTTTTCTAATAGGAGAAACCGCCATATATGTATTGGGCTCCAGTGCAAAACAAGATGCTTGGCTGGCCATTCTTTTGGCCATATTGATTGCATTGATCATGGCGTTGATTTATGGCAGGCTTCATTATCTTTTCCCGGAAAAAGACCTATTTGATATGATTGAGATTTTATTTGGTAAGTTTATCGGCAGGGGGCTTGTGCTGTTATTTGTTGTGTTTACTTTCGAGTATGTTGCCCAGGAGTTAACGTATTTGAGCGAATATATCAGTATAATGGGTCTGCCTCAGACCCCTAAAATTGCGCCGGCCATATGTAGTATACTGCTATGTATATGGCTGGTAAAAGCAGGTATTGAAGTCATTGGTCGCTGTGCACAGCTGTTCCTTCCTTTTATTATTGTTTTAATATTTGTGACAATACTATTGTTAATCCCTGACATGAATGTTAATCACTTATCACCGGTGTTATATAACGGTATAACACCGGTTTTGGAAGGGAGTTTTTCTGCTTTTGTGTCTCCCTTTGGAGAGATTATCATATTTACCATAATATTTTCATCTTTTAAGACGAAGAAATCTCCTTATAAAATCTACATATTCCCTTTATTAATAGCAGGCATCACGCTCGTCACAATTTCAACCGCGAATCTCTTAGTATTAGGCGTTGATATTAGCTCAATGATATATTTCCCCTCCCATTTCACCGTTTCAATTATAAATATCGGTAATACTATACAGCGGATGGAGATCGTAGCAGCGATTGTATTTATAATAGGGGGCATTATTAAAGCAAGTATCATGTTGTTAGCTACCAGTAAAGGGCTTTCTAAAATATTCAGATTTGCGGATTATCGGTTTATCGTAACTGCTATTGCCTTATTGGCGGTAAATTTATTCTCTTTTCAGTTTGAGAGCAGTATGGAAGCGTATGAGTTTTATTTCGAAGCTTATCCTTATTTGGCGGTGCTGCTCCAGACCCTTTTTCCTATCACAATATGGATTTTTGCCGAAGTACGCAATAAGCGGTCAAAAGCATCATTCCATTAAACATGTCTTGCTTTGTCGTTGGCCTCAGCTTTAGTCTCTTTATCCCGAGCATTACAAAGCAAATAGTAATTGACAAAACTCATGACCGTAGCAAAGACTGCCAGCAAAACGAAGGCGCTCCGCATCCCAAAATAATCTCCTATTCCTCCGAATAAGGGAAATACAAAGATCATCGAAAAGCTAAACATCATACTTTCAAAAGAAATAATGGTTGCCCTTTTATCGCTCTCAATGAGCTTATTCATGTAGTGGGAAACTGCCACACACATCACCGCATCCACAAAAGTCAAAATGCCGAAAGCGATATAGCTGGCCTCTATAAAAGGCAGTCCCCATAATGTTGCAGTTAATGCCAACGGCAGGATTTTCAGCAGCCTTTTTTCCCCAAAATATGCTTCTATTTTTTCCGTCAAGGCTCCGCCTAACGCTCCTCCCAGGCTTGCACAGGCCAATACGATCCCTATTGTCCATTCTGTCGCTCCGTTAGCCTTCCAATAATTTTGAAGATAATAGAAAGAAACGGTAATAAAGGTACTCATGAGCGCCGCGAAAATGATGAGATAGACCAAGCGCCTGCTGTTCTTTATAAGCGATAAGCTGTCTCTGTACTGTTTTATAATCGCTTCTTTAGCAGAGTGGCTTTGATGCCCCTTTTTTGGCACCGGCACCTCTTCAAAAAATAATGCTTGTATCAAGGCAGCAATAGCGATGACCAGTGCGACCCAATAAACCCATTCATGGCTAAAGCTTCCTATAAACCCACCAATTATCAAGGCACATACGGCTGCCAATTGGTAGGTTACCTCAACCCGCCCCTTATATTTCATATACTTGCCTTCTTCTCCCAATTCCTTAAGGGAATCATACAACAACGCCTCGCCTGCCCCCGATTCTAAATTATAGGAAATCGGTAAAATGATAAAAGATAACAGGTACATAAAATAGCTATCACCAAAAACAATCAATAATATAGCGATGATCTGGAATACCACACCTAAACTGCGGCTTAATTTTCGACCGTACAGATCCGCTATCGCACCCGTTGGTGTCTCCATACAAAAGGAAACAACATGAAAGATTCCTTCTAGAATGCCGAGACCTAACAAACTCACCCCTTTAGATGCCAGAAAAAGCATCCAAATACCTTGGGTAACATCTAAATTCTTTGTAAAATTAAAGACATAACTTAAAAATATATTCTTTTTGTATTTATGATTCGACATGATGACCTCCCGTTTCATCTTTGGCAACCTGCTTCTGCACATGACAGTTTTTTAGACATCAAAAAACTCCTAAGCCATCGGCCCAGGAGTTGATTAAAACTATCAACTAAAAGGTATGCCTCTTTGAATTAAAATAGTCTATGCACTTAAAAAAAGACGCACTTATCCTGTTACCGTCTTTTTCATACATGATATTCCATTTAAATCCAATCCAATGAAGCATTGAGACCATAACCCTTTGTCCTTTCAGCTATATTATTATTTCTGACTGTCCAGAGTAAGTATACTATATTTAACAGTCCTTAGTCAAGTTCCTGATAATCAATCTCCCCTATTTAAATAATCCTGTAAAATCAAGAGTTGAAAAGTAATCCTTCGGCGTTTCTGCCCGGCGTATAAGCTCAGCGGACCCATCCTCCTTCAACAGAACTTCCGCAGAACGCAGTTTCCCGTTATAGTTGTGCCCCATCGAATATCCATGTGCACCTGTATCATGTATGAATAAAATATCACCAATATCAATTTGGGGCAGCATACGATCCACTGCAAATTTATCATTGTTCTCACATAATCCTCCTGTAACATCGTATTGGCAATTGAAAGGGGCCTTTTCCTTACCCATAACCGTAATGTGGTGATATGCATTATACATAGCAGGGCGTATAAGATCGACGGTACAAGCATCTACTCCAACATAATCCTTGTGAATATGCTTTTCGTGTATAACCGTTGTAATAAGGCTGCCGTATGGACCTAGCATAAATCTGCCGAGCTCCGTATATATTGCAACATCACCCATTCCGGCAGGCACTAGCACCTCTTCGTATGCTTTCCGAACACCCTCCCCAATAGCCAAAATATTGGCAGACTTTTCATCGGGATGATACGGAATACCTATGCCGCCTGAAAGATTTATGAATGAAATATGAGCGCCTGTTTCATTTTTAAGTTTTACAGCCGTTTCAAATAATACTTTGGCTAGTGCAGGATAATACGCATTGTCTCGGGTATTACTTGCCAAAAAAGCATGTAAACCGAAGTATTTGACCCCCTTTCCTTGAAGTTTGATAAAGCCCTCCGTTAATTGTTCAAATGTAAATCCGTATTTAGCCTCTTGCGGGTTATCCATGATATCATTCCCAATAGCAAATGTACTCCCGGGATTATAACGGCAGCTTATGATTTCGGGGATGCCTGCGGCCCCTTCCAAAAAATCAATATGTGTAATGTCATCAAGGTTAATGATGGCATCCAACTTACGGGCAAGTATGAAATCCTCTTGAGGGGTCACATTGGATGAAAACATGATTTCACTGCTGCCGAATCCCACGGCATCGGCTAACATAAGCTCGGTATAGGACGAGCAATCCACGCCACAGCCTTCTTCTTTTAGTATTTGCAATATTTTAGGGTTAGGCGTTGCTTTTACTGCAAAATATTCCATAAACCCTTCGTTCCATTCAAACGCTTTTTTCAATCTACGCACATTTTCTCTGATTCCCCTTTCATCATATAAGTGAAAAGGGGTGGCATATTTTTTTACAATTTGCTGTAATTGCTCTAAATTTACAAACATTCTTTTCATGGCCACATCACATTCCTTTTGTTATTGTAATAAGCTTTATTTCGTTTTTAAGCGAATCTTTAAAAAGCTCAATGAGATTTTTCTTTTTTGAATAAAGACATGTCGAATGATTTCCTTCCGATATATCCCCCGTTAAAACATTTGTGGAATCGGCAATGAGCCTTATTTGATACTGGGGTTTGTCAGCATAATACACTGTTGCTCCATCCAGCTCAAATGGCTTGTTTGTGATTATTACAACTTGTAATCCTCGTAATACGGCATTCTCAATTTCTTCCAGAATTATTTCAAGCGTTTTATTATAGATCGAAAGATAGACTCTGTCTTTTGCTTCAAGCAACATATTTTTCATTTTATCCAATATATGATCTCGGCCTTTTATTGTAATATACCCTTCATACTCTTCCTTTCTGCCGGGCATGCCTTTTATTAAATCCTTCTTATATTCATTAAGCTGTCTGATCTTGTTTTCACAAAATTCATCTACTGCCACGGGTATATATTTTGTTGCCGTGCCTTCAACAACATAGGCTGCACCTTTATCGACCAAGCTGGCAAGGGAAGTATACGTATTTGAACGTGAAATACCGGTCTTTTTTGCAGCCTCATAGCCTGTCAACGCACCTTCTGTATATAACATGGCATATATGGTTGCTTCCTGCTTTGTCAGATTAAAGCTCATTAATAGATCAATACCATTCATACATATCACCGCCTTGATATATGGTGTTTCTATTTAGGGATACTATATATCACTTCATGCATTTTGTCAATCTATTAAAAACAGCACCCAATCATTCAAGATAACCCACTTTAAATCTAAAAAAGCATTTACACAACCAACGATGATTCTACGTTTTTTGTGTAAATGCCATTTTAAATTTGCTCTTCTCTTATATGCAATTACCTCAAGCCCTCAAGTCTCCCTATGCTTCCAATACTTCTTTTTGTTTCTTCTTGGTCAACGATTTAAAAACAATTTCATAGGAGACATCAATAAGCCTTTTAATAAATTCATCTTTCAAGCTTCCGTCCAAATAAACCGTATTCCAATGGGTTTTATTCATATGATAGCCCGGTTGTATCTCCTCAAATGATTCGCGCAAATTGTCAACTTCTTCTTTATAATATTTCAAATTGATACTTTGCCTGTTCGGCTCATGAATATTAATCAAAGCAAACATTTTCTCACCTATTTTAAAAACAGGAACCGGCATATTGAACGGCTGTTCTTCAACTACACCTGTTTTACTTAAAAAGTATGTTCTGACTTCTTCAATATCCATTGCATTCACCTCATCATTTTTTTAACCTATTGTGTATTTTTAATTTGCTCCATCTCCTGGTATTGTAATACTTTATGAAGGTCGATTATTGCTATCAACTGTTCATCGTTTTTTGCAATCCCGGCCATATAATTTCGAACACCCATGCTTTGCATCAGTTGTACGGAATTATCTATATCCTGTTCGGGAATCTGCATGATTTCATTAACGTCATTTACTCTGAACCCTATGTATTGACTCTCAATCTCCGTAACAATGATTTTGGTTTTCTTATCCGCCTCTCTAGCACCGAGGCTAAATCTTTTATTTAAATCAATAACAGGTATGACCTTGCCTCTAAGATTCACGACCCCTTCGACAAATGCCGGTAATTCGGGAATCTTACTTACCTCCTGATATCTGATAATTTCATGAACCTGAGAAATATTCGCGCCGCATACCTCATGATTGAGCTTAAAAATAACCAGCTGTACATCCGACATATAAATCCCCCCGTATCACCTATTGAAATGTGTTTAATTGTGTTATGTCACATATTTTGTAATTTTATCATACCACAGATTAAATGCTTTTTGCAAAATTTTATTGGCTTTTTTTATATTCTATCTTAAAATTTAGAGGTGATACCACAAAAAGAGGTAAAATTAATTGTTTTAAAAGGTATCTTAAAATCATACATAAAAAATAATCACCCCCCGGCTAAGTTGTGGTGATTATTTCATAAAACTATTCGATCAGCCGTTATTGGCCGGACTGCTTACTTTTATACTATAACCGACATGCTATAAAATGTCAGATTTTTTTAATTTATTTCTGTAACACGTTCCTAAAATTTATATATACTGATGCCCATATTTAGTAGAATTTTAGAATATTCATCCATATGCTCTTCAGACGGAGGTTCTAGCTTGTTTAATTCGTAATGAAGACCAAGACTTTTATATTTTCCCCTGCCTAATTTGTGATAAGGCAAAAGCTCTATCCCTTTAAATCCCCTGCATTTTTCTTTAATAAAACATCCTATTTCTCTTATATCTTGCTGTGTATCGTTAAAGCCGGGAATCACCGGAACACGAATATACATTTGAGTTATATATTTTTCTGCCATTTCCGATAATTCATGTATAACAGCTAATGCATCATTACCGTTATATTGTGTCCATTCGGCATATAGCGTCGGATTTGTACTTTTCAAGTCAACAAAAAGCACATCAAGATAAGGAAGAATCTCTTTATAATCTTTCAAAGAACCGGAAGCGCTTGTTTCCATGGCAGTATTAATCCAGTTTTCCTTGCAGGTACGCAGAAGGGCATACGCAAATTCCGCCTGCATCATTGGTTCTCCACCTGACAAGGTAACACCTCCACCGGTAGCTTCATAAAAAGAAATATCCCTGCTGATTTCCATAAATGCCTGGGAAACAGTTATCAATTCGCCGGCCACTCGCCGAGCTTTCGTGTAACAATTGATGGTGCAAGGAAAATGTTGCGTTCTGCCAAAGCAGTTTTTTTTACAAACCGATTTGTTTACTACCATTTTTTCATCGGAATAAGCTATTGCACCGTATGGGCAAGCGTTTAAGCATCGGTCACATTTAATACATTTTTCTTCAAAAAAGATCATCTCCACATAACCTTGTTGAGTCTCCGGATTACAGCACCACTTACATCTTAATGGGCACCCTTTGAGGAATAGCAGTGTACGAATGCCCGGACCGTCGTGAATTGCATAGCGTTCAATTTCAGTTACGATGCCGGATACATTTTCCATCTGTTCAGGCGAGGCATTTAAAATCTCTTTTCTTATCATTCGTTCTTTCCCAGACCCCTTTTAATTAGTACGGCAGCTACAATAATCACTCCTTTGATAATCATCTGAGGATATGCTGCTACTCCCATCAAGTTCATGATATTTGCCAGAATTCCAATAATAAAGGCTCCCATCAATGTATTTACTGCCGTTCCCGTACCCCCTGATAATGATGCACCGCCAACTACTACGGCCGCTATAGCATCCAGCTCAAAGCCCTGCCCTACTAAAGCCGTACCCATACTCAAACGTCCTGCCAGAATAATTCCTGAAATAGCTGCGAGTACTGAAGAAATAGTGTATACTAAGATAACATTTAAATTAACATTAATTCCTGCAAGGCGCGCAGTTTCGGAATTGCCTCCTATCGCATATACGCCTCTTCCAAAGGTTGTTTTTTCTAAAATAAAACCTATTACTATGACAACTATAGCCATAATAATAATAGGCACCGGTATAATTCCAATATTGGAGTTTATTGTTTCAGTTAAGGCCGTACCGTCTATTCTCCTGTCTGCTCCTATCTGATAAATATAAGCTAAACCTCGAACAATAGTCATCATAGCCAGTGTAACAATAAATGGAGCTATTCTGCCGTAACTAACCAGTATGCCGCTGGTCATCCCTACCAGGGCCATAATAAGCAGGACTAGTGATATTGCCGGAAGGGTATTAGCACCTCCCTGGATAAACCCGGCAACAAGGCACCCGCTTAAAGCTACTACAGAACCTACTGAAAGATCAATTCCCCCTGTAATAATCGCAAATAGCATACCCATTGATATGATGGTCATCATGGAGTTTTGAAGTAAAATATTTAGAATATTTCGGGCCATAAAGAATTTATTTGATAGCACCATACCTGCAATAATCAATATAACAAGCGTAACGACTAAATAGTTTTTCCCCAGAAAACCCGGTAAAGAATCCAGCATTATTTTTCTGTTCATTTTTAGATTTTTCTCTTTTAATTCAGTAATGTAGGACATAATTTATTTTCCACTCCTTACAACTTGTATGTTGCATATAGTTTAATTATAGATTCCTGTTGCATACTGCATAATCAGCTCTTCAGTAAGATCGGCTCTGTCAAACTCACCGACAATTTTGCCTTGGTGCATAACATAAACACGGTTACTCATACCAATTATTTCAGGAAGATCGGAAGATACCATTATAATGCCGACTCCACTATCTGCCAAATCCCTTATGATTTGATATATTTCTGATTTTGCTCCAACGTCAACACCTCGGGTAGGCTCGTCCAGGATTAAAATATCCGGCTTGGTTGACAACCATTTTCCCAGCACGACCTTCTGCTGGTTTCCGCCGCTAAGCTTGGAAGCATCAACACCAATACCTGCTGTTTTTATGCTTAAATTCTTTATTTGACGATCTGCTAACTTATTTTCGGCTTGCCTATACAATATACCTTTTTTGGAAACAGTCTTTAATGTGGCTAATGATATATTCTGAGCTACACCGGCGTTAAGTATAAGACCGTTTTGCTTTCTATCCTCCGTAACAAAAGCCAATCCATATTTTATTGCCTGCTTTGGGTTTTTTATATTTACAGGAAAACTGTTTATATAGATTTTCCCTATCCCCTTTCTTCTATATGCACCAAAAATTGAACTTACAAGCTCTGTTCTTCCTGAACCCAACAGGCCAAAAATTCCAACTATTTCACCGGCTTTTAGTGATAAATTGGCATTTTTAACAATTACCTGGGCAGTTTTTTCAGTTCCATTTAAGGAATAATCTTCGATTTTTAAAAGCTCTTTACCAGGTTTAACCCTGGTAACCGGATACATGGTACAGATTTCTCGCCCAACCATCATTGAGACAACCTTTCGATGGGACAAGCCATGTTTGTTTTCAGTGGCTATTAACCTTCCATCCCGAAGGACGGATATTCTATCTGCTAATTTAAACACCTCTGCCATCCGGTGTGAAATATAGATTAAAGTCATTTCTTTTTTTCTGAGTTCTTTAAGGACACCGAATAGATGGACTATTTCACTTTCAGTCAGTGCTGCCGTGGGTTCATCAAGTATAAGAATTTTGCTTTGCAGCGACAGCGCTTTGGCGATTTCTACCAATTGCTTATGTCCCACACCCAGGTTTTTGACTTTCATACGTACATCAATCTCCACGTCCAATTGCTTTAGGATGTTTTGGGCCCTTTCATAAACAGTTTTCCAATTGACCAGACCACATTTATTGTTGAGATGGCCCAAAAAAATGTTTTCTGCTACACTGAGCTCATCCAGAAGCATTAGTTCCTGATGTATAATTACTATTCCTGCTTCTTCAGCGTCCTTAGGCTTGTAAAATTTCTTTTCTTTTCCGTACAGCTTAAGCT
Source organism: Bacillota bacterium (assembly GCA_022360955.1). GTDB lineage: Bacteria > Bacillota > Clostridia > SK-Y3 > SK-Y3 > JAKSBV01. The sequence continues at coordinate 12,715 of JAKSBV010000015.1, forward strand.
TTCCGTCATAAGTGCTGCAGGAGTATACACCGCTTAATATTTTCATCAGTGTAGATTTACCTGCTCCGTTCTCCCCAACCAAGGCATGGATCTCTGCTTTTTGGGCACTGAAATCTACTTGATCCAATGCTTTTACTCCAGGGAACTCTTTTTTAATCCCAATCATCTCAAGCACAGTACTTTTTTTCATAAGTTACCTCCTGTAAAAAAGAGGGGTTTGGCTTGATTTGACCAAACCCCTTTGTTTTTATCAATACCTGGAGTCAGGATCAAGGTACTTGTCCACATTCTCTTCATTTATAGCAGGATTTGGAACGTAGAAGGTAGCAGGTGTTACAGTACCTCTAGATGCATGTGCGGCAAAGAATACGGCCCACTTACCCATCAGCCTGGGATCGTTTGATACCGATGCCACTATTCCTTTGTCATTGTCTTTAACCCACTGTAAGACAGTTTTTCTTGCATCTATTGATGTTACAAGAACATCCCCAAGCAGGCCTGCAGCTTTTAAAGCGGGTACAGCACCTTGAGTGCCGCCGTCACAAGCAGCAAATACTGCGTCAA
>JAKSBV010000477.1 GCA_022360955.1 Bacillota bacterium
AAAGCAATAAACTATTACGGACCCGAACTTAATAGTGACTACAATCTGTTCAATCTTCAAAAACCAGCAAATGAAGGCAGTCATTCCATTACAGGTGATCCTGCATTTGCAGACGCAGAGACATGCAATTTTATTTTAAAGAGTTCGTCGGCTGCAATAGATAAAGGTTCTTATGATATTGTCAAGCATATTAAACAAGATGCTTATGGTACTGCCTTGCCACAGGGCACAGGCGTTGATATCGGGGCATACGAATATGCCGGTACCCCCTAAAACAGCAGACGGTTCCTCGCTTTAAAATGAGGAACCGTCAGGCTGTTTCAAATGGGTTCATTCCATTCGGTTAAGAATATTATGGAAATATTTTATGGAACGGTGGAGGGGTGAATGGATAATTAAATTTTTGAGGATTTATGAATGATTCTAAGATAAAGAATAAATCATAACAAGCATTTGCAAAAATGTACACTAATCAATAAAAAAGGAGATAGTTCTGCAATGGGAAAGGAATATGAAATATATAAAAAAATATTTGATAAGTATAAGGGTGTTTTAAAAACATCGGATTTTAAAGCAGAAGGCTATCATCATAATATATTAAAAGAATTAATAGATAAAAGTGTTATAGCTAAAATAAAGAGAGGGTATTATGAGTGGCAAGAAAAAAATATTGAAAATTTAATGATATATGCGAAAAAGTTGAGAACAGAATCAAAAATTAAAACCATAATAGGGGTGTGGCTATAATGGATATAGCAAAATCTGTATTACAGAAATTAAAAAATAAATCCAGAAAATCAAAAATATCATTTTCCCCTTGCACCGGCAGCAATATCGTGCTAAAATAATATTCGGATACAATTGAATACGGAGGTATCTTCAGGGCAGGGTTAAATTCCCGACCGGTGGTGATGTGCATGGTTGTACGCAGGGTAGAATCAATGCAATAAGCCCACGAGCCGAAAGGCAGATTTGGTGTGAATCCAAAGCCGACAGTAAAGTCTGGATGGAAGAAGATGATATGTTTACGGACGATGATACAATGCGTTTGTTTATATAAAAATAATTCCCGAAGATGCTTTCGGGAATTATTTTTATGTTAAGAAAAACCAGTTTTTTTCTTAGCATGGGGGTGCAGAGGGGAGTCCCCTTTGCCAGATTAAGAAGGAAGGTCAGACTGCGTAAGCAGTCACCGAAGGGAAACATAGGTTTTCCTAGCGAAAACAACGAGAAGTTAATTTTGTTCTGGAGGGATATGTATGTTGTCAAATACGCAAGCAGTGAAAATTTCAAGAACCCATTATATCGTAAAAGTGGCTTTATTAGCGGCTATGGCTGCCCTTGTAAAGATTTTTGAATTTAGGGTGCCGATGATGCCGGTCTTTTTGGAACTGGATTTGAGTGAAGTGCCCGTATTGCTGGGAACCTTTGCCTTGGGTCCTATGGCCGGCATAGTCGTTGAATTGATCAAGAATATGGTTCACGCTCTTTCTAGTACGGAAACATCGGGTATTGGAGAAATAGCGAATTTTATAGTGGGGATCGCTTTTGTCATACCTGCCGGTTTGATTTACAGAAGAAGAAAGCATAAAAAGGGTGCCATCATGGCACTTGTGGCCGGAAGTGTTAGTATGGTGCTTATAGCCGCCGTAATGAATTATTTTGTCTTTATTCCCCTTTATCAAAGGGTCCTGGGATGGCCCTTAGACGCCATTATTAGTTTGGGCACACAGGCAAATCCTGCCATTGTGGATTTGAAATCTTTAGTTGTTATGGCCATTATACCGTTCAATATTTTAAAGGCTGTTGTTGTATCGGTTGTGACCTTACTGGTTTATAAAAAAGTATCCCCTATGCTTCATCGGTAAAAACAAGAGAAGGGGGGAATGGTTAACAATTAATAATGAATAATGAATAGTGATAGTAATGAAGAATAAAGAATTATATAAAACTCGATAAAGAATTGATATTAAGGCATAAAGAAGGAATGGGACATATGGAAGTCTGGGGTCAGAAGTCAGAGATCGGAAATAAAATTGAAGCCTGTTTTAGTCCAATTTCCGACTTCCGTTTTTCATAGGCTATTTTAGTAACCGGTGGTGCAGTATGGGGAGGGAAGCATGCACAAGATAGGGCGGACGGCAGGTAATACGTTCTCAACGCTCAGCCCTCAACTATTTTCTCCTTCTGTGCTATTTTTTCCTTGTTTTTCCCAAAAGAATATATTACAATAGTAAAAAGAAATATCAATCGAGAATAAATATTAATTAGCGTGAGGTAAAAACAATGGAGATATTTTCAGGCTTATTGCAGACAGTACCCAAAGAAATTGCTGTTATAGGTGTAGCAGCGATGCCGGTCTTGGAATTACGGGCTTCGATCCCGCTGGGCATTGCATTTTCCATGGATTGGAGGATAGTATATATATTGAGTATACTGGGGAATCTATTACCGGTTCCCTTTATTATAAAATATATGCGTCCGGTGTTTTCTTTTTTACGAAAAACAAAATATTTTGAGAAATTGATTCATTGGCTGGAAAAAAGGACAATGAAAAAAGCGGAAACAGTTATGAAGTACAGCGCATTAGGCCTATTTTTGGTGGTGGCCATTCCCCTTCCCGGTACCGGGGCGTGGACAGGCTCTATGGTTGCGGCGTTATTGGATATGCGGATGAAGTATGCAATGTCTGCCATATCTCTTGGGGTGGTTGCGGCCGGTGTTGTGGTAACCTGTATTTGCTTTGGGGTTTTTTGATTCATTTTCAACCCTCAGCCCACAACCAGTGTCCCCATGGAATATCAGTGTTGGATAACGAACTTTAAAATCGAATTGATATTTGAACAAAAAATGTAGAATGTATAATTATTAGATATAAGTATCACGAATAATGTATTTTTTAAAACGCCCTCGTTCAAATAGAGTAAGGTATAAAGTTGGTTATCTTTGTTAAAATGGTTTTCTTTCACAGAAATTTATACACCCTACAACTGTGAACGATCTTGACTTTTTGTCAGGCATATGGTATATTCAGTGCATTGAATTAAATAGTTATTATTTCCTTATCAAGAGAGGTGGAGGGACTGTGCCCTATGAAGCCCGGCAACCTGCGATATGCAAAGGTGCCAATTCCTGTGGACTTTGAGTCTGAGAGATGAGGAGAGTAGGTGTATAACCCCCTCTTCATTTAGTAAGAGGGGTTTTTTAGGCCCTTTCGGTTCGTGAAATGGGACCAAAAGATCAAATGCCAGACTACACAAAAGGAGAGGAACGATATATGTTAAAAAAGTTATTTACATCCGAATCAGTTACGGAAGGACATCCGGATAAAATCTGTGACCAGATTTCCGATGCCGTATTGGATGCTATTTATGCAAGGGATCCTATGGCAAGAGTTGCCTGTGAAACATCGGTGACTACCGGTCTCGTGTTAGTGTCGGGGGAAATCACCACGAGCTGTTATGTAGATATTCCGAAGATTGTGAGAGAAACCATTCGTGATATCGGTTATGATAGAGCTAAGTACGGTTTTGATTGTGATACCTGTGCGGTTTTGACAGCCATAGATGAACAATCTCCGGACATTGCCATGGGTGTTGATAAAGCTTTGGAAGCCAAGAGCGGTGAAATGAGCGAAGAGGAAATTGAGGCAATAGGTGCCGGGGATCAGGGCATGATGTTTGGTTTTGCATGTGATGAGACCCCGGAGTTAATGCCCATGCCCATAGCCCTCGCCCATCGGATTACAAGACGATTATCGGAGACAAGAAAAAACGGAACTTTGCCATACCTTCGTCCCGATGGCAAATCCCAGGTTACGGTAGAATACGAAGGAGACACACCTGTCAGAATCGATACGGTGGTGGTATCCACGCAGCATAGTCCTGAAGCAGATCATGGCACCATTGAGCAGGATGTGATAGAACACGTAATCAAGCCGGTTATCCCGGTGGAATTATTGGATGAGCGGACCAAATATTTCGTCAATCCTACCGGAAGGTTCGTGATAGGAGGTCCACAGGGGGATGCGGGATTAACGGGAAGAAAAATTATTGTGGATACTTACGGTGGCTATGCCCGTCACGGAGGAGGCGCTTTTTCCGGGAAAGATCCCACGAAGGTTGACCGCTCCGCTGCCTATGCTTCAAGATATGTGGCAAAGAATATTGTGGCTGCGGGCTTGGCCAAGAAATGTGAGGTGCAGCTGGCCTATGCAATAGGTATAGCAAGCCCTGTTTCCATTATGGTGGAGACTTTCGGTACTGCAAATATCCCGGAAGAAAAAATACAGGAATTAATTTACGAACACTTTGATTTAAGGCCGGCCGGCATTATTCAAAGCCTGCAATTGAGAAGGCCGATTTACAGGCAGACGGCAGCATACGGACATTTTGGCAGAACGGATATCGATTTGCCGTGGGAAAAAACCGATAAAGCGGAAACCTTGAAAAAGGCAGTTAATAATTAAGAATGCAGAATTAGGAATTAGGAATAGGGTACTATCAAAGAGATAATAATAGAAGAGAATTTAGGGCGAAAGCCCTGAATTCTCTTTTTTTCGCCCCACTCCTCACCCCCCACTCCCCACTCCCCAGACATTTATCACCCATTATGCCGTGCATGCATATAGTGATAAAGAGGTGATGTGCAATGCTAAACGTTTTGATTCAATCCTTGATTTGTTTTTTTGCCGTATACGGTGTGATCCAAATGGTACTTTATATCTATAACGGGCTACATAATGTTTGTTTTGACAAGTCGGAAGATGTGTACATCATTGTGACCGTCAAAAACCAGCAGGATACCATAGAGGGCATTATACGATCATTGGTGTGGAAAAGCTTGAACAACAAGCAGGGCGGGATTATACCGAATATTTTAATAGTCGATATGGGCTCAACGGACGAGACGGTTAAAATATTGGAGCGGCTTCATGGAGAATATGATTTTATTCAGGTAACCGATAGTGAAGGATATACAAAAATACTGGAAAAGTTGGTGAAATAAATCTGTAAATAATGTATACTAAAAGGTAAGAATCAACTTTCGGCTGCAGGGGAGGAAATCGAATTTGGTGACGATTGAAGGAACGGTGGAAGAAATCGTATTTGCGAATGAGGCCAACGGATTTACCGTTTGTGATGTTAGCTGCAACAAAGAATTGGTTACGGTTGTAGGGTATATGCCTTTTCTAAGCGCGGGGGAAACGGTCAAATTAAGCGGAAAATGGACCACACATCCCGATTATGGCGAACAATTAAAGGTAGAATATTATGAAAAGGTGTTGCCCTGTACGGAAACGATGATATATAAATACCTGGCTTCGGGTGTGATCAAAGGAATTCGGGCAGCAACTGCGGAGAAAATAATAGATGCGTTTGGCGACAAGGCATTGGATATCATTGAGAAGGAACCGCAAAAGCTGGCTGAGATCAAGGGTATTAGTGCCAAAAAAGCGGCGGAGATAGGACAAGCCTTCGCAGAACAGATCGGTGTTCGAAGTGTTGTGATGTTTTTGCAGCAATACGGCGTTACCCCCAATTATGCGGTAAAAGCCTATAAAATATTCGGCAGTGACGCGATAGAGCAGATCAAGCACAATCCCTATATCCTGTCCCAGGAGGTTCACGGCATAGGATTCAAAACGGCCGACAAGATCGCAATCAGTATGGGTATAGAGGTTAATGCGCCGGAAAGGGTGAAAGCCGGAACGAAATATGTGCTTACCCATAGCAGTGCCGGTGGTCATACCTTTTTACCCAGGGATTTTTTGATAAGATCGGCAGCGGAACTATTGCAGGTATCGGAGGAGGAAGTGGAGAATGCGATCATTGCCATGAGGATAGAGAAAACGATTTATGTAGAAAGCGGGGAAGAAACGGAAGGGGTGTATCTCACGCCGTTTCACTATGCCGAAATGGGTGTTGCACTGAGGTTGGCGGTGTTGAACGATATTGAGCCGCCGGCAGGGCAGCAGGATATAGCCGGTGAAATTGAGCTTATAGAGCGAGAAACAGGGGTTACCTTGGCACAGCAGCAGCGCGAAGCGGTCAAAGAATCGTTAATGAGCGGGGTGCTGGTGATTACCGGCGGACCGGGGACCGGAAAAACCACTACGATTAATGCCATCATTAAGCTGATGGAGAAGCGGGGATATTCCATTGTGTTGGGAGCGCCTACGGGACGTGCCGCTAAAAGGATGTCCGAAATGACAGGAAAAGAGGCGAAAACCATACACCGCCTGTTGGAGATCGGTTATATGGATGAGGAAAGCCGGCTGGAATTTGCAAAAAACGAAACCGATCCTTTAGAGGCAGATGTGGTGATCATTGATGAAACGTCTATGGTGGATATTTTGTTGATGAACGGACTTCTCAAAGCGATTGCACAAGGGACAAGGCTCATTTTGGTAGGTGATGTAGATCAGCTGCCTTCGGTAGGACCGGGAAACGTATTAGGCGATATTATTAAGAGTGGTGAGGTGAAGGTGATAAAGCTGACGGAAATTTTTCGCCAGGCGCAAGAGAGCATGATTATTGTCAACGCCCACAAGATCAATCGAGGAGAATACCCGCACCTGAACGTAAAAGAGAAAGATTTTTATTTTATGGGCCGGGAAAATGCAGCGGATACTGCCGCATCGATTGTAGACCTTTGTAAACACCGGCTGCCTGCATTTTATGATTATCATCCCACCCGGAGTATACAGGTATTAACCCCTATGCGCAAATCAACGGTCGGTGTCCAAAATTTAAATATAGAGCTGCAAAAGGCGTTGAACCCGCCCGGCAAAGACAAAAAAGAAAAGACATACCGGGACATGATCTTCCAGGAAAGCGATAAAGTCATGCAAATTAAAAACAACTATAACATGCAGTGGGAAAAGTTACGGGACGGAGAAGAAGGGACCGGTGTGTTTAATGGGGATGTAGGATATATTGAATCCATCCGGAATGAAGAAAGTGTAATGATAGTGATTTTTGATGACGATAAAAAAGTCAAGTATGATTTTAACCAATTGGACGAGTTGGAGCTTGCCTATGCGCTCACCGTGCACAAAAGCCAGGGGAGTGAATTTCCGGTGATCGTAATGCCTATGTTTCAAGGCCCTCCCATGCTGATGTCCAGGAATCTGTTTTATACTGCCGTGACAAGGGCCCGTGAGCTGGTGGTGTTGGTCGGGCAGGAGAAGGTGATGAAGCTGATGGTGGACAATAATAGAGAAATCAAGCGGTATTCGGGACTGGAAAGGAAGCTTGTTAATAGTGGAGAGAAGGGAGTGGGGTGTGAGGAGTGGGTTGGAGAGCAATTAATATTGAATAATGAAGGATGAAGAATTGGAGGGTGTGTATTTAAAGCGTGTGTTGAGGGAATTTTCAATAGACAAATGGGGGGATGGTGGGTGTGGATATTGGGGAGGTGGCTTCAGGAGTCAAATGTTTTGTTCGTCGGGTGCTTGATGTTATTTTTCCGCCTAAGTGTATCTTTTGCAATTGTATAATGCCCATTGGTACAATGCTGGAAATCTGTGAGGCTTGTCACGGGAGCCTGCCTTTTATACAGGGGGAAGTTTGCGGGCAGTGCGGGCAGCCTATAGATGCCGCCTGTGATACAAAGCAATGTATGGATTGCAGCCGGGTCGAACATTATTTTGTTCAAGGCATTTCGGTTCTTGAGTATAAAGGTATTGTCAAAAAGGCCGTCATCGGCTTGAAGTTTTTTGGTAAAAGGAGATATGCATTCACTTTAGGGCATCTGATGTCGATAAAGATAAAAGAAATGACAGGCTGGATAAAATTTGATATAATTATATACACACCGTTACATAAAAAGCGTTTATCCCAAAGAGGATTTAATCAGGCGGAGCTGCTTGCGAAAGTGATAGCGAGGCAGTTGGACAGGCCGTTAGGCAGGGATGCTCTTTTGAAAATCAAACACACACGGGCGCAAAGCAGACTTACGCGTTTTCAAAGGCAGCGAAATATGCATGATGCATTTAAAATTAATCCGCAGTCTTCTATCGAAAATAAAACAGTACTATTGATTGATGATGTGTACACTACAGGTGCTACGGCAAACGAATGTGCAAGGCAATTGAAAAACGCAGGAGCAAAAGAGGTATATGTTGCCACTGCAGCGATAGGTAAAGGAACAATTTGAAAAGTTGGAACGATCAATCATTTTGATTAAAGTTAAAGGGGGATATCTATGGGTGCAAAAAATTGTGCAAGATGCGGAAGAATATTCAATCATCTGGCAGGGCCGCCATTGTGCCATGCTTGTCGTGAGGATGATGAAAAGGCGTTTGAAAGAGTCAAAGAATATTTATTCGAATATCCCGGTGCATCAATGACGGAGGTTGCTACGGCGCTGGAATTGCCCCTGGGTAAAATCAAAAGATTTCTAAAAGAAGGGCGGTTGGAAATCAAGGAAGGGTCCAATTTCATCCTTGAATGTGAGAGGTGCGGTGTTTCGATCAAAAGCGGCAAATATTGCGAAGTGTGCAGCCACGATTTAGCCTTCGAGCTGAAATCGGGAAGCCCCAAAGCAACGACCGGTAAGAATCAGGGTATTTCAAAAAGGCATAAGGAATCGGAAAGAATGAGATATTTTAATACAGATAGACATAGACCGTAAAGACATCAGGAAAAGGCCGCAAGGCTTTTTCCTTTTTTTGATCTATTTGACAGCTCCAAATCCCGCCCTAAAAGAGAGGCCGCGATGCCTGCGGGTTTTTTATACGGGAAGGTGTAAATTTTTTCTTATGAGTGCCGATAATAATAGTAGATGACTTATAGGTGGTTGAAAGAAGGTGAAGATAATGCGTATACCCGGTAATTTTTCTAAGATAATAAGTATTTATAACAAAAATAAAAAGGTTGTTAATACGGACGAAACAAAGGGTATCAAAGGCAAAAAAGATGTTGTATCCTTGTCCCGGCAGGCGCGAGATCATCAATCAGCGCTTAAAGCCGTTCGGCAGTGTCCCGATGTAAGAGAGGAAAGGGTGAAGGCATTGGAACGAAAGCTTGCCGGCGGAACCTACAATGTTACGGGAGAAGATGTAGCAGATAAGCTCATAAATAAATTTATAGATAAAAAGATATGAAGACAGACAGCAGTGGACGTTGATCATTACTGAGGGCACGACAAACAGCGAACAGTTCCCGGCAGCAGATAGGGCTGTCATTACAAAAAGACAAGTTGTGAGAAAAGGGTGCGGTGGTTTTGATGGAAATGATAGTGAGTCGATTGTTTACAATTCTGGAGCAGCAGGTAGGGGTTTATGAAGGGATTCTGAAATTAGCAAAGGACAAGACAAACATCGTTATTCAAGGTGAAGTGACGAAATTAGAGAATTTGGTCAAAATGGAGCAGGCCTTTGTACTGCAAATGGGGAAGCTTGAGCAACAGCGGGAAGAAGTCGTGGAACAGATTGCAGATCAGTTGGAGATTGATAAAGAACATTTTAGTATTTCACAGCTGCTGCAGCATTTGGACCATGCCCAGCAAACCAAGCTGGAAACCTATCAGCAAAGTTTGGCAAATGTCATAGACGAGTTAAAGAACAGCAATGAATTAAATGCCAAACTCATCCAGCAATCCTTGGAATACATTGAATTTTCTATGAATGTCCTAACCAATGCGTCGGTTCCCAATAACGGATATGAAAGCAAGGGCACGGAAAGCCCGACCAAGGGGACGAGAAGTTTGTTTGATGTAAAACTGTAGAAAGCAATGAAGAATTAAGAATGAAGAATTAAGAATTAGGAGCGTGTACGGTTTGGAGTATTTTAGTTCAGATTGTATATATTAAGGTAATTTTTAAACAGAGCGTTATATAAGTGTTAAGTTTATATATGGAGTTAACGAATCGTTAATAGCCAGATGTATCAATTTTAACTCTTAATTCTTAATTAAAAAAGTTCCGGAGGTTTTTAACATGGGGTCTACTTTTTCGAGTTATAATATTGCAGTGAGCGGTATGTATGTAAGTCAGCGGGGGTTGTATGTGACCGGTCATAACATATCGAATGCCAATACGCCCGGATACGTCCGGCAGCAGGCCATGATTGCCGAATATCCTCCTGCCAACCTAGGGGTAGGTCAAGTGGGGCTGGGTGCGGAAATTCAGGAAACGCGACAGATAAGGCATCGATTTCTTGATAACATGTACCGAAATGAAAGTGAGCTATTGGGCCATGCCCAAGCAAGAGCCAAGGTTGTGGGAGAGATAGAAACAATTCTTGGTGAACCTTTCGATGTGGGACTTAATAAAGTGATGGACCGTTTTTTTCAGGCCTGGCATGAATTGTCCAAAGATCCCGACAGCCTTACCACCAGAGTGATGGTACGGCAGAGAGGGGTTGAATTTGCGAATAGGGTGAACCAGATCGGTATGCAATTGGAGAAATTGCAGCAGGATATTAATACGGAAATCCGGTTAAAAATAGATGACATTAATGGGATGGCTACAAAAATTGCATCATTAAACAGGGAAATCAGCTTGAATGAACTGGGCGATGACAATGCCAATGATTTGAGAGATCAACGCAATCTTTTATTGGATGAATTGTCAAAGCTTATGGATGTGGATATTGATCACCGACCGAACGGAATGGTTAACGTATCCATAGGAGGCTTGTATCTTGTGCATGGAGAAGATACCGAGAAGATAAAAGCCGGTTCCAATAAGCCCGGAAGTTATTTTGTGGATCCGAAATGGGAGAAGATGGATACTTTCGTCAATATAAGAAGCGGAATATTAAAAGGACTGCTGGAAGCGCGCGGAGAGGTGGCCGGATATAGGGGAAGTGTGGAAAACGGTTCGCCGCCGGAAACCGGTGATGTGGATAGTGACGCGGCAACGTTCACATTTGATCCCGATCCCGCCAATATCATTCCCGAGCTTAGAAAAGGTCTGAATATAATGGTGAATTTGTTGACCAGAAAGATGAATGAAATGCATCGTGAAGGGATAGGGCTTGACAGCAGTACCGGTCTTGATTTTTTTACAAAAATAGATGACGGCCTGCCTTTTGAAATGGGCAATATTCGGGTGAATCCTGCATTTGACGGAGATGACGGGCTCAATAAGATAGGTGCTTCGCTGACGGGACAACTGCCGGGAGATAATACAAATGCCGAAAGGATTCTGGCTTTCCGAAGAGAAGCGTTTTTTATATCCCATAATTCAGCAGTAAGGGTTGACGATTTTTACCATTCTGTCATCACATGGGTAGGGACAACAGGAGATGAAGCAGGAGGGCTTGCTGAGAGCCAAAGCGTACTTGTAGCGCAAACACAGCATAAAAGAGATGCCATCTCCGCCGTTTCGATGGATGAAGAAATGGCAAATATGATGAAATACCAGCACGCCTATAATGCCAACGCAAAAGTAATTAACGCCATAGACCAGATGATAGACAAAGTCGTAAACGGTATGGGAATAGTGGGACGATAGTTTGGATAATTAAGAATTAAGAATTAAGAATGAAAAATTATAAAAGAAAGAAAAATAAAGTATGAATAATAAGAATGGCAATATTGTGTATGAGAAATCTTTTAGCTTTGCAATACGGATTATTAATCTATACAAATATTTGTGCAATGAAAAGAAGGAATATATATTGTCTAAACAGGTTTTGCGTTCAGGAACCAGCATAGGTGCTAATATTAGTGAAAGTTTAAGAGCGCAAAGCAAAAAAGATTTTGTAGCCAAAATGCATATTGCATTTAAGGAAGCCGGTGAAACGGAATATTGGTTGCAATTATTAGTTGCTACACAATATGTGAAGCAAGAATTCGGACAATCTTTATTAACAGATTTAGATGAAATTATTAAGATATTAAGTTCAATCATAAAAACAGCAAAACAAAATTCTTAATTATTCATTCTTAATTCTTCATTAGAAGTTGGGGGTTTTTATAATGCGAGGTTCTTTTTTTGGATTAAATGTTGCTGTGCGTGGTTTGCATACGAGTCAGAGAGCTTTATATATAGCCGGGCATAATATCAGCAATGTGAATACACCGGGGTATTCCCGGCAGGTTGGCAATCAGCAGGCTTCCCAGGCAATTGGTGTATTTGACGGAACGGGCATGATAGGCACCGGTTCCGAAATTACAGGAGTGAGCCGGATAAGAGATGTCTTTTTGGATCATAAATACTGGGGTGAAAATGTATCTTACGGCGAATGGGAGACAAAACATATCGCCATGGATCATCTTGAGGCCATTTTTAGTCTAGACGAAGACAGCGGTTCCGGCAAGGTAATGGAAGGATTTTTTTCATCCCTGCAAGAGCTTTCCAAAGATCCGAGCAGCTTGCAGACACGGGAAACGGTGAGAGCGGCAGGAGAAGCGTTCTGCAAATATTTCAACTCGGCGGCTGAGCAGCTTCAAAAGGCCAGAAACGATAATAACCGTGCCTTTAAGATAAAAGTTGACGGGATTAATTCCTATGCAGAACAGATCAGGAGTCTGAATGAACAGATTTACAGAGCAGAGTTGGACGGCAGCAACGCTAATGACTTGCGGGATCAGCGGACAGTGCTGGTAGATGAATTATCGAAAATCGTTAATATTGAAGCCGGTGAAGTGGTGAGAGGACAATTACCTGGCGGCAGAGAAGACAGGCAGTTTGAAATTACGTTAAACGGGTCCTATCTGGTTAATCATGATGATGTATACAAGCTGGAATGCTATGAAAATGCCGATAAAATGTATGATGTGAGATGGAAGGACAGCGGTAATGACCTTGTGCCTAAAGGCGGCGAATTGAAAGCATACAAGGATATCAGAGACGGTGATGCTGTGGGCGGCGCCTATAAAGGGATTCCTTACTATATGGAAAAATTAGATGAATTTGTCCGTTATTTCGCCCAAGCTTTTAATGAAGGCATATTTAAAGACGGTACGAAGCATTATAGCGGCCATGCAGGGGGTGTAGGCCTGGACGGTTCGGAAAACATAAGATTTTTCAGCTATAACCATAAAGCTTCCGGTGATCTGACCGATTACAGCCATATATCCGCTTCAAACATCACGCTTTCCTCCGATATTGAATATGATGTGCGTAAAATTGCCGCAGCTTCCGTAAGCGGAAATCCGGAAAATAAGGACAATATCACACAGCTGCTGGAGATGAGACATGATGCAAGGATGTTTGCCGAAGGAGCCCCGGAAGATTTTATGCAATCCCTTGTAGCCAATCTGGGTGTTGATGCCCAACAGGCGAAGAGCTTCGCCGAACAGCAGGACAGCATTGTGCAGCAAATTGAAAATCGCCGGCTATCCGTATCCGGCGTATTGGAAGACGAAGAAATGCTCAACATCGTCAGACACCAGCATGCCTACAATGCTGCTGCCAAAATGATTTCCGTCATAGATGAAATATATGACGTAATGATCAACCGCATGGGTGTTTAACCAAAAGAAAATTGACTGATAGTAATAATGAAGAATAAAGAATGAAAAATGAGAAACAGTACAAGGACGGTAATACTACACATTATTCATTATTAATTATTCATTATTAATTGTTTATCAAAACCTGGAGGTGTTTTTGATGAGAATAACGAATAATATGCTGGTTAGAAATACGATGATACATATGAATAATAACCTCAGACGCCTGGAAAAGGAACAGTACAAGCATGCGTCAACCAAGAATATACGCGTGCCTTCCGACGACCCTATTGTCGCTTCCAGAGCCTTGCGGTTTAGAACGGATCTATGGGAAGTAGAGCAGTTCCAGAAGAATGCGGATGATGGGTTGTCATGGCTGGATATGACCGAACAGGGATTGACAAATCTGGGTGATGTGATTGACAGAGCGAGGGATTTGACGATACAGGCGGGCGGTGTCTTGAGTATTGCAGACAAGCAGGCTATTAAAGACGAAATCGGTCAGATGAAGAATACGATTGTTGCAATCGGCAATATGAGCTATGCCGGCCGATATATCTACGCGGGGTATACAACGGATGAACCGCCTTTTAAGATTGAAAATTACACGGTAGACGGGCAGCAGCTTGAAAGACTTACGTATAAAGGAAAAATCCTAAACCTTGGCGGTCCGTTTTCCGATACGATAGATGATGTGGTGTATGAGGCCGATTTTCATCTGCCGAACGAGGGGAATGCCTTTTATTCGGAATTGATGATGTTTAAGTACGATCCTGCGTATATGATTGATTCTGCGGCGGTTCCGCCGGAAAATCAATTCGATTTGGCCTTGGACGGCATAAAGAAGACCATTGTTCTGCCCGATGGCCCTATCGATATAGCAGACATTCAGGCCCAAGTCAATCTTGCCTTTCAGGGGACTGCTGCGCCGCCGGTTCCCCGTATCGTAGTATCCGACGAAGGCGGAAGAATCAAATTCACGGTAAGAAAAGGGGAATATCTTAGGATCAGCGAAACTGACGGCAATGGCTTGGATCTGGCCAAGCTGGGGTTTGAAGACGGTGCCGATTCGAAACAGAATATTGAATACGAAATCGGCGTAGGGAATAGGGTTGATGTCAATGTAGAAGGGGACGAGGTATTCGGAAGAGATGTGGCAGGGCTTTTTGATACCTTCGTCAAATTTGAGATGGCATTGGATGAAAAGACCCAATATAAAACAGCCTACAAGAATGAACTGACCGGCGATATAGTGGTAGTAACCCATGATCTTGCTACAGGTGACCTTTTGGCAGATTGGGACGTCGCTTTGGACCGTGTTCTGAAAGTGCAGGCAAATGTAGGGGCCAGAGTGAATTATCTTGAGATGACGAAAGCGCGCCTGGAAGATACCCATCTCAACTTCTACAGCTTAAAGAGCAAGAATGAGGACGCGGATATGGCCGAAGTTATTATCAATCTTAAGATGGCGGAAAATGTATACCGTTCTTCTTTGGCGGCAGGGGCTCGGGTAATTCAGCCCACATTGCTGGACTTTTTAAGATAGTCATCGGCGGATCGGAACGGAGTTTTTTGATGCTATAGGTGAAGCCAATAGGAGGGGTGATGATGCTTCAGATATCTCAGACGTACGCAAAGATAGGGATACGGACGCAAAATGCGCAGTTAAACATTAGAACGGTACAGCCTCAAGTGAAGATCAGTCAGGAGCATGCAAAAGTACAGATAGAATCGGAGCTGCCCCGTGTGCATATTGACCAGTACCAGTGCTTTGCCGAGGCCGGCTTGAAGAACAATATAGACTTGATGCGGGAGACAACACAATTGGCGTATCGACATGTCATGGCATATATTTCCCAGACAGCGGCCGACGGCGACCGTCTGGCTGCCGTCGAAAAAGGCGGGACTCCTATTGCCGATATCGCAGAGCGGAATGCCTATCCGGAAAAGGAATTTATTTTCGATATGATACCGAAGAGCCGGCCGAAGATAGAAGTGACCGGGGATTTGAAAATTAATTCTACCCCGGGCAGCGTGACATTCGATGCCCGGCGGGGTCAAGTGGATATTCAAGCCACCCGTCCCGAGATCGAAATATATCTAAGGCAAAAGCCCTCCGTTCGTTTTCAATATATAGGCAGGAACGTGGATACACAGATTTAGTACGGGAAAAGAACGAAAAATTGGGGAGTGTAAAAAATGCAGATAGATACAAGGCATTTCGGATTAATAGAAATCAATGAAGAGACAATTCTAGACTTTCCCGAAGGGATACCGGGATTTGAGGATGTGAAGCAATTTGTACTTTTGGGGCAGGAGGAAGACGATTCGCCCTTCCTGTGGCTGCAGGGCGTTGACAATACGGACCTGGCCTTTGCAGTGATTGATCCCAGGGTGATTAAGCTGGATTATGTGGTTGACGTAGAGGATGCGGAAGTTGAAATACTGGGTATCCGGGATACGAAAAAAGTGCTTATGTATGCCATTGTAGTAGTTCCCGAGGATATCTCCCAAATGACTGCAAATCTCAAAGCCCCCATTCTCATCAATGCCGACAATAACAAGGGTAAGCAGGTGGTCATGGTTCATGAGGATTATCCGATCAAATATCGTATCTTTGAAGAACGGCAGAAGTTGGGAGGGTAAGGCAGATGCTTGTATTATCGAGAAAAAAGGGCGAGTCCATCATGATAGGAAACGACATTGAAATAACGGTGATGGATATACAGGGAGAACAGGTGCGGATCGGTATTAATGCCCCGAAAAACATTGCCGTTCACCGGAAGGAAATCTTCATAGAAATACAGCAGGAGAACAAGAAGGCTGCGGATGTTAAAACAGTGTCTTTAAAGGGCCTGTGGAAGAAAGAAACGTAATACAACAAAAAACTTTAGAAAAATTTTAAAATTTTCCTAAAGTTTTTTTGCTTTCCATACGATACATACAATGAGAGCAAAATGGCTGGCCAGCCAAAACAGCAACATGAATAACAGTCGGCACAAGCGAGAACTCTTATTTTAACAAGAAGAGCATGGAAGCTCAAATAAATTCAGGGAGGAACAGAATATGAGAATCAATAATAACTTAATGGCAATGAACACCCATCGTCAGTTGGGTATTGGTAATGCTAATGGTGCGAAATCTATGGAAAAATTATCATCCGGTATGAGAATCAACAGAGCCGGTGACGATGCAGCGGGTCTCGCAATTTCGGAAAAAATGAGAGCTCAGATCAGAGGTTTGAATCAAGCTTCCAGAAACGCGCAAGACGGCATTTCTTTAGTTCAGACTGCTGAGGGAGCACTTCAAGAGACGCAGGCTATTCTTCAAAGAATGAGAGAGTTGGCTGTTCAAGCAGCAAACGGAACATATGTTGATACGG
>JAKSBV010000101.1 GCA_022360955.1 Bacillota bacterium
AAAAGCAACAAGTTGCGATATCGTTCGTGCGCACCTCGATCACATCAAGAAGCATAATAGCAAAATCAATGCAATGATCAGTGTTTATGAGGAAGAAGCGCTTGAGCTGGCGAAGGTCCGAGATGTCCAGGTATGCGAAAATGAGATTCTTGGACCGTTGCACGGTGTACCTGTTACCGTAAAAGAGATGTTTTGGGTGAAGGACACGCTGAGCACAGTCAATGCGGAAAAGTTCAAAGACTTCGTTGCGCCGGAAGATGGAACTGTTGTAAAACGCATTAAAGAATCGGGTGCAATTATTATCGGCAAAACGAACTTAGCTCATATGGTTATGGATTATTCAGCAAGTGGGGAGATATACCCTCGAGGCAATAACCCATATAACGAATCGCTAACGCCTGGAGGAAGTACCGGTGGCGGAGCTGCGGCCGTGGCAGCGGGTTTTACTCCGATAGAGCTTGGATCAGATATTGCCGGGTCGTGCCGTGCTCCGGCAAACTTTTGCGGCGTCTACGGGCTCAAACCGACGGAGGGCACCATTCCTCTTCATGGCATGTTTCCGTTCGATGAGGGCGATAAGGGTCCTATTCTTAATATGGGGGTTTTAGGACCGCTTGGCAGAGATCCTTATGACCTTGAGTTGATGTGGAAGATCATCAGAGGTCCCAGTTCCGGCGAACGCTTTATAGCGCCGGTTCAATATGATGAAAAAGACAGGAACTCTCTAGATGAATTTCGAATTGGGTACACAGTGAACTGGGCAGATTATCCGATTTCAAAGCAGACGGAACAGAGACTCTGCGGTTATGTAGATACACTAAGAAAAAATGGTGTGACGGTTAAAGAGTTAGAAATACCAAAAGAGTTGATTGATCAATCAATTGAGTTGTGGTTTAGCCTGTTCCCATACACGACAGCCACCGATCTGCCGGAACAGGTTCGGGAAATTGTTAAAAACTCCTACAAAGAAGGCGTTTTTAAAGGATATCGAACACAATTCGAAGAGTTTGATAGAGGATTCCAGATGGATGCCACACACTATGCTGAAGTCATTAACAGAAGATATTGGGTTGTATCGGAATGGGAAGATATTCTTACGAAATACGATTTTTTAATATCGCCTATCAGCTATGGCCCTGCCTATAGACATACAAAACCAGGCAATCCAATAAGAACTGAAACAGGGGACATACCTTACGCCGAATATCAATTCCCATTTGTTGCTTGCTTCAATGGAACAGGGCATCCCGCAATGAACATTCCTATCGGAAATGACCCAAATGGTCTTCCAATTGGTATACAAATAGTCGGTAGGTATTGGAGTGAAGCCATTTTACTAAAATTTGCGCAGCTTGCCAAGCAGCTGAGTTCAAATCTTCAAAAACCATCGGGTTATAAAGTTTAAACTGATCAGTATAGTCATTCACCAATCAGTTTGGCAATAGCCTGCATACGTGCATGCTGATTGATTTTCAGAGTTATACGCAAAATTGCCAACCCGTATAAAGGGGCCGTCTAATAGATAGACGGCCCCTGTTATTTGCTTTCTTGACTAATCTATGGAATAAATATACAATAATGCATATGGTTTATAGATGAACTATGATACAGGTAAGAAAAGATTTATTATTCCTAGGCGAACATATGGTTTTTTGAGGTCGTAAGTGCCAAAGTTGTACGAAGTTTTATTATAGATTATGATAATGGAAATATTGCTACTTTTGATTTTGATGATTATGCTTATTGTTCGTTCTGTGTCCATACGCATTGATTGAAAATGCGGTGACACATTTTGATTGAGGAAAGGGATTTGCATCCAAACTAATGAGCTATGCATCTGAATGAGCTAAGCAACGTGGTTGCTATAAAATCATGCTGCTGACTGGCTCGAAGAAGGAAAGTAGATTGAATTTCTATCTTAGCAATGGGTTTAACAGTACCACAAAACTTCTGAAAAGCTATAATGGAGGAACTCCTATGAAAAGGAATTGGCGAGAAAGGCGGATAAGCAATGAATAGGGATAAAGTATTAAACAAGCAAGAAACCACTGTATTCTTGAAATGCGACTGTGGGTGTTCCATGTTTGTTGTCGATAAGAGCGTATGGGATAACGGTGAGATAAACTATAACATTATGGTTCAAGATTCCCGCTATGACCATAACCATACCACGCTATGGGGCAGAATAAAAAGCGCATTCAAAATCCTATTGGGGAAACCCGTTTATTACAGCGATATTTATATTGACAAGCCAGAGAAGTTTAAAGAATTTGTCGGTAAGCTGAATGCATTGTGCGAGGAGGAAAAAGCGTAAAGTAGAAGTCATTATTAAAAAAGCTATCCCATCAATGATTGATGATATTGTAAAACTAGACGAAAGCGTTATAGGTTCACAGAGCCGTGAATGTGTCATCCGACATGCCGTTGAAAGTGGACGGTGTTATATAGTTAATACTGGTCATAATATAGCTGCCTATGGGATCATGGACTATAATTTCTATGAAAAAGGTTTTATTTCTCTGCTTATTGTGGATCAGAAGCACCGCCGAAAGGGTTTTGGGAAGCTGCTTGTAAAAACCTTCATAGATCAGTGCAAGTCTGATAAGCTTTTTACATCTACAAACAGATCAAATCTACCAATGCAGAAGTTTCTGGAAAACTGCGGCTTTAAAAGGTGTGGAATAATTGATGAGTTGGACGAGGGAGATCCTGAAATTATTTATTGCTATAATAAGAAATCTGCAGCAAGTTATAAGCCCAAATGGTTTTGATTTGGTGGCAATATACGCCGCCCTCATCCCCTTCCTAAACAACTATTTTAACAGATTTAGGGGTCGGCAGGTGAAGTTACTTGTTACCAATTACAATAAATCAAGCAGTATCAACGGATTCAGCGTTGCTGAACACCGACTATTCACATTTTATGAGGTGAGGACAATGAGCAACATCTATGTATTTAGGGGTTTGAAATTTGAGGAAACCATTGAGATTGTATCCTGAACACTTTGACTTATGTGCTCATATAATATAGAGGATTTACCTTTCAATTCATTTATATCTTACAGGAAAGGAAGAAGTAAAGCAACATGAATAATTATGAAAATAAAGAGAACAAAGATCATTCTTTTGACCCAAAAACAACGAGAAAAATCAAAATAGAACCAGATGGTAAAATCCTCGTAGTACCGACGGATTTTCCAACCATTCAGGATGCTGTCAATGCAGCTAAACCTGGAGATACGATAGAAGTATTGGAAGGCGTTTATTTCGAAAATGTACGCATTACTACAGATCGTATTACGATTCAATCCAGAGAAGATGAAACCGTAGTTTTAAATGGAACTGGTCTAAGTGGAACCGGATTTGAAATTGAACAAGCTGAACGTGTCAAAATACGAGGTTTTTTTATTGTAAGTTACGCAACAGGGATATTTGTTGGAGGCAAGGACCATTGTATAGCGGATATTGTTGCAACTGAAAACTCTACCTTTGGTATAGTGATTAGAGGTCAGAATCAAACGGTAGAGGATTCTGAATTTTTTGTCAATGGTGCTGCAGGTATCAATGTTAGTGATAGAAATCACACCATCAGAAATTGCAGCTTGGGCAGAGAATTCATTGGTATCGCTAATGTTTCAAGCGGTGCAATTTGTAACAATATTTTTAATTGCACAATTACAGATTCATCTATAGGTTTCTTATGGGGAGCTTTTGAATCTAAGGACAATGTAATTTTTAGAAATCTTTTATTTCGAAATGAATATGGCATTGTCATGCATAGTTCGGATAATACAATTCGAAATAATATTATACAAGGTCAAAAACAAGATGGTGTTGCTATCTTAGCCGATCAAATAACCGTGGAACAAAATATTATATCCGGTAATCAAATCGGTCTTGCTATCGTAGGAAACAATAATAATATCATTAAAAACACGATTATAGGTAATACATTAAAAAATATTGTAGACAACGGGAAAGATAATAAAATTGTCAATACATCCTCATGTTAAGCTTTCAAAACGCTTTTTATCACGTTTGCAATAGGATTTTTGTGTCATTCTACATTGGTTGTCTAATGACACAAATCCTATTGCAAATAATGTATTCAATCCATACGTAATTTTATGCTTATCTTTACTTGATTAATTGAGATAAATCACCTCTTTGTCAGGCATAGCTCTGAAATCGCCGCTCTTGACTAAACTATGTAATAAATATACAATAATCTATATAATTCATAGATGAACTATGGCGCAGGTAAGAAAAGATGTATTATTTCTAGGCGGACATATGTTCTATATCGAAAAAGAAAAGTACACTGCTTTTCTATCGCAACAATGGATTTAACAGTGAGGATAAGAGGGGGGGAAAGAGATTATGAAAACATTGATTTATGGTACAGGCAATGCGGCGAAGCTTAAGTACATGCAAAAAACGCTTGAGCCGCTTGGGGTTGAGATCATGGGGCTGAACGAGCTTAACCTTTTGTTGCCCACAATCGATGAGAGTGGCAATAACCCTCTTGAAAATGCAAGAATTAAGGCTCTAACATATTATCGGGCTATTAAAAAGCAAACCGGTAAGCATTATCCTGTTTTCTCCTGTGATTCGGGATTGTATCTCGAAAACGCGCCGGAGGCGTTACAACCCGGTGTCCATGTGCGTAATGTGGGTGGGAAGTACTTAAACGACAATGAAATGATTGAATACTATACCGGACTTGCTAAAAGCCTTGGCGGTCAGGCAGTGGCACGGTATAAAAACGCAATCTGCCTTGTAATAAGCGAAAGCGAAATTTTTGAGCATATGGGTGACAACATATCGGGAAATAGCTTTGTTATTACATCAATACCTCACCCAAAACGAATAGACGGATTTCCGCTTGACAGTCTTTCCATTCATATCGTAAGCGGGAAGTATTATTACGATTTGGATAAAGATTCTTCCGATGTCGGTATAGCAAAGACAGGCTTTCGAGCGTTTTTTCGCCGTGTGTTAAATGTAGAAAATAGTGAAAGGTATTAAAACAAACTTCAACAAACTTGTCCGTGACAATATTCCGGAAATCATTTCCCGCCAGGATATTAATCCTATTACACGTTTATTGGATGACGAGGAATACCTCATTGCGCTGGATAAGAAACTCAACGAAGAGGTGTTGGAGTATCTGGCGGACGGAAGCATTGGAGAAATATGTGATATACTTGAGGTAATCGATGCTATATGCAAAGCGCGTGGAATATCTCCTGACCAAATTGCTGCGCTTCGAAGTGAAAAAAGAAACAAAAATGGCGGGTTTGATAAACGCATATTTCTTGAAAAAGTTATATCCGGAGGGCATGAACATGAAGAATAAGGAATGTATGATTTAGCTGTTAACTATAAAAATGAATTTAAACAAATTAGTTTGCATAAATCTTTTGGGCGTATAGCATAAGTATAAAATAGGAGGAGAATAGTCTATGAAAGGGTTATTGTATAGCAAGAGCGCAAAAGATAAGTTAATATATTGTGATATAAAAAAACCAATTCCCAATGATAATGAATTGCTGATAAGAATTAATGCGGTATCAGTGAATGCTCTTGATTATCGATTATGTAAAATGGGACGCGCGCCTAAAAAAAAGATTTTTGGGGCCGATATATCTGGTGTTGTTGAATCTGTCGGTATGAACGTTCATACTTTTCAAGTTGGAGATGAAGTGATCGGCGACATATCTGATTTTGGATTAGGAGGGTTTGCTGAATACACAACAGCACCAGAAAAAGCTTTTGTTTTAAAACCAGCAAACCTATCCTTTGAAGAAGCCTCAGCCATGCCAATAGCAGGAATAACAGCATTACAGGCATTACGTGATAAAGGAAATATTCAAAGAGGACAAAAAATTTTAATTGTTGGCAGCAGTGGTGGTGTGGGAACTTTTGCAGTCCAACTTGCTAAATATTTTGGTTCGATAGTAACAGGCGTTTGTAGTTCCAAAAATGTAGAGCAGACAAAACGCTTAGGTGCCGATAAAGTGATCGATTATTCAAAAGAGGATTTTGGTATGGAGATCGGAGCCTATGACCTCATATTAGCTATAAATGGTAATTATCCTCTTTCTGCTTATAAAAGATGCTTAAAGCAAAATGGAAAATGTGTATTCGTTGGTGGTGCTTTGTCACAGGTGTTTAAGACGCTCTTTTTCGGTAAACTAATGTTTTTAGGCTCAAAAAAAATGTGTAATTTATTTGCAAAATCTAATCAAAAAGATCTGGAATACATAACAAAACTTGCTAAAGACAGCAAAATACGAGCAGTTGTTGAAAAGGTCTATTCATTAGAAAATACGGCTGAAGCAATGCGATATGCAGCAAATGGTCATGCAAGTGGGAAAGTGGTGATCAAAAATGATTGAACTTGTTTTTGGCGAGAGTACTGCCGGTGCACTAAAATATGCAAAAGCAATGAAACAAGGAGATCGTTTATTTGGTGCAACTGCAGTGACTGGTGGCACTAAAAAAGAACAACGTGAAGCAAAGAAAGCGCATAGCTGGTCTGGTATGACTATGGGCGGCAGCTCGAAGGATGTGGAGGCGTTAATACTAGCATTGGATATTGGTGATATTTCGGATATGGATACCAATATGAATGCGCGCAAAAAAGTGATTAACAGTCTGTATTCAGATTTCTCAGGGACATCTGATGAAATATGGAAAACAAACCAACATGCCCTCTCAAGGATTAAAGAAGCCAGAACAACCCTTGAACCTATACGTATGTGGATTTGCACTAGTGATCCTGTGGAAATGTGTAGTATGTATTTTGTTTGTAGTTTGATGGTAGATGCATTAACACCACTTTCAGTCGTATGTATTCCAAAGCAGATTGAGAGAGATAACAGCATTATTTGTTATCGTAGTACAGGAGAAGTATCTGCGGAAGACCTTGGAGTATTTGTAGATTATGAAGAGTCTATACGTAAAGTAAAACGCAGGATTTATGCGCATATTTGGAGTAATTTGGCAGGTGAAAATGCTGCTCTGCGTGCCATGATTAACGGAATCGTCGTAAGTGTACCAGAGAATTTCTATGATTTTGCGATTCGAGCCAATATACCTGACGGAGCATTTAAGGTTGCACAGTTGATTGGCAAAACATTAAATCAAATACCGGGGGTAGGGGACCGATGGTTATTTTTGAGGATACAAAACATGATACAATCAGGAGAATTGATTGAGGTTTCAGCGGAAAAAGGTGATCATCTCTATTCAGGGATTTTAAAGCGAAACAGTGAAATGAAAATATAAATAGTTAATTTAAAAAATTGAAAGAAGTACATTATTATATAGATTATCCAGGTATATAGAATATTTCATTAAGACAATAGCCAATAGAAATGATATGAAAAGAGGCCGCTAGGCAATAGAAGAAAAGCCTGCGCGTAAAAAAATGATTAACAGCCTTTTATTTTAAAAAGTCTTGTTAATCATCTTTTTATATAAGAACTATATACTAAATATGGTCTCAAAGCATTTACTAACCTGTGCCTTAAATCATTATTTCACTAAGTGGATAAATGCATCCGGTCCTATTGGCCATCCGAACAAGTACCATACTACTAATAATGCAGTCCATCCCAGCAGGAAAATGATTGAATAAGGAATCATTGTAGAAATCAAAGTACCTATTCCGGTATCCTCATCATATTTTTGAGCAAATACAACGATTACCGCAAAATATGACATAAGCGGAGTGATTATATTTGTACAAGAATCTCCAATACGATAGGCTAATTGAGTAAATTCCGGAGTAAACCCTAACTCGTACATCATTGGTACGAATACAGGGGCCATGATGCCCCATTTCGCCGATGCAGAACCGACGAAAAGGTTTATAAACCCGGCAACTATTATAAATCCTATAATTAATGGTAGTCCGATAAATCCAATTGATCTTAAAAATTCAGCACCGCTTATAGCCAATATAATACCTAGGTTAGTATATGTGAAATATTCAATAAATTGAGCAGCAAAGAAAGCTAAAACTAAATATCCTCCCATTGTTGCCATAGCTTTGCTCATACACTTAACGACATCCTTATCATTCTTAACGTTTCCGGCAGCAATACCGTAGGCTAAGCCCGGGAAGAAGAAGAACAGCATTATTGCAGGCACTAATCCGTTGGAAGTAAATGTTTTTAAATCTCCATCCACTTTTAATACGGCATTTTCAGGCAACATCAATAATAACATGATAGCGCCAAATACTAATAGTGCCAACCCGGCAGCCACTAACCCCTTTTTCTCTTCTTTAGTAACTTCAATTTTTTCCTCAAATATCCTGCCTTTGTATTCTCCAAGCCTCGGTTCTACTATTTTTTCAGTTATGAAAGTACCTAGGATAGTTATTAAGAAGGTAGAAGCAACCATAAAATAGTAGTTTGAATTGGCTTGTATTGATGCATTAATACCTCCGGCTATTAAGGCCTCATTAGTAATACCTGTTAATAATGGATCTAAAGTACCTAATAATAAGTTAGCAGAGAATCCACCGGATA
Organism: Bacillota bacterium; assembly: GCA_022360955.1. Taxonomy (GTDB): domain Bacteria; phylum Bacillota; class Clostridia; order SK-Y3; family SK-Y3; genus JAKSBV01. Next base: position 8,544 of record JAKSBV010000101.1, read on the forward strand.
CACCGGCAAATGCAGCAGCTATACCTGCAAGGGGATGACGTTTAAAACTTAAGAATACTATAGCTCCCAGTGGAATTAATACAACGTATCCGGCATCCGATGCTATATTTGACATTACACCTGCAAATACAACCACAGCAGTTATAAGCCTCTTTGGCGTACTCAATACTAATTTCTTTAATGAAGCGTTAATAAGTCCCGTACCTTCTGCTACACCAACACCAAGCATTGCAACTAATACTGTTCCCAGCGGATGAAAACTTGTAAAATTCTTAGTTGCAGAGTTAATCATAAATCTTAAGCCTTCAGCATTTAATAATGAAATTGCCTCAACTGTTTTTTCAGCTTTTTGCCTTGCATCGTAGAAATTAACTGTTAAGCCTGTACGAAAACAAATGTCTGAAATAATGATGATTGCAAGGGCCAATAATGCAAATAGTGTTACCGGATGAGGCAACTTGTTCCCCACCTTTTCAATGCCGTCAAGAAAGAAGGTCAGAAACCCTTTTCCGGACTTTTTCTTTGATGTCACAGTTATTTTCATTTGGCATCCTCCTTTAAAATATAGATTGTGTACTGTAAAGTTGGAAATATAATAGTACTCCGGCAACTGTTATCCCAAGGCTGCAAATAGTCGAGAGATGAAGGATGAGAATGAAACACCCACCGTTCACAACACCTTGTTGCAGATCACTTTGTGCTCCTGTTTGGATATATTCCGACTTCCGCCCTCTGACCTCCGACCTCCGGTTTATCCATACGATTATATTTCTAATGCTAGTATACGTTTTCTATATCTGTCCACTGTCAACTGTCAACTGTCACTATCAACTGTCAACTGTCAACTAACCCCCTTACCCCTTTGCCATTCAAATAATCAAAGCGCTTGCCCTGATAGCTTTGTCTGTTTTCCATTTCCTGTTCGATCAGGTCTCGTATCTTCCACCAGCTGGTATCCCAGTTGACGAATAGGGTGTTCTCCTCCGGTGCTCTGCCGATAAGACGCTGGAGGGTGATATCGGGACTTAAATATTCCAAAAACGTGATCACTCGATTGATGTATTCTTCCAGAGATATTATATCTAATTCTCCTTTTTGGTACAGCTCCCCCAGCACTGTACCTTTGACGATATATAAGGAATGAAGCTTAATCTGATTGACTTCTAATGCGGACAGTATTTTTGCATTTTCAATTACATCCTCCATGGTATCCCACGGCAAATTCAATATGAGATGGGCGCATGTTTCAAATCCAAACTTTTTAATGCGCAATAGGGCATCGATAAATTCGCTCAATGTATGCCCCCTGTTGATCTTTCGCAGCGAATGGTAATTAACGGTCTGAAGTCCCAGCTCAATACTGATGTTCATTTCCTTTTCCTGTTTCAATCTATTCAAAAAGGCAAGATAGGCTTCGTGAATACAGTCGGGTCTCGTCGATATGCTTATCTCTACAATACGTGGTTGACAGGCTTGCAGCATATATTTTTTAAAATCTTCAAGGGGCATATAGGTATTGGTGAAATTCTGAAAATAGGCGATAAATTTACCCGCATTATACTTCTTCCCCATATACTGCATATTTTGTTCTATTTGGCTCTGAACCGACAAAGAGTCCGGCAAATTTTCAAACCCCGCCCCTTCTGCTCCGCAGAAAATGCATCCGCCACAGCCTATGGTTCCATCTCGATTAGGGCAAGTTACCGGAAGGTTCACAGGCAATTTATATACTTTTTCTCCGTATTTTCTCTTTAGATATTGGGAATAAACATTATATTTTTGCTTATCCATATAGACTATTGTACACCAACCTTTTGTTATGTAAATTTTTTCTATTTTTGCTTCCTTTTCATCATATCATACATTTTAGCAATAATCAAAAACACATGCCGGCAACGTCTGATTTTCATGCAAGTATTTGGTTTGCATAAAGTCATATGGAATGTGCAATGCTATTAATGAAGCAGCTTTTACAATCAATTGTGCTAAAGATAACACACTTTAAACCTAAAAATACATTTGGATCAAACAACGATGGTTCTGCGTTTTTTGTCCAAATATATATTCGATCTTAAAGTGTGATATCTATATTTGACAAGTTTTATAGAACATGCATTTTTAACATTTTGAATGAGTACGAGAAATAAACGCTATGAAAAAGTACTCAATCCTAATTGTAATGGGTTCAAGCAAATTCTCTAAAGAGAAGCAAGAACTAACTAATTGCCTTAGGAGGTTAAAAAATGAAGGTACGAGAAGGAGTCATTCCAACAGCATTAGGTGGTATTGTAACACTCGGCGGCATCGCTTTACGCAGTGTAAATCCCTTGCTTGGCTGGGGTATAACCGGGTTTGGATTAGCTCACATTGTCCTCGGAACCATAGACCTTGTTGAACATCGCACAAGCAGTGAATAATGGCATAACTTACGGTTGACAGCGTACAGGCTGCAGGCAGTCACAGTTGCTACATACAACTGTTTACTGTCTGCTGTCTTCTAAATATCGCCTCTTCCCTCCCCATACTTGTTACAAAGTTATTACAAAAGTATTACGGAATATATTGGTATCCCCTACTATAACAGACGTATCCCATTGAATTAGTAGGAATGCCTGCATATCTTGATTCATTCATGTGTCATCATTTATATCATACAAACCAAGCGTTATAGCTGCTTTGACTTACCTTCCCTTCCTGTACTATAATACCATGTATACAACACACAGCTGAATCTCCCTTAAACAGGGGGTACGGAGGAACCAAGCAATTGGGGTGAATCTACTGTTTATGTAGTCGGTATACCTTCTTTACCAAACCCGACAGCTAACTTCGGAAGCAAATCATAATGGAAGGAGTGTGTTTTTTATGAAGTTTTCATTTAAATTGACCCTTTGTGCCTTTGCACTTGCAATAGGATTAACACTATATGCCGCTCCCACTTTTGCTGCTACTTTATTAAAAGTAGGTTCCAGCGGAGGTAATGTTTCAGACCTACAGCAAACACTTAAGAATAAAGGATATTATTCTCATCATGTAACCGGGTATTATGGCTCCATTACCAAAAATTCTATCATAAAATTCCAAAAAGACAATAGGCTTTTGGTAGATGGCATTGCAGGGCCTCAAACCCTTGACAGATTATATGCCAATAATACAACAGTATTAAAGGTAGGGCAATCCGGGAGCCAAGTGACAAAGCTCCAGCAGACATTGAAAAATAAAGGTTATTTTAACCATCGCGCAACCGGCTACTACGGTTCCATTACTAAAAATGCCGTTATCCGTTTTCAACGTGACTGCGGCCTCACGGTAGATGGCATCGCAGGGCCTCAAACATTAAACGCATTGTATAAAGGAAACACTGCCGCTTCCGTTCAAAATAAAGATATATACTGGCTTTCCAGAATTATTGATGCGGAATCAAAAGGAGAATCCTATACGGGTAAAGTGGCAGTGGGAAGTGTTGTAATGAATAGGGTAAAATCCTCTGCTTTTCCTAACACAGTGAAAGGTGTTATTTTTGAATACTACAAGGGAATTCCCATGTTCAGTCCGGTCGAAAACGGAACCATTTATAACACGCCCAGCCAAGAAAGCATTAAGGCTGCCCATGCAGCTTATAACGGGCAAAAACCGGCAGGCAATGCGACCTATTTCTATAATCCTGCCATTGCAAGGTCCACATGGATTGCAAGAAACAAATCCTACGTTGCCAGAATAGGCAACCACGTGTTTTATGCATGATAGATAGTGGGGAGTGGGGGGTGAGGAGTGGGGAGTAGAGAAATATGCAATCAGCGAAGCATCTCAACTCCTTACTCCCGACTCCCTTCTCCCCACTCTTTCATCATCTCTTTGTACTCTTCATAGGTATATAATGTATTCAATACATCTAAAAGGGCATTGGCCGAGATGCGTGAGGGCAGGTTCAGTTGATCGGTTAATTTTTTTCTAAGCTTACGACTGTTGACGCTTCCCGTTAATCCGTCTTCATAAAAATCGGTTTTAGTAATTTTTATAGAATGATCCGTCGTTTGACCCGTCTTTTCTACTCTACAACCGGCTTTTTTCAGCGCCTCTTCTATCTGTCTGTTATTGATGCCTTCAACCCCCAATAACCCTTCCTTGCCCGGTACCGTTTTTCTTTTTTCTTTGCCTTTTACCTCCGGAATATAGGCATGTTTGATATACTGGGCGGGTATGCATTGTTTGATATGATTTCTAATTAAGAAGCCTGCTCTGTCCGAATCGGTAAGGATGATAATCCCGTTCGTTTTCGCAAGCCGTTTAATCAGTTCCATCTTGCTGCTGTCCTTAAATATGCCGAATCCGCCTGTTGTAATAATAGTAGTATCCACCATCTGGTCAAGTTTGATTTTATCATAGGTGCCTTCAACAATAATCGCTTCCTTGATCTTGATCATATCAAATCCCTTTCTGTACGGTGTTCAATATCGCCACACCAATATTATAAACGCTTAGCGCCAAACCATCAACTCCTAATATTTTATGTATCCTTCTCAAACGCTTTGCACTTCCCGCTATCCGCTGTCCGCTAAAACATCCGCCCGCTTTTTTAATCACGGATATAATTTACAACTCATATAATACATTGAGACTTGAAATGAGGTGCGCTCATGCGAGTTGTCAATCATCCGATATTAGGTGAAGATCCAAAAAAGAGAAAAATAACCATTTATATAGATAATAAGCCCGTGGAGGCAATGGAAGGAGATACGATCGCTTCGGCTCTCTGGGCAAATGGCATCAAAGCATGCAGATATACGCCCAAAAATCAAGAACCCCGTGGCATTTTTTGCTGTATAGGTAGATGTAACGACTGTATCATGACTGTTGACGGTATCCCCAATATCCGCTCCTGTATTACCCCGGTCAAAGACGGAATGAGGATCAAAACACAAAAGGGAAATGGTACATGGGAGGAGCTTAAATGAAAAATATAGATGTCGCCGTAGTAGGCGCCGGGCCTGCCGGTCTCTCAGCCGCTATTGAAGCTGCAAAATATGGGGTGAAGACCCTTGTTATTGATGAAAATAGACAGCCGGGGGGGCAGCTTTTCAAACAGATTCATAAGTTTTTTGGCTCCCAAGCGCAAATGGCAGGTATCAGAGGTTACGAAATAGGCAAAAAACTGCTGGCATCGGCGCAAATGCATCATGTACAAATGCACTTAAACACACAGGTGATCGGTATCGATGAAACAAACACATTAGCCGTTATAAAGGATCATCACTATTCAGAAATAAAAGCCCGTAAAATTATCCTTTGTTGTGGTGCAGCCGAAAAAACGTTAGCTTTCCCCGGCTGGACCCTGCCGGGCATTATGGGCGCAGGTGCTGCGCAAACCCTCGTTAATATACATCGCGTACTCCCGGGTGAAAAGATATTGATGGTGGGTTCCGGTAATGTCGGCTTAATCGTTACATATCACTTCTTACAGGCAGGTGCAAATGTCAAGGCTGTCATTGACGCCGCACATTCAATAAAAGGTTATGGGGTTCATGCAGCTAAAATAAAAAGAGCAGGGATTCCCATCATGCTGGGTTGTACCATTAATCGGGCTATTGGCAAAAAGCAAGTGGAAAAAGCGGAACTGATACGGGTAGATGAACGATTTAATAAAATACCGTCTACGGAAATACAAATGGACGTTGACACCATATGTCTTGCAGTGGGACTTTCACCGTCCACCGAGCTTGCCAGAATGGCAGGATGCAAATTATATTATGATGCAAAATTGGGAGGCTATATCCCTCTCATCAATCAAGATATGCAGACGACCCTTGAAGATATTTATGCAGCCGGGGATATGACCGGCATAGAAGAAGCTTCCATTGCCATGGAAGAAGGCCGTATAGCAGGGATATCCTGTGCGGTCGGCCTAGGCTATTGTCCCGATACGGCAACATCGCAAAGAGTAGTCCAAAATATACGCCTAAACCTATCACAATTAAGATCCTATAAGCCAAATTGACCGGCGTCAATGAAGGAGGAATATAAAATGGGAACCGGTATGCGTTTTAATGGCTGTCCTTCCAAAAACGAATTGGCTTCTGCTCCGGGGGTACCGTCTCTTGAGGATTTAAATAGAAAACCGCTTGCAGTTATAGAGTGTATTGAGCCTATTCCCTGCAACCCTTGTGAGCACGCTTGCCCGTTTCAAGCCATCACGGTTGGAGACCCTATCACCAATTGTCCTGTCCTTGATCCCGAAAAATGTACGGGATGCGGCACTTGTATTGCCTGCTGCCCGGGATTGGCGATATTTGTCATAGACATGAACTTTACGGCAGCTACCGCTCTGGTCACAATGCCCTATGAATTGTACCCCCTGCCGCAAGAGGGAGCAGAAATTGACTGTCTGGGCAGGGGCGGCAATACCGTTGCAAAAGGCCGCATACACACTGTCAAAACATCTGAAAAGTTCGATAAAACTGCTCTGGTTAGTATTGAATTAAGTAAAGAATTTGCCATGGATGTACGAAATATAAGGATGTGCTAAAATGGATAAAGATTATATCATATGCAGGTGTGAAGAGGTTACATTAAAGGAAGTAGAAGATGCCATTCAACATGGTGCCCATAATCCCGACGAAATTAAAAAATGTACGCGTGCCGGCATGGGATTATGCCAGGGCCGGATTTGCAGTACACTCATTACCCAGCTTTTGGAACAAAGGGGCTATCCGCCCCAACACACAACTCCGCCCCACAGTCGTATGCCGGTAAGACCGGTAAAGATTAAAGAATATTTGGAAGATATAAAGGATGAGTAAGCTGTTTGCCGATGCGGTTGTGATTGGGGGAGGCGTATGCGGTACGGCAATTACCTATTATTTATCAAAAGCCGGTCTAAAACCTCTGCTTGCAGAACAGGGTTATTTAAATTCAGGGGCTTCCGGCGCCTGTGACGAAGGTATTATTTTAATCTCAAAAAATCCCGGTATCGCCATGGATATGGCTGTAAAAAGCGCTAAACTCTATAAAAATCTTCAAAATGAATTAAGCGCTGATTTCTCTTATCAAAATGTAGGCGGAATGATTCTAATAGATGAAGAAAAATACATCCCCGTTATTCAAAGCTTTGTAAATCGACAGCAAAAACAGGGCTTAAATATATCTATGTTGAATCAGGCGGATACACATCGACAGCAGCCGGGGCTGAGTAAAAAAGTAGTTGCCGGCGCTTTTAGCAAAGACGATTGCAGTATATGCCCCTTTAAGCTGACATCAGCTTACGTAAATACTGCCCAAAAATTAGGCGCCGGCATATTATTGCATCAAAGCGTGACAGGTATTGAGATAGAAAAAAATTATCAAAAGATTGCGAGCGTTACGACGGCAGAACATAAAATTATTACACCTATTGTCATTGATGCCTCCGGCTGCAGCTCTGCTCATATCGGAAAGTTTGTAGGACTGACTGTGCCTGTTTTTCCGATGAGAGGTCAACTTGTCATTACGGAAAAAGTGCCCCCTCTCGTTGTCCATCAGCTTATGGACGCAAAGTATATTGCTGCAAAGCATCAGCCGCAATTAATGAACAAATATTCTTCCAACGGTAATCTCAATATTGGACTAACCTTAGGTCAAGCTCAGACAGGAAATTTAATCATTGGAGGATGCAGGGAAAAAGCAGACTTCAATACCGATATTGCATATTTGACAATCAGGGAAATTGTAAAAAACGCCGTAAGCTTTTTGCCCATTCTGAAAGATATCAGCATTATCAGAACCTTTGCAGGACTGCGCCCTTCTACTCCCGACAATCATCCGATCATCAGTCCCACACCCATATCCGGATTTTTTATTGCATCGGGCATGGGTGGAGACGGCGTTAGTCTTTCCCCTGTTGTAGGAAAAATAATGGCTGAACTTGTCGTTAAAAATCACTGCAGCATTGTGGATATGGAGCAGCTGCGTTTGGATAGGTTTTGTATGGAATAGCGAAAACGGGGGTACAGGATTGCTGATTTGTACAAATCAGCAATCCTGTACCCCCGTTTTTTTGCTTTCCTTACTTAAAGTTAAAGGTATAGACCTTCTTAATCGTCTTTCTGACTTCCCAGATGCATTTCAACCCTTTCG
>JAKSBV010000240.1 GCA_022360955.1 Bacillota bacterium
CTGATTTCAGAAACCAGAGGTTTGTCGATATCTTAAATCGGGTTAACAAGAAAGGTGGGGGAGTCTTTTCTAACTACTTAACATTGAATATTCATGATGCAAAGGGGATATTTGATAAAGAAGCAGCGATCTACCTCCATCCCGAAGGGGGTATACAAGCCATTGAGTTTAAGGAAAGGGATGTGAATTACCGGGAATGTTTTTCTTATGGTCAGGATTGGGCTGAAGCTTATTACCACTTTTTAAAAGAAGTACCCCCATTGGAGTGATCTGTGGTACTAAACCACTGAATGTGTTAATTGTATTTTCAATCATTGAACATTAAATATTAATACGTCATGTTATTCACCAATATCCGGATTTTAGGACTAATCCTTTTTATCTTGTACCATTTTATTGGCTGCAATGTAAATTCAGGTAAAGAACAACCCAAACAGTCTAATCAATATTCCGCTCGTTATCCTAATGAACTTATTTCCCATATTGGAGAATGGAATTCGAGATTAGATTCCTCAGAAAGGATATCGGATACTTATATTGAGATTGACCAATTGGCATTTTATGATAACCTTCAATTGATAAAAAATACGATTTTACAACCTGAAAGCCGCTTAATGGTGGTTTTAAAATCAGATGCGTATGGGCATGGGCTTGAGTTACTTGGGAAAGTAGCCGAGATTGCCGGTGCCGACTACATTGGAATTACAGAAAATAAGGAAATATTAAAGTTAAAATCCCAGGGAGTAAACTTACCTGTTGCCCGTATCCGGCTTGCCAGCAACCGGGAGTTAACTATTGTACATTCGAACCCGGAAAAATTCGGGGAAGTGGAAGAGATGGTTGGCAACCTTAAGATGGTTGAACATTTGGCAGCAATTGGTAAAAACTTTGACAGAAAAATAAAAATACATATTAACTTAAACACTGGAGGGATGTCGAGGAACGGTTTTGATATGGATTCTCAGGAAACCAGGGATGAACTAAAAAAGCTCCTGAAACTGAAAAATATTGAAGTTGTCGGGATCATGACTCACTTTTCCAATGCGGATGCCGAAAGAATTGATGGGACAATAAAAGCCCTTGAGAAATTCTTAAATGAGGTGGACTGGATTATTTCGGAGGGGAACTTAAACAGGAACGATATCATATTGCATGCTGCAAATACCTCGGCAACCTTGAGACTTCCTGAGTCCCATCTGGACATGGTACGTGTAGGGTCATTAATTTATGGGGAAAAGACCGAAAAAGAATCACCAGAGGAGTTAAAGCCAGTAATGTCTGTTTATTCCAGGGTTGGGCAAATCATGTATTACCCAAAGGGCAGTACGGTAGGTTACGGGAACACTCATATTTTGGAGAGGGATAGTTATTTAGCCAATATCCCCATTGGTAAAAACAATGGTTTACCACCAACAACCAAATCGGCATTGATAGGTGGAGAAATGTTTCCACTGGTGGGTAAAATGTCAATGAACACTACGATGATCGATATCACCGGAGGTTATAATGAAATTAAGACAGGGGACGAGGTTGTTTTTATTGGACCACAAGGTGATATGGAAATTACGGGTGAATATGTTTGGAAATCAACAAATACCGGGGTTTGGATGATCCATAGCTATATTGGACAGTTGAATTTTGAAGATAGATATCCAAAGAAATTGAAATTCATTCCTGAATGAAGAATTGAAAAACAGACTAGTTTATTATTCTCTTAAAGCACTGAATAATAAGTAGGAATAAGGATGTTGAACCGAATTGAAAAAATAGTAAAATCTTTA
>JAKSBV010000516.1 GCA_022360955.1 Bacillota bacterium
AGCTGTTGTGTGGTTTTATTGACATGTGAACCTACAAGAACAATACCCCCGTTTGTACTATCCGGTGTCACAAGTTCTTCTTTGGCAAGCAGTGCTTTATCCGGCACACCGCCTAACACTTTTGTAAGGGCTGCCGCACTTCTGAAAATGAACTCTTTGCCTTTTAATATCGCTCGAATCAGCGCTATGCAAAAAACCTTTACATCCACATAGTCAATGGCATTCACCACTACCTTATTAAACTGATTAACTGCCAGCAGTTGATTTTCGATCACATCTATATTCACGTTTCTCAAATCTTCAAGGGAAATATAAGTCATATTTTCACTTTTATATACGCCCTTTGTCTTTTCTTCACACCACTTGCCTAAATGGGACGCCTGATAGGCAAAGGATTTATCTTTTGCAAACTCCGTCATCCCGGCAGGAATGAGTAAATCTTCCTCTTTTACATAATGGACGTTATTGATTGTAAAACGACCGCCTTCTTGAAAAAACGGGAAAATGATCTCACCGTCATATCTTTTACCGGTTTTTTTCTCGCATTCTGCTTTCAAAATCTCCGTTTCCAACGGGTAGTGTCCCCTCATCGTAGAATCGCTTCTGCTGATTAAAATAAAGTCCTTATCAAGCTCACGGGACACTTGTACAACTGTGCCGGCGATCTCTTTATGAATTTTTGTTGTCTCTTCCACCGTAAGTCCCCTTGAATTTGTCAGGATAAAAAACATATCGTTTTCTTCTTCAAAGCCTTTCCGTATGCTTTCTGTTTCCCAGTCGGTGTATACGGAAATATTGTGCACCGTCTGCACACCTGTCGGGTCATCATCAAGTACAACGATTTTTCTATTTAACGCTGCCAGCAGTTCATTCAATTGTTCGGTTATTCCTGCTTCGGCGACTGCCTTATATTCATGTAAAACACTCGCTTGGATAGGTTTAATAGCTGTCATTGCAATAACCTCTTTTCCTTATTTATTACTTTATGATCTTGCAATATAGAAGGGCGGGATATCGGTTGTTTCTTCAAAGAAGTCAACGGCATTTTACCTCTACATCTGCAAGCCTTTCAAAGTATTTGACAATGGCACAATGGTCGTCATCAAAACAGTCCATTATTTTTAATGTCTGCATTATTTCAAACAGCTGGGCTGTCATCGGCAACGGCACATCCATCGCATGGGCTGTGTCCAGAACGTTTTTAATATCTTTATGGTTAACTGAAATTTTCCCTCCGGGGTTGAACGCCCTATTAAACATCAACGGTGCTTTTGCATCTAAAACCGTACTGCCTGCAAGACCTCCCCGAATGGCCTCATAGACCAATTTCGGGTCTGCACCGACTTTTTGGGCAAACACCAAACCTTCCGCCACTGCCGTAATATTCAGATTGACGATGATTTGATTGACAAGCTTTGTTACGGAACCGCTGCCCGTACCGCCTGTCAGAAGCATTGACGAACCCATTGCTTGAAAATACGGCATTACGCTGTCAAACACTTCTTTCTCTCCCCCAACCATGAACGCCAATGTGCCGTCAATTGCCTTCGGCTCCCCGCCGCTTACCGGCGCATCAAGGAAATCTGCCTCCAATGCCTTTAACTTTTCTGCACAAAATCCGGATTCAACAGGTGTGACAGAGCTCATATCCACCACAATACTTCCGCTTTTCATTGCGGACGCAACACCCTTTTCTCCAAACAGCACTTTTTGGACGACTTTACCGTTCGGAAGAATTGTGAATATGACATCACACCGGGCGCCTATCTCGGCCAAATCGCCTTTCGTCGCACCTGCCTCCACAACTTCTTCCACCGATCCTTTATCAATATCAAAGACCATCAGTTTAAATCCTGCTTTGATTAAATTTTTAGCCATTGGCCTTCCCATAATGCCAAGGCCGATAAATCCAACTAATTTTTCCATTTTTCATTACCCCTCACTTTACATATTTTGTGGATAACGAACACTAGCATTAGAAATATGATAGTATGGAGGCAACATTATGGAGAATCTTAGAGATTGTTTACGCAGCAGAGGGGATAAGCATCAATTGTTTGAGCGTTAGCGAGTTTTGATGCGACCCGAAGCAAGTAAT
>JAKSBV010000221.1 GCA_022360955.1 Bacillota bacterium
CGGAGGCTGGCCGCATCAATTCGGTGAATATAATAGGATTTGGTCGGCAATATTTATCATTCGGTTTTTAAAAACTAAAAAACTGATATCAATATAGATATGGCACGCTAAAATTAGAAATATAGCCGTATGTACCTGAGGTCGGAGGTCAGAGGGCGGAAGTCGGAGTAACCAAACAGAAACGCAAAGTAATCAGCACAAAATGTCGTGTGCGGTGAGGTATCCTCAGCCTTCAACTGCTTTTTAGCCTTGACATACTAGTTGCTGGCGTACGATTATATTTCTAACTTTATAGTGCGTTATAGACAAAATAAAGATGTAGATCGTTTAAGTTGAACGATCTATTTTTTTTGAAGATATTATGGAAGGCTAAAAAGGCAATATGTTCATGAATTTGAAGTATTTGTTCCAAGAATAAACTTTCCCAATTCATCAAAAAATGGTATACTAAAGAAAAAGAAAGTGTCAATGAACAGGTTGATGACATTTTATAAGTGTTTCTTGGAAGAATTACAGTTACAATCAAAGATCAATGGGGCAATAACGAAAGGTGTTACAAATGGTTAATCTGTCCGTAGATGAAAAAAAGATCATAAAGCTGATGGACCAGTTCTATTATTTAAGCGGTATCAGTATCAGATTTATTAGTTATGACCGTAAGGTGCGCATAGGAGGGTCTGTAAAAGCAAATCAAAGGGGCTTTTTTTGCAATGTTTTGAGAAAGGACAAGCTGGCAAATAAGAGGTGTCTTCATTGTGACCAAGCGGCCTTTCAAACGGCAATCAGCAATCAGCAATTACGTATTTACACGTGCCATGCAGGGTTAACCGAAGTGCTGGTCCCGGTCATCTTTGAGGACAAGGCCTTGGGATACTTCATGATGGGCAAACTGCTTAGGCGTCCGCCTACCGCCAAACTCTGGCAAGAGATTAAGAGAAAATGCAAAGATTACAAAATAGACCACCAAGCATTGGAGCAGGCCTTTTATAAACTCATTGCAATAGATGATACCAAGATGCACGCGGCAGCATATTTTGTAGATATGTGTTCAAAATATATTTATTTGTCCAGAATAGTGAGTATTCGCGAACCGTTGCTGATCAACCGTGTTAAACAATATGTTGAAACCAATTTGGAGAAAGATATTTCAATCACCAGTTTGAGCAATTATTTGAACGTTAGCAAATCTCATCTAAGTCATATCATTAAATCGGAAATGGGTATGAGTTTTACCCGGTATCTGCATGTTCAACGGGTAGAGAAAGCAAAATACATGCTGAGGGAAACCGATCGAATTGTGAAGGAAATTGCAGCCGATACAGGATTTAATAACCAAAACTATTTCAATAAGATATTTAAAAAATTAACCATGTGTACTCCGAAACAGTACAGAGAACGCGAGGAAAGTCATAAATAGATTGAACGGGAAAGAGCATCTACATGAGACATGGTCTGTCAGCCCTCAACGATTTGCAGCCTTGGGAAACCCATTGTTGCAATATGACTATATTTCCAGCTTTACTATTTATTATCTATAGATGATAAATGTGAAAAAAGCAGAATTGTTCTAATAATCAATAAACTTGTTCATTGTCCGATCATGTCTTTTTTGCTATGGTGTTAGTATGTGAGTGTTGGGCCGGAGGGGATAGCTATGCGTCAATTCATCAAAAATATTATGATCAGAGACAGGCTTATCTTGATATATTCTTTTCTTATTATTTTATGTATTACCATGATAAGCATTTCTTCCTATTATTATTCCGCAAAAATTATTACCGATGAAGCGAGTAAACATATACATCGTATTCTTGAGCAGTCGTGTGAGAATGTCGATAAAACGCTCATAGATATGGAGATAACCATTAACACGTTTCTTACACAGCAAGAAATATATAATATCATACAATTTGGAAAGAGCAGTTTTGTAAGTGAGAAATTGAATACTGTCAATTTAACGGATGTGCTTACGAATATTGCATTGCTGAGAAATGAGATAGCCTCCATCTTTGTATTTGACTACAGGGGAAAAATCTATGGTACCCAGAACTATGTGGGAACTATGGGCGTATCGGAATTGAAGGCCATGGCCGAACAAGGTAATGGAAAATTTGTATGGATGGATCCCAACAAAGAAGAAGGGGTTATTCATGTTGTCAGACTGGTGAAGAATTCACAATTAAAAGACATAGGCGTTATCCTTGTCAGTATACGACAAAGTGAGATTGAAAAGCTGTTTAAGTGGCAGAAAATAGCGACCAAAGGAGAAACATTTATTATCAATCAGACCGGAACCATCATGGCATCCTCCGGAGATAACTTTGATGATAGACTGCAAGACAAGGAATTTTTGGGTCAAATATCCTCGAAGCAGAGCAGGTTCTATCATGTGGAAAGAACGTATGCCAATGATAAATACATATATTATATATACCATTCGGACTATAATAACTGGAAATATGTAAGTGTGATCAGTCACAAGGAACTGATCGGCGGTGCCAAAAGCGTACGCAGTATTATTACATTATGGGGCTTTTTATTTGCCTTATTGTTTATCGGCATATCCTTTATAATCGCGTACGGCATTACAAAGCCCATTAAAAAAATTACCGAAAGTATGAAAGCTTATAAGATTAAAGGTGTAGTGCCGAAAATACAATTCTTCAATAATGATGAAGTAGCCTATCTGTATGAGACATTCGCGGAAATGACAGGAAGGCTTAACCATCTTGTTGAGACCGTATATGAACAAGAATTATTGAGGAGAAAACAGCAATTTAAAATATTGCAGTCACAGATCAATCCCCATTTTCTTTATAACACCTTTGATATTATTAACTGGATGGCCAGAGCCAAAAACGCACCTGAAATCGGTAATGTGATTAAATCCTTATCGAATGTGATGCGCTATACCATTACTTCCGACAGTCCGGAAGTCAAATTAAGCGATGAGATAGAGCATGTAGAGAATTATATGCTTATTCAGAAAATCCGGTATGGGCATCATTTAAGGTTTACGATTAACCTTAATGAAGAGATACTGAATGGCGGCATATTGAAATTGACACTGCAGCCGATTATTGAAAATGCACTTGCCCATGGCTTTGAAGGAAAGAAAGCGAAAATGAACATTGAAGTAAGCGGCTACATTGATGAGGATGTCATATTCTTGTCAATCATTGATAACGGAAAAGGCATAAATAAAGATAAAATGAAAAATATTCTAGAAAGCAAAAGCCAAGAGAAAAATGATGAACACACGGGGATAGGGCTCTTCAATGTGGACCAAAGATTGAAATTAAAATATGGTGAGGCATTTGGGCTTGATATAAAAAGCATAGAAGGTATCGGCACCGAAGTTATGATTAAGCTGCCGGTGAATCAGGAGGTATCTGATGTATAAGATTGTCATTATAGAAGATGAACCGTTTATAAGAAATGCGTTAATCCATCAGATTAACTGGGGAGAATTGGGTTGTGTCGTGGCAGGGGAAGCAGATAACGGGCGTGATGGGATCGAAGTTATCAATAACCTTTCCCCTGATGTAGTCATTTCCGATATAAAAATGGATGGTCCTGACGGCATAGCAATCAGCCGATACATTCTGGAACATTTATTTGAAACCAGGGTCATCCTCATTACCGGTTTTGCTCAGATGGATTATGCACAAGCAGCCATTAAGCTTGGGGTAAATGATTTCATATTAAAACCGATTGACCCTGAAGAGCTGATTGGTGCTGTCAAAAAAGCGATTACGGATATTGAGCAAAAGAAAAAGCGAAAAGAGGAGATGCTGAATTTAAGAAGCATCGTACAAGAAAGCATGCCGATATTAAGGGAGCGTTTTTTTCAGGAACTTTCGGTGAATATGTTGTTTGATACGGAGGAGATAGTGGACCGTGCGGCCTTTTTGGACATAAACCTCAATCAATATGCAGGCATGATATTGGAGATTGACAAAGAAAGGGATGTATTCGATGCGTCCGAGCAAGAACTGCAGCCCTACCTATTGGGCATTAAAAAGCTTATTAAGCCATTGGTCGACGGTGTAGGCGGGTATGTGTTTGAAATGGATAAAAATATCTGTATCATTGCCGACCCGGCAATGTTCGGTGCGCTTTTTGAACTTGCAAGTCAAATGCAGGCAGCCATTGATAAAAAATTCGGACTTTCCGTATCTGTCGGCATTAGTGAAAGGTGGCATGATATTTGTAAACTGAATCAATGCATTGATGACGCCAGATATGCTTTGAGGCATAAATTTTATTTAGGCAGCGGATCCGTTATTTATAGCGGGGATGTAGATGATCATGATAAGAAAAAAGCAGATCATATCACGTTCATCAACAGATACGTCAATATTGTGAACTATGTTAAGGTAGGGGACGGGGAAAATGCAAGAGAACACTTTGAAAGACTTTGGGCGGAAATAGCAGAAGGCTATCATGAAAGTTTTATACGCAATAAGGCTTTTGAATTTGTAATATTTCTTTTTGAGAGACTGGACGACAACAGCGTTAAAGTCGACGATATTATGCCGCTGAATGAAATCTATATCAGTCTTAGTAAATTCTCTACCGTTAATTCGATCTATCGGTTTATCAAGAACATCATTTTTTTTGCATGCAAAGAAAGAAATAAATATATCCATGAAAAAAACAGCAATGTGATTAAAACGGTATTGAATTATATAAAGGAACACTATAATCATGATGTGAGCCTGGAAACGCTTTCAAAGCTGGTTTACTTAAACCCCAAGTATTTAAGTACCCTATTTAAAAAAGAGACGGGAGAAACGATCAGCAATCATATTGCTCACATACGGATCGAAAAGGCAAAAGAACTGATGTCGGATATAAAGCTGAAAACCTATGAAATTGCGGATAAAGTGGGGATTCACGATTCGCGTTATTTCAGCCAGCTTTTTAAGAGACATACCGGACTCACCCCCAGCCAGTACAGAGATAACTGTATCCTCTAAGTGGAAATGCTAAACTTCTGGATTATACAAACAAAATATAACCTTTACCTCATGTAAAAAAAAATACAAGTCTATTATAATAATAATTGTAAGACAAAATACAAATTTGTAGCCAGCAATGAATAGGAGGTTTTTAAATGAAAAAGACATTATGTTTTGTGGTAGCAGCCTTGTTACTGTTTTCACTGACACTGACAGGCTGCGGAAATGAAAAAGCGGACCCCGGTGGAGCTGAAAAGCCTGAAGTGGGGGAAGACACCGGCCAAGCCGAAAAGCCGAAAGAAGCAACCATCTCTTTCTGGTACACTGCAAATGAGGCCGACCCAAATGATAGAGATAACAATTGGCAGGTAGAAAACATTGAGCTGTTCACCAAAGCAAATCCCCATATCAAAATTGAAAAGACCGTGATTGGCGGAGCAGGAGGACAAAATTTCAGAACGAAGCTTGTGGCTGAAGCAGCATCGGGAAATCTGCCCGACGTATTTATGACCTGGACCGGCGATAAATTGGCACCTATGGTAAGAATGGGAGCCGTGATGGCGTTGGATGATGTCATTGCCGGGGATCCTGCCTTGAAAGAGGTTGTAAATACAGATAATCTGGGCAATTGTACTTTTGACAGTAAAGTCTATGCCCTGCCCGATGCAATGGATTGTTTGGGCGTATTTTATAATAAGGAATTGTTTGAACAATATAACCTTACGCCGCCTAAAAACATCGACGATCTAATCAAAGTCAGTAAAACCTTTAAAGAAAACGATATTATTCCTGTTGCACTCGGAAATAGCGTAAAGTGGGTTACACAAATACCCTACACCTATATACTGACTGATTTGGAGCCTGCGTTGTTTGACACGCCGAAAGAAGAACTGGACTTTAGCACGCAAGTGTTTAAAGATGCAGGGAAGCAGTTGAAGGAAATCGTGGATGCCGGGGTGTTCATGGATAATTTTAATGGGGTTGCTCCGGCCGAATCAAGGGCTGCATTTACCGAGGGCAAAGCCGCTATGCATGTACAAGGTACATGGCAGACCCGTGGAGTGGAGAAGGCATTGGGAGATAAAGCCGGCTTTATTCCTTTCCCGACAAAATCCGGTCAAGCGGAATATATGCTAAAGGTACTGCCTAAAGGGTATGCAGTTAGCGCCGAAACCAAGGAAAAAGAAGCGGCCCTTGCATTCTTAAAATTTATGTTTACTGAGGAAAGACAGGTTGCTTTTGCACAAAATGGTGTGCTCCTGCCTACAAAGAACATAAATTTGGATGCGGAATCCATCGGTCCCTTATACAGCGAGATTGTCAAGACCCACGGGAATTATAAAGGGGTAGAATCGGTACAGACCCTAGCGCCGAATGTCGCCGTTTCCGAGGAAGTAAAAAGTGTCATCCAGAATATTACAACGGATGCAGATATTGATGAACAATTCAATATGCTGCAAGAATTTAATAAAGAGAATAAGTAGAAGGTCAAATGTTTCCGCTTTAATCAGTCATTTACGGTATTAGGTATCGCACTTTAAAATGGCATTTATATTTGAACATAAAATTTGTTCAGATGAATGGATAGGTTTAAAGTGCGCTATCTTTATACCGGCTTAGAGTGGTCATATCGAATTTTAAAGGGATAAGGGTGTTAAATGATATGCATAAATTATATAGTAATAAGATGATGATACTTGCTTTTATTCTTCCCGCACTCATACTTTTTGTACTTTTTGTACCGATTCCCGTTGCTTTTCTTTTGGGGACCAGTTTTCTTAAATGGGATTTACTTTCGGAGATTAGGTTTAACGGATTGGGCAATTACATTTATCTTTTTACGAAGGATACTTATTTTTGGGGTGCCGTAAAGAATAACTTATTTTGGATGGTAGGAAACATTGCTTTTTCCATCATACCTGCTTTTGTTTTGGCGATCATACTTAACTCGAAAATCAAGGGCAGAAATTTTTTTCGAACCGTGGTATTTTTGCCTGTGGCTTTATCCTCCACAGCCGTTGCCATGATATGGTACTTTGTTTATCATCACAAAATTGGTATACTCAATCAAATCATTAGATTTTTGGGTTTTGCTAATTTTGAGTATGCATGGCTTATGGATGAACGTATTGCCCTGCTATGTGTCCTAATAGCAGTTGGCTGGCAGTGGACCGGGTATTATATGGTCATCTTTTTATCAGGGCTTACGGTTATACCGGGTGAGGTCATTGAATCTGCGGAAATTGATGGTGCCAATCGTTGGCAGCTGCTTAAAAGCATCACCATACCTTATCTAAAACCTATGTTTAAGATTACTGCCATATTGGCGATCGTCAGCTCATTTAAGGGATTTGACAATGTATATGTCCTCACAGGCGGCGGACCGAACAGAGCTACCTACCTGATGGCACTTCACATGTATGATATGACATTTAATCGTGCTATGTATGGTTATGGAAGCAGTATTGCCGTTATCATCACAATTCTCTGTGTGTTGACGACGTTAGGCATTAGTAAGTTATTTGCAAGAGACAGTATGGAAGTATGAGGAGTGATACAATGCAGAAAGCAGCGGGCAGGAAAGAGAATAAAGTCTTAGATGTAGCGAAGTATTTAATATTGGGATCATATACGATAGCCATATTATTTCCGTTATATTTTTTAGTGGTATCGTCTCTTAAAAATGATAATGAAATATTTTTGAATCCCTTTGGGTTGCCAAAGAATTTTTTGTGGGAAAACTATAGAGAAGTCTTTATCAACTTTAAGTTGTTTATTAATATGTTAAATAGTCTCTACTATGCATTCTTTGGTGTACTGTTGGTGGTAATAGTAGGTGTTTTGGCTTCCTATGCCATTGTTCGTATGAGATGGAAGCTCAGCAATAAAGTCTTTGCATTATTGATGACCGGCATGTTGGTGCCGATGCATTCGGTGATACTGCCGTTATATTTATCTGTCAGAAGAGCAGGTATTACAAGTCCCAGAATTGTGCTGGCCTTGATTTTTGCAGCTTTCGCCTTGCCAAGAACTATTTTTATATTGTCCGGATTTTTAAAGGATTTGCCAAGAACGATTGAAGAAGCAGCTGTTATAGATGGGGCATCGTTGATTAGAATTGTGGTCAGTATTGTAATCCCCATGCTCAAACCGGCTATTGCGACCATATGTATATTTAATTTTTTAACCATTTGGAATGATTTGTTAATCGGACTTGTATTCATAACCAAAGATATTGATAAAACCCTGCAATTGGGTATTTTAAAATTCAAAGGCGACTATGTAACCATGTATAACTATGTGATCACGGCAATACTCATTGCGATTGCCCCCACCATTACCGTATATTTGATATTCCAAAAAAGGATCATATCAGGCATCACGGCCGGTGCAGTAAAGGGATAGAATAGTTGAAGGCCTATGAAATATATCGCGCGGAAAGCTTCCTGAACAGTCAAAATGCAGGGAGCTTTTTTGCTGTTTTCATATTTGCTTCAACCCTCATCTCTCAGCCCTCAACTATTTGCAGTCTTGGAATACCCGTTGCCGGCATACGATTATATCTCAAACTTTACTGGGTACATAAATTTGAAGTGAAGAAAATTATTCCAACAACTGATATTCCAAGGCAAAGAGCCTGTACGCTTGCGCCGGGCCGCAGCAAAACTCGCTAAAGATAACCGACTTTATACCTTAAAATACTATTTACACAAACAATGATGATTCTGCGTTTTTTGTGTAAATATAAATTCAAGTTTAAAGTTGGGTATCCATAAAGCGCTCAAACAGTCGCTGCTTACTCCCTCTGCGGCACTAACAGGCTCTAACCCTTTCCATAAGGTCATTTCCATAATGTTCTTCACCTACACTATATACACCCATCTTTACTGTGCGTTATCTATACAAAATCATGTATTTCATATACAATGATACATATTACTTTTTAATTCTGGTAGATATTTCGATGCAAAAGGAGTTTATGATATGAGCAGAAGAAAAATACTGATTGCTGATGACGAGTTCAGAATGAGAAAATTGGTAAGGGATTTTTTGAAAAAAGAAGGATATAGCGTATATGAGGCCGAAAACGGCAGAGAAGCGGTGGACATTTTTATAGAGGAAGAAGATATTGATTTGGTGATATTGGATGTCATGATGCCGGAGTACGACGGCTGGACGGTGTGCAGAGAGATCAGGAGGAATTCTGCAGTGCCGATTATTATGCTGACAGCCAGGGGGGAGGAATCGGATGAATTATTCGGGTTTGAATTGGGAGCCGACGAATATATCACAAAGCCCTTTAATCCCAATATATTGGTTGCCAGAGTCAATGCGTTGTTACGACGATTGGGCAAGGAACAAGGTACGGTTCTGCATTTTGATACCCTGATCATTGACGACAGCGGACATCATGTGTCTATCAATGATCAGTCTATTGAACTCAGTCCGAAAGAATATGAGCTCCTCCTTTTTTTGGCAACCAACAGAGGTAAAGCATTGAGCCGAGAGAAGATTTTGAATGGGGTCTGGAATTATGATTATTTTGGAGATTTACGAACAGTGGATACGCATATCAAAAGACTTCGAAGCAAGTTAAGAGAAAAGAGTGGGTTCATACAAACCGTAAGAGGGGTAGGGTATAGATTTGAGGTGGCAGAATGAAAAGGTCCGTTAGTTTCAAGCTTTTCTTAGGCATTGGCTGTCTTGGATTATTTTTTATTTGTGTATCCTGGATATTAAATACCCAATATCTTGAAACCTATTATATCAGCAAGAAAAAAAATATGCTGCTCGAAAGCGGCCGATCCATTGATAAGATCTATACAGGGCATCCGGAGGCAATCGAACTGGAAATAGAAAAGTTGGAAAATCAAATTGGCGGCACGATTTTAATCTTGGACTCTAAAAACGGGATGAAATCAAAACCTATTTTTCCGACACTGGACCGGACAAAACGTCAAACACGGCTGCCCATTCCACAAAAGCGCCTAAAAGAGTTGCTAGAACGGAAATATGTTTTTATGGTCAGAGAAGACACAAGATTGAAAACGGATTTTTTGACCTTTATCTTTTTGCTGCATAACGGTGATATACTTTATATGCTGACCCCGTTGGCTGCTATTTCCGAAAGCGTTGGCATTGCGAATGATTTTTTCCTGTTTATCTGGATACTGATGATTGTTCTGGGGGGGATTTTGACCTTTGTTTTTTCAAAAAAGTTTACAAATCCTATTTTAGAAGTCAGCAATATTGCACAACATATGGCAAAGTTTGATTTCAGTAAAAAATGTGTTGTTAAAACGGATGATGAAATCGGTGAACTGGCAAAAAGCATTAATTACCTGTCGGACCAGCTCAATCAGGCTATTACCGAGTTGAATGAGAAGAATCAAAAATTGATGGAGGATATTGAACGGGAACGGAGGATCGATGAGATGAGAAAGGAATTCATTTCTAGTGTTTCCCATGAGCTTAAAACACCGATTGCGCTGATTCAGGGATATGCAGAAGGATTGAAAGTGAATGTGGTTGAGGATGAAGAAAGCAAGAATTTCTATTGCGATGTAATCGAAGATGAAACACAAAAAATGGATAAGTTGGTAAAGGATCTTTTGGATTTATCCCAGCTTGAATCAGGAACCTTTAAATTGGAAAAAAGTATTTTTGATATTTTTGAGTTGGTGGACCAGGTATTGGAAAAGTATAATCCTATTTTTGTTGAGAAGGGGATTAGTTTGCAGGTGGAAAAAGAAGAAAATATCTTTGTAAATGCGGATAGGATTCGTATTGAACAAGTATTGAGCAATTACATCAATAATGCCATCAACCATATTGAGGGTGAAAAGATCATAAAAGTAACAGTCAAAACCAATCGCCAAAATGTTGATGTATCGGTTTATAATTCCGGCAAAGGCATTCCTAAAGCATCCATCGACAACATTTGGACCAGTTTTTACAAGGTGGATAAAGCGAGGACAAGGGCCTATGGAGGTTCCGGCCTAGGATTATCCGTTGTTCGAAGTATTATGGAGCTGCATCGGAATCGATACGGTGCGGAAAACGTGGAGAACGGCGTGCGTTTTTGGTTTGAATTGACAAGGGCCGGAGAGATTACACCGTATATTCATTAGACTGACACAAAACTGTCACAAACCCCGGTTATAATAGAATTGTAAAAACAAAAGTTCAGCAACGAATTTTATTTAGAAAGAAAATGCTTGCAAGCGATATTTAAGATTCGTTACGAACCTAAAATATGGATACCGAACTTTAAAATCGAATGTTTTAAACAAAAAACATAGAACCATCATTTATTGATTCAAATACATTTTAAAGTTTGTTATCTTTAACAAATAACCGAAAGGGGAAATAGACAATGAAACAAAATATGATAATGAAAAAATTAATCGGCGGCATTGTGCTGGGAAGTATTGTGCTGACGATGGGAGCCGGTGCATTTGCCGTAGAAGAGGATAGTGCAACCGGAACTGCCAAAGCTAGCAATTTTTCACAGATGAAAATGGGGATGCGACATAAAATGCATAAGTGCGATTGTCTTGCAAAGGGCGGTCAGCGAAAGGGACCTGCTGTCAATAAGGAGACCTTGGAGACAGTGCTTTCCGAACTTGTAGAAGACGGAACGCTTACACAAAGTGAAGCAGAGGGTGTCATTGCATTTTTGGAAGACAAAGCAGCGGAGAAAAAGGCCCGGTGGGAAGAGATGAAAGAGATGACACGGGAGGAAAGAAAAGAGTACCTGGAGGCGTATAGACAAGAAAATCAAGGCCAGAGAACCAGTTTGTTCGGCGAAATGGTAGAAGAAGGGATTCTTTCCGAAGCCCAAGTGGATGCAATTCGTGAAAAAAAGCATGAAAAAATGCAGGAACTGAAAAGAGAAAAAATGAATGAATGGCTAAGTGCTTTTGTAGAAGATGAGGTCATTACCCAAGATCAAGCAGATGATATTCTAGACTTTATGGAACAAAAAGCCGAGGAAAGAAAAGCACACTGTGAAGAAATCAAAGATATGACATCGGAAGAAAGAAAAGAATACTTAGAGCAGATCCGGGAAGAAAAGAAAAATATCTTTGAAGAGATGGTTGAGGAAGGCGTCATTACACAAGAACAAGCCGATGAAATGGCTAAAAACAAGCCCGGAAGAAGAGGTAAGAGACCACACAAATTCAGAGGCATGAAAAGACCGGCTGTAAGCAACAACGACGATATGGTATAGGTTTTACGCAGAACATATATGGCAAAGCACAAAGTCGAATCCTAGGATTCGGCTTTGTGCTTTGTGTCATTTTAGCATTGCGTGCCTGTAATTTCGTTTAAGTTTTAGTTATAACATTGAGCATTATTGCATAACATAAAACTAAAGAAAGATGGTAATGGTGGGTGTTTGGAAGTGAGGATTAAAGAAATGACCGGGAGGATTATGCCATGAAAAGAGTATGTAGGTTGTTTTCTTTGCTATGTGCAGTGTTTCTGCTTTTTAACGTTATCATTGTCACGGAAGTATGGGCGAGCCCTCAAGCGACACAAGATTTGGATATAAAAGCGAAATCTGCCGTATTGATGGAGGTATCTACAGGTAAAATATTGTATGAGCAAAACAGCCATGAAAAACTTCTGCCTGCAAGTGTTACGAAAGTTATGACAATGCTGCTTATTATGGAAGCACTTGAAAATAATCGTATAGCGCTGGATGATATTGTCACAACAAGTGAATATGCCGCCGGTATGGGCGGTTCCCAAGTATATCTTGCACCTGGAGAGCAAATGTCCCTGCATGATATGCTGAAAGCAATTGCAGTTGCCTCGGGAAACGATGCTTCTGTTGCAATGGCCGAGCATATCTACGGAAGCGAAGATGCCTTTGTCAAAGCGATGAATGAAAGGGCGAAAGAACTTGGAATGCATGATACCCATTTTATGAACAGCAACGGCTTGGATGAAGAAAACCATTTTACCAGTGCCCATGATATTGCACTAATGTCCAGAGAGCTGTTAAAGTATCCCAAGATCCATGAGTACCTGAATATATGGATGGATTCTTTAAGAGATGGAGAGTTTGAATTAGTCAATACCAACAAACTGGTAAAATTCTATAAAGGTGCAAACGGTATTAAAACCGGTTCGACCAGCAAGGCGCTTTACTGTTTGGCAGCTTCAGCCGAAAGGGACGGGATGCAGTTAGTCGCTGCAATTATGGCAGCGCCGACCAGTGCGGAAAGATTTAGGAGTGCTTCGAAGCTTCTGGATTATGGCTTTGCAAATTATATGGTTGTTACCGGGGCCGGAAAAGGGGAACAGGTGGGTGATTTGGAAGTATTGAAAGGGATGTCGCCCAGCGTTAAGCTAGAAACGGCTTCCGACTTCGCTTTATTGGTGGAAAAAGGAAAACAAGGCGCAATAGACAAGGCATTTGATATTGCTGATAATGTTGAAGCACCCGTTGAAAAAGGGCAAAAATCCGGAGAAATAATATTTTCTTTGAATGGGGAGGAAATCGGAAGGGTAAATGTTGTAACGGCAGAGGCCGTTGAAAAAATAACCGTTAAAAAAGTGTTTTCAAAAATGTTTCTGCAGTGGATGAATGTGAAAGAGTGAAGTTAGTGGGGTGGGGTGTGAGGAGTGGGGAGGTGCAAGAGCCACAGGATAGTAGGATTTCTGGGCTGATGTATGTTCTTGGAGATGTATAAAAATTTTGAATAGAAAAAGACTTGGTTGAGGAAAACTTAATCAAGTCTTTTCTTATGGGCAATCGGAGGCCAGAGGGCGGAAATTTCCCCGGTTTTAGAATTTCCATGGAAATAAAATTTTTCGACAAAAAAATGATATCGATATAAATTTTGACAAAGCATTGACAGTAAAGGACGAAGAAGGAATGGGACATACGGAGGCCAGAGGTCGGAAGTCTGAAATCTGAATTTTATAAGTATATATTGAACGGGAAAAGAGTTTGCATGCAATATGTTGAATGTATGAAGCTATACCGTAATAATTTTTCCTATGTTTTTTTATGCTAAAATATGGACACAATCGATAATAAAGACTATAATAGTTAGTATGTTGAAGGGGAAAAAGAATTGATACAATATGATTTGAATCTTAGGATGTGATTTTTTGTTTAGAGGAAATAGTTTAGAGCAAATATTATTGAGTGTTCCCGCACTATTGATTGCAATAACGTTTCATGAGTTTGCCCATGGGTATGTGGCATATAGATTAGGTGATCCTACTGCTAAAAATTACGGGAGGCTGACGTTAAATCCTGTGAAGCATCTTGATCCCTTAGGAGCAATTACACTGCTGCTTGTGGGCTTCGGGTGGGCCAAGCCCGTTCCGGTGGACCCGGCCTATTTTCGGAATCCCAAGAAGGGAATGGCTCTTGTGGGTTTAGCCGGTCCGGCGGCGAATATTATTATTGCATTTTTGACTTTAGTGCTGGCAGCAATATTTGAGATTAATTTATTTAGGGGCACAGGTTATCTTGCCGGAATGATGATCTACACTATTTTCCTGAATATAGGGCTGGCTGTTTTTAATTTAATCCCCATCCCGCCTTTGGACGGATCGAAGATCTTTAGTGCTTTTTTGCCCCCGAAGATATATTTTGGCATTATGAGATATGAGCGTTATGCGCATGTTATACTATTATTGCTATTATTTACTGGAATTTTAACCCCTTTTCTGGTTTTTTTACAGCGAATTGTATTAAATGCTTTAATTCTCATTGTAAATGTGTTACCATTGTAATTGCAATGCAGATCAAAACAAGGCATTTGCTTAAATTTGACGAAGGCATAAGATGTATATTTTAAGATGTAAAATGGTTAAAAATAGTGAACTGCAACCTTAAAATACAACATTCGGTTTTAAAGTTCGGTATCTATAGTATATGTTTATGAAATTCAGAC
>JAKSBV010000255.1 GCA_022360955.1 Bacillota bacterium
AATCTTTATGTTTATAGCTTGCAAAAATTGTTGCCCCGGGTTCTAAATAAAGTTCAACATTATCTTTCAAAATTATTGTTCCCGACTTATAGTTCCCGGCAGGAACAACTACACGCCCACCTCCACTTTTTGTACATTCAGCTATTGCGCTATTAAAAGCCTCAGTACTGGTGAATGCAGTATCTTTTTTTGCACCAAAATTTAATATATTGTATTCTTTTGCATGTACTGTGCAGTTTGCCATTAGCAGTATACAAATACAAATGACACTTTTGATGTAACTTCTTTGATTACTCATTTCCTTTGCTTTTAGTTCGTTGATTTTTTTTGATTGAAAGTAATTGCGGCTTCATGGTTAGTTTGTATCATACCCGATATATTTTTAATGATCAACCCTCTACTATTAAGTAATTCCCGGATAACACCTCCTCTGATCCCGGTTACCGGAACCGTGGAATTATTTAAATAAAGAAAATCCTTAAAGCTGACTATCCCCGGGGCAAGTCCTGAGGAATTATTCTGATTAAATTTTTAAAAATTTACCTTTTTTATACATTAGCCAAAGAATTATAAACAGGATAAAAACATTAGATAATTTTATCAAAGTCAGGTAATAACCTCCAAGAAATTGTTCTATCCCATGAAATAATGATTCTGAGATTGAAGAAAAACTGAACATTTCATGAATCATGTATGCAGCAATTGAGTTCATGCCATAAACCTTAAGCCAACGAAGATATTTTCCATACTTAAGGTAATCGATCAGATAGTAAAAAAGAGCCATTAGCAAGAAGCAAATTCCACTACTGTAAAGTGTCATGGAACAGCTCCATATTTTTTTTATGATGGGCATTTGCAAACTCCAGACTTGTCCTGCGAAAACCATAACTATTCCTCCAATTGCCAACCATTGTACTTTTTTAATTTTAGAATGGTTTCCTTTTAAAATATGCCCGGCAAATACCCCCGTCATTACTGTTACACCAAAATTAAGGCTACTAATAATCCAGGTGTAACGATAATCCCCAAAATCAACTCCTTCACTTATAACTTTTGAACCATCACGGAAACGCCCCAATACCGTACGGTCAATATATTCAGCAATATTTGTGTTGGGATGGAAATTGCCACCCCAAACCTCATCAACTTTTACAAATGAAAGGATCACCCAATAAAATGCCAATAATAAGAACGTGATCGTGATTTGTCCTTTCCAGTTGAAATGAATTAGCATAACTGCTGCAATAAGGTAGCCCACGGCAATTGACTGAAGTGTGTTGGAATACAGGTAAATTTTGTCAAAATCAAAT
>JAKSBV010000021.1 GCA_022360955.1 Bacillota bacterium
TGACCACGGCAGGATGATCTGGGGAGAAACGGGCAGACCGGGCTATGGTCTTTATGACAGGGCATTGGGCGCAACCTACTTAAACGGCATCTGGGAAGCGTTGGAGAAAAGTAGAGGTTAATGAAGAATGAAGAATTGAAAAGAAAGATGGATTGATAGGTTGCAGTGTGAGTTATCTTGATTCATTCTTAGTTGTGTATACGCAATAAAAATAGGGGGGTTAACATGCAATTACCATTTGAAATTGATTTAAAAGATAAAGTTGTTGTTGTGACCGGCGGCGGCGGTGTTTTATGCGGTTCGTTCGCAAAAGCGTTGGCCCGGTGCGGCGCAAAGGTTGCCATCTTGGATTTACGAAAAGAAAGTGCGGACGCGGTTGCGGAAGAAATCAACGCACAAGGCGGTACGGCGATCGGTATTGCAGCCAATGTACTGGAAACCGAAAGCTTATATGCTGCCAAAGAAGTGGTGAACGAAAAATTAGGCTTGTGTCATATCCTTATCAATGGAGCCGGAGGGAACCATCCCAAGGGGACGACGACTAAGGAATATTTATTTAAAGAAGATTTGGACAGCAAAGAAGATATTATTACGTTCTTTGATCTGGACCCTAAAGGTATTGAATTTGTGTTTAATCTTAATTTTATCGGCACGCTTTTACCCACACAGGTTTTTTCGAAGGATATGATCGAGAGGCAAGGGGCCGCCGTTATCAATGTTTCGTCGATGAATGCCTTTACGCCTCTTACCAAAATTCCTGCTTACAGTGGGGCGAAAGCTGCAATTTCTAATTTTACCCAGTGGCTTGCGGTGCATATGTCCAAAGTGGGCATTCGTGTCAATGCCATTGCGCCCGGATTCTTTTTGACGAATCAAAACCGGGGACTGCTAATGAAGGAAGATGGTTCTTACACTGAAAGGGCTCAAAAGATTTTAGGTCAAACCCCGATGGGACGTTTCGGGCAAAGTGAAGAACTGATAGGAACACTGTTGTGGCTTGTGGACGACAAAGCTTCTAGTTTTGTAAACGGAACGGTTATCCCGGTAGACGGAGGGTTTTCCGCTTATTCTGGCGTATAAGTCGGTTCCGAGGTTGATGGAGAAGCAAATATAAAGGCATTGTAATAGGGGGACAGTACCACTGGATATGCAGGAGTTGGCGTATCTGTGGGCCTGTCCCCTTTTATCTTTTGGAAACGATGTGCTAATATGTTTTTTGCAATTGTCATGAAGCACCCTGTTTGTCCTATTTATTCCGTAAAATCAAAATATGTCGAATTATGGAGGGATTTCTCGTTTTTTGTAAAATAACCTTTACTTTTCTGGAAAATAGGTGTAAAATGAGTGCAAGGGGGAGTCTGAAATGGAAACAATGTCATGGCAAAAAATATTATTCACAGGTATTCCGGAAACGGTTGTCTTACTTTTGACAGGCCTTATCCTCTGTTATGGAGGTGGTTTTTTTAGGAAAAACATGACCGTTTCTTTGATAAAATTAATATTGTCTACGGCAGTTGTACTTACTGTGGTTTATTTTAGCAGAAAGATTGTGGGCAATGTTATGCTGCATTCTCTAATTACCATGTCTATGTATTTTATTACCTTTATATTTGTTTGGCAAATGAATATTCGCCAAAGTATACTGGCTACTTTTATAAACTTATTCACTTTAACTACCCTAGAAGTTATTACATTTCCGTTATATCATAGATTCGCACAGTACATAGGTCTTACAAATTATTATGAAAGTAGTATCATATTTGTGCAGTTGATTAGACTTATTCAAATTATGATTATTATACTGCTTATAAAATTTAATTTTAAAAATAGTGAGCTACTTACGAAAAATTGGAATAAGTTAAAGTGGTATTATCAAATTGCAATTGGTGTAATACTATTATCTGTTTTCTTAAGTATGGCTGTGCTTTTTAATTATTTGGATATCATAATTAAAATTAATACTTATCATATTGATACTTCTTTGATATCATTGAACTTAAAGCTTTTTTTCTGGATGAATATATGGATGTTTTTTGTATTGGTGGGACTGGTGTGGTATATCTACAAATTTACTGAGGCGAAAGATATCCTGGAGATGTCACCGGAAGAGATGTTGGAGATTTTTAGACGGAGGAGTACTGAAGAGGAAATCGAGAACTATATTAAAATTCTTCAACGAAAAGAAGAAGAAGGGGGAAAGTGTGAATGTTTAAGAAAATTTTAGTTATGTTGGCAGAGCTTACTACAACTATGGCTCCGTTAATGGTAAAAGCTAGTGCTTGCTCAGTTGCTCATGGAGAAACACCCGTTCCCAAATCACTCAAAACACAACTATAAAGACACACAAAAAAGGGGGATTTTCCCTCCCCTACAAAACAAAAGCAAAGGATGGATGCCTTATGGACACAAAAGGGACTTATGGGAAAGTGTGGAATATGCAGGAAGAGCTGATCGTAGAGAAAACGGACGAACTGCTGCAAGAGATTACGTGTCCGCAAGAAGTCAGGCAGCAGCTTAAAAAATTCATTGTAGAAATCGTATCTTGTTATATGATCTTACCCAGGCAACGGTCCATCTATAAGATATTGACACAAAAAGAGGGCAAATGCGAACGCACCCTTTTGACTTATGCCACCCATGCACTGGAGGCGATCATATTGGACCAGCAAACAAGGGAGACACTCAAAAGGCTGGGTATCCGGCATAATATCACAGCTGCAAAAGTATTAAAGGCCATGGCTAAAGAAGTGCGAGAATCAGTTCAAATAGAAAAACAAAATGGGTACTGGATAGGAGAACCAAGATAAAGTCTGATGCCCGTTTGCATTTTCGGCGCTAAGCCCGTCCACATGCTTCCGGTTCATCTGCAACTTTTTTGACGGTTTTCTTTACTATCGAAGGTAATATGGAATTGTAGTTTTCGGGATATTATTCTTTTCCTTCGATATAGTATAGAAAGCTTTTTTATTTATCAAAACAGAAAAAGTTTGAAAGTGCTGCCGGTATTTTTAACATCGTCATATCTAAAAAAATAGCAGAACACCCGTCCCCTTGATATGCTATAGATACCCAACTTTAAAATCGAATTTATATTTACACAAAAACGCAGAATCATCGTTATTTGTGTAAATAGTATTTTAAGGTTTAAAGTTGGGTATCTTTAATGTTTCATTTCTTTTTGTAATGCTTCTATTTTTTCTATTGTCAGTCCGGTTATGTCAGCAATAATATCTGTAGGCAAGCCTTTGCCTATTGCAGCTTTAGCTGTCTGAAATTTTTCTTTTTCTATGCCTTTTTCTATGCCTTTCTCTATGCCCTTTTCTATACCTTCTTTTCTTCCCTTTTCTTCGGCAGTTTTAAGTCTGGTCAATTGATCCCGCACTTCTGCTTCCCTGGCCTCATATGCCATTCTCGCTTTTTCATCCTTGCTGAGGATTTCCAGCACCGTGTAGGCCTTTTTGATATCTTTATTCTTTTCTGCTAACATTTCCATCACTCCTTTGGATTTAGCATCTAAAAATTCCATCCATAAAACAAGCGGATCTTCTTCATCTTTACTAATGTCCTTATCCCAAAGTTTCGGTATCTCTAAAAAGTGTACCTCTAATATATCCGTCAGCCTGTGTCCCGTTTCGTCTTCCGTCAAGTGATAGCCGGTATGAATCTTTTTGACAGGCGTACATTTAAAATCCACGATATTGATGGTGATGCACTTTTTAAGACTGTGATAGGTATCTCCCGCTTTTATCTGCCCCGTATACATCTTTGACCAGTAAAACAGCGTCCTTTCGGGCATGAATTCCGTGGGCAGGATTTGTATCTCTATATCAATCTGCTTTCCCTGCTGCGTTTTTACTCTTACATCCAGTATGCCTTTTTTATCCTCTTTGAATTCTCTTAATAGCTCGCTGTTAATGATTTCTATACCCTCAAATTCTTCAATAGGCAGTTTTATAATTGTACTTAAAAATGCAATCAACAGTTCTTTATTCTTTTCGTCTCCAAAGATAAGCTTAAAGACAAAGTCTACCTTCGGCGACATTAAGAAGCCGTCTTCTGCCCGTTCAATATTTTGATTTCCCCTGTCAATTCCGTTATAATCAGGCATATATCCGTTCACTTCCTTAAGTATATTTTACCATATTCCTTAATAATATTATATCCAGAACTAATGTTCGATGTCAAGTGTCATCTGCAAAAGTAGGGTAAAGTGAAGGTTTAAATGCCGGCTTGTAAGACTTAATTCCATAGGATAAAAAATCAGCTTTACACCACATATCCTGTATCTATAGAGAATAAACAGTAAAGTTGGAAATATAATCGTACTCCAGCAACTATATAGAAATCAATAAGTAAGATTCAGCGCAAGTATTACCACCAGAAAATAAACCTGGATTATGTTATGAAGCTATATATAAGAGAATGTATAAATGACAGGCCCATTCAGGAAAGTGACATGGGTACAGACCCCCA
>JAKSBV010000053.1 GCA_022360955.1 Bacillota bacterium
GTCGGAGAAAACGGTGCGGGGAAAAGCACCTTGATTCGGCTGATGACAGGTATTTATAAACCTACCGAAGGAACGGTACATATTTGTAAATGCGATACGCGTAAAACGTCAATGAGAGTACTTTTTCAGGGTACATCCGGTGTGTTCCAGAACTATCAAAGATACAAATTAAGTTTAAAGGACAATATAGCAATCAGTGATTTAGGAAAAGCTGAGAATCAGGAGGATATTGAAAAATGTCTGAGAGAAGTAGGACTAGAGAGCAAACAACCTGATTTTAAAGATGGGCTTAATACTATGCTTTCCACGGAATTTGAAGGCATTGATCTCTCAGGGGGTCAATGGCAAAGGATTGCCATTGCAAGGGGTATATACCGGCAGAATGAAGTTATCGTACTCGATGAGCCAACATCTGCAATAGATCCTATGGAGGAAATGCGGCTGTATAAAAGTTTTTCAGAGATATCCCATGGGAAACTGGCGGTTATTGCAACACACAGGCTTGGTTCGGCCCGCATAGCAGACAGGATCGTTGTATTGGACAAAGGCTCCATTGCAGAAATGGGAACACACGAAGAATTGATGGCAAACCGGGGTAAATATGCCGAGATGTTCAAAAAACAGGCGTCCTGGTATGAATCAGTAATGCAATAACGTCACGGAGGAAACTCAAAATGAGGCTAGTCATGATGTTCCCGGGTGTCAATAAAAAAGAAGCCAAAGAACTGAGGGGATTAAAATAAGTTACTGTGCGTTCCTGTTCTTGTTAAAGTCAAAGTCAAAATATCGTTTTCAATTTTATAAATAAGCAACCAATCCGGTGTAATGTGACATTCTCTATGCCCGGCAAAATGACCAGTTAGTGAATGGTCCACATATTTCTGTGGAAGGATTTTCTTCTGGGCCAGAATGCTAATAACTTCTTCAAGAAGCTTTATATCATAACCCCGCTTGACAATGTTTTTATAATCTTTTTTAAATCTGCTTGAGTACCTGATTTTAAGCATTCAGATCCTCCATTAAATCACTTATACTGTCAAAGGCATCACTCATATTGCGGTTGCTATTCACATCATTAATTGCAGCTAAAGTTTCGGCATTGGGTTTTTCAATGCGTAAATCAAAAGGAATGCCGCCGTAGCGAACAGCATAGCGTAGAAAAATATTCACAGCAGTGGACATATTAAGTCCAAGCTCAGAAAAAATAGCTTCTGCATTTCGTTTCAGTTCTTCATCGACACGAATATTTAAATTGGTTGTATTAGCCATAATTTCAACTCCTTTTTATAGTGATATTATATAGCATTATGTGTAATATGTCAATAAATTAACCATATAAGCTTTACGATGTCATTACAAAAACCAGATTTGTTAATAAATAAGGTGCTATAACGCAGCGGCAGAACAAACAGCACGGTAACATATCCTAGAAAAGCAAAGATGAATCAATTTCCTCGTTGTTGACAGCTATTTGCATATTGTACGCCGAATAATGTATAATGAAAAAAATCAAAACAGGAGAATAATGTGAAATGAAAAACAAAAACCCTTATATACAGCTTTGTAACCACATCGCACAGAATATCAAACAAAAAGAAAATGACTTGCTTGAAGAAACGAGAGCAATCTTTCAACCTGGTTTTATCAAAAAAGAAGGCTTCTTTGTGATGGAAGGCGATATCCCTGACAAGCTTGCTTTTATAACAAATGGACTAATGAAAATATTTATCGTTGATTTAGATGGGAATGAATGGGTTACACATTTTTCCGCTGAGAATATGTTTTGCTCATCTTATTATGCGTATCTAAATCAAACAGAGTCAGAAATGTACATACAAGCGATGGAAGATACCGAGTACTTATACATTCTGCAAAATGTGTATAATCAGCTGATCCATACTTCACTTGAGTGGAGCAACAACGCAAGGATTTTTACTGAGAAACTCTATGCAGAAAGCGCGAAACGAGAACAGGCGTTGTTGAAATTGAAAGGTGAAGAGCGTTACCAGCAATTCAAGCATGAACACAGAGAGATTTTTGATCGCATTCCGCAAAAAGATATCGCTTCCTATATTGGACTTACACCTGTTTCACTCTCCCGTATTCGAAAGCGACTAGGGTAAATTTACTTTATGCAATTAACAAATGATAAGGCATGCTTGTCTCCAAATGCGTATAATGCACATATAGAAAGGAGTGTATTTTATGCATCAATTACTTTTTTTATCTGCTCACGAGCTTGCTTTGCTCATTAAGGAACGAAAAGCAACAAGTTGCGATATCGTTCGTGCGCACCTCGATCACATCAAGAAGCATAATAGTAAAATCAATGCAATGATCAGTGTTTATGAGGAAGAAGCGCTTGAGCTGGCGAAGGTCCGAGATGTCCAGGTACGCGAAAATGAGATTCTTGGACCGTTGCACGGCGTACCTGTCACCGTAAAAGAGATGTTTTGGATCAAGGGCAAGCCGAGTACAGTCAATGCAGAAGTATTCAAAGACTTCGTTGCGCCAGAAGATGCAATTGTTGTACAACGCCTCGAAGAAGCGGGTGCAATCATTATCGGCAAAAC
>JAKSBV010000178.1 GCA_022360955.1 Bacillota bacterium
GACAAAGCTATCAGGGCAAGCGCTTTGATTATTTGAACGGCAAAGGGGTAAGGGAGTTAGTTGACAGTTGACAGTTGACAGTTGACAGATATAGAAAACGTATACTATATATAATACAATAAAAAATTTACATTAAAGTAAGAAGGAATGTGACTTGGGGACTGAACCATCTGACACACATGGTTTTTGTGTGTCCGGGGGTCTGTACCCATGTCACTTTCCTGAATGGGCCTGTCATTTATAGATTCTCTTATATATAGCATCATAACATAAACCAGGTTTATTTTCTGGTGGTAATACTTGCGCTGAATCTTACTTGTTGATTTCTATATAGCATTAGAAATATAATCGTATGGATAAATCGGAGGTCGGAGGGCGGAAGTCGGAATGTGAGCCAGCAGGAGTACAAAGTAATCAGCAAAAGGTGTCATGAACGGTGGGCGGTTCATTCTCAACCCTCAACTACTTTTTATTCTTGGAATACCCGTTGCCGCCGTACTATTATATTTCAAACTTTACAGCGCGTTATCTTCATTATCCGGCAATAGAGAAGTAATCAGAAAAAAGTTCACAGTTTGAGGATGCTTAAACTCAACAAAGCAACACAAACTGTGAACTATAGTTACTTCTGCGTAACTCAACAATATGAGAAACAATAACATTAAAATATTTTATGATATATTTTTTAGGCTTTCAACTGTCAACTATCCACTCCATACTCCCCACTCCCCACTCTAATACTGCATCATTTCGTCCATAAATTGTTCCAAGTCATCTATTTTGATTCTTACCTGATCCATTGTGTCTCTGTTTCTTACGGTCACACTGTTATCTTCTTGGGAATCAAAGTCATAGGTAATACAGAAAGGCGTACCGATTTCGTCCTGTCTTCTGTAGCGCTTGCCAATGCTTCCGGCTTCGTCATATTCGCACATATATTTTTTGGATAGCTTTTCATAAACCTTTAATGCGTCATCCTTTAATTTTTTGGACAGGGGAAGAATGGCCGCTTTGATCGGAGAAAGGGCCGGATGAAGCTTAAGTACCGTACGCGTCTCTCCCTTCTCCAAAGATTCTTCCTCGTAAGCGTCGACTAAGAATGCAAGGGTTACCCGGTCGGCCCCCAAAGAAGGCTCAATACAATAGGGAATATATTTTTCATTGGTGACAGGGTCCATATATTCCAATTTTTCTCCCGAATGCTCGCTGTGCTGTTTTAAATCAAAATCGGTACGATCGGCAATACCCCATAGCTCTCCCCAACCGAATGGGAACAGGAATTCAATATCGGTGGTAGCATTGCTGTAATGGGATAATTCTTCCGCAGTGTGATCTCTTAAACGAATGTTTTTCGGCTTCATGCCCAGCCCTAAAAGCCAGTTTTTGCAATATTCTTTCCAGTAAGTAAACCATTCCAAATCTTCTCCCGGCTTGCAGAAGAATTCCAATTCCATTTGTTCGAATTCTCTGGTTCTAAATGTAAAGTTGCCCGGTGTAATTTCGTTTCTAAAAGATTTCCCGATTTGTCCTACACCAAAAGGTATCTTTTTTCGTGAAGTTCTTTGAATATTTTTAAAGTTTACAAAGATCCCTTGCGCCGTTTCGGGACGTAGATATAGTTCTGCCTGTGAATCCTCCGTAACACCCTGAAAAGTTTTAAACATCAGGTTAAACTGGCGGATATCGGTGAAGTTTTGAGCACCGCATTCGGGACACGCAATAGTGTTTTCCGCTATGTATTTTGTCATCTTGTCATTGTCCCAGCCGTCTACGATGAGGCTTTCCCCCTTTTCACCGGCCGTATCTTCAATTAATTTATCTGCTCTAAAGCGGGCTTTACAGTCCTTACAGTCCATCAGCGGGTCGTTAAAACCGCCCACATGACCTGAAGCCACCCAGGTTTGGGGATTCATAAGGATAGCCGAATCTAAGCCCACATTATAGGGAGATTCTTGAATAAATTTTTTCCACCATGCTTTTTTTACGTTATTTTTGAATTCTACGCCTAACGGTCCGTAATCCCACGTGTTTGCAAGCCCTCCGTATATTTCCGAGCCCGAATATACGAAGCCTCTGCCTTTGCAAAGGGCGACGACTTTATCCATCGATTTTTCCGTATTTTGCATAAAACATCTTTCCTTTCTATAATTATATAAAATGAGATAAAAAAACCTTCCGTTCCTTGAAAAACCAAGGGACGAAAGGTTATCTTCCGCGGTTCCACCCTTATTGGCATAAAACAATGGTCTATGCCCACTTTCAGGTTCTGTACTCATGGGTTCCTTTCACATCAATATACTTCCGGGCTTCCACCGTCCCCGAATCGCTGTCAGCAGAGATGTATGCTACTTTTCCCAATCACCGTACATAAATAACATGATAAGAATTCATTCGGTATTTTTATTATCGGCTTGATATAGTTTAAATAAACATTTTATTGCTTCTTAACGTATTATGTTATATTATATTTGATACGATAAAGAATCGTACATAAATATATTATCAAAGGTTTTAAATTTGTCAAGGTAAAATAAATGATCTTGGCAAAAAACAAGTAAGGGGGAAGGATTTTGAATATTAAGATCATAAAATCATTAGGAATACTGGGCGTCTTGGTTGTGGTCGGTCTATGGCTGATATCAGGCATATATACCGTGGACTCCACAGGCGGTGAAAAAGCGGTTGTGCTGAGATTTGGGAAGCATGCGCGCACCGTGTCGAAGGCGGGACTGCATTGGCATATTCCGCTGCCCATTGAAACAATTATTAAAGAAAAGGTAGATGAACCCAAGAGGTTGGAGTTTGGGTTTGTGACCGAAAGAGAAGGCACCACACAACAGCCCGCCAGCTATAGAGGTGTCGAGGAACAGTCCCTGATGCTGACAGGGGACGAAAACATGGTGAATGTTGACGTTGCCGTTCAGTATATTATTACCGATATAGAGGATTACTTATTTAATGTGGACGACCAGACAGAAACCTTGAAAATTGCTACGGAGTCTGCCATTAGAAGGGCTATTGCCAGCCATATGCTGGACGAAGTATTAACCGTTAACAAAGACGGGATTGCACGAGCCATTCAAGAGGATTTGCAGGAAATATGCAATATCTATGAAATGGGTGTTGGTATTACGGCTGTAAAGCTGCAGGATGTAGACCCTCCTATAGAAGTGGATGACGCGTTTAAAGATGTGGCCAATGCAAGAGAAGATAAAACCAGTTTTATCAATGAGGCGGAAAGCTATAGAAATGAAATCATTCCTAACGCCAGGGGAAATGCCGCAGAAATGCTCAACAAAGCCGAGGCTTATAAGGAGAAGAGGATTGCGGAGTCCAAGGGTGATGTGGCAAACTTTGTCCAGATTCTGGAGAAATACCAGCAGGGTAAAGAGGTTACCAGAATACGTATGTATCTTGAAACCCTGGAAGAAGTTTTACCCGGTGTCGAAAAGTATATTGTAAATGAAGACGGAAACACTGTTAAATTTTTACCTCTGCAAGAAAATATAGCTTTACCGAAAAAAGAAGAATAGGAAAGGGGGAGATATTTTTGAATATGAACAATGATAATGTATATGAATATAAAAAGAAATTTGATATATCCCAGTTTAAAGGTGTATTTAGATTTGTTGGGGGATTTATAGCCTTAATCATTCTACTGAATATATTCTTTACCGCCTTTACTTTTACGGTGGACGAAAGAGAGCAGGTAGTGGTTAAACAGCTGAACGAAGTGATCAAAGTTGTAGTCGATGAAAAGACGGAAGAAATGGAAGAGACGATTGCAAACCACGAAAGACTGAAAAAAATAAAGATTATTGAAGGAAAGGGCTTATTCTTTAAAATTCCTTTTATACAGACAACCGAATCCTTCACCAATATGCTGTTAACCTACGATACGCTTCCCAGAGAAGTCACAACCAAGGACAAAAAGAAATTGGTTTTAGATAATTTTGCCCAGTGGCAAATCAATAATCCGGCATTATTTATTAGCACCCTTGAAAATCAAAATAAAGCCCACCAGAGGCTTGACGATATTATTTATGCTAAGATCAATGAAGAGATCGGTAAAGTAGAAGCGCATACCGTTATATCCGATAAAGAATACAGCATGGCAATGTTAAAAAGAGTCAGTGAGGAGATTAATGAGGAATTAGGGCAGTACGGTGTGGAAGTTGTGGATATCAGGATAAAGAGAACCGATCTGCCTCCGGAAAACTATGAAAAAGTTTTTAATCGTATGAGAACCGAAAGGGTGCGTGCTGCAAAAGCCTATCGCTCCGAAGGGAAGGAAGAAGCACAAAAGATTCGATCGTCGGCGGAAAAGGAAGCTACGATTATCGAAGCGCAGGCCTACGAACAAGCTGAAAAAATAAAGGGAGAAGGGGAGGCGGAAGCAGTCAGAATATATGCGGAGGCATATAACGCAGACCCCGAATTTTACGCTTTTTGGAAGACATTGCAGACCTATAAGAAAACATTGAAAGATAAGACGAAAATTGTGATTGACGCCGATTCGGAGTTTGCTAAATATTTGTTCAATAGTAAATAAAATCTCAAGGGCCTTGTGCCCTTGAGATTTTATTTGAATTGCATACCGGCTATTGGGCGGTATTCGCAGGCGGTGTGAAGACTCTTTGGGCCAATTCTCCGTCCAGCATATAAAGCCCGGTACCGTCATCACCGATTCTTTCAAGCTTTTTGACAAGATTTTTAAACATATCTTCTTCTTCAACTTGTTCGTCTATAAACCATTTTAAAAGGCTCATGGTCGCATGTTCCTTTTCTGCCGAGGCCCTGTCCATAAGGGTATATATCTGCTTGGTGACGTGCTGTTCATGGGCCAGTGCCTTTTGGAATGCATCCAGCATGGAAGTGAAATCGTTATTAGGTTCGTCCAGGCCTTGCATGACGATTCTACCGTCCATCTGATTGACAAAATCATAAAGTTTCATGGCATGAAATCTTTCTTCTTCGGCCTGCATTTTAAAGAAATTAGCAAAACCGTCCAGGTCCTCCGAATCACAATAAGCAGCCATTGCCATATACAAATGTGCCGCATAAAATTCATATTTGATTTGTGTATTAAGGTCCTTTAATAATTTTTCGCTTAACATTTTAAGTACCCTCCCTATTTTTATAATTATCGGATGTATATATATTACCACTCGTTTAAATATTATAACAAGAAAATGAAAATTTAATACAAAGAGTCACAGGGACGGTTCTCTTGACTCATTTTACACTTGCGCAAAATGAGTCAGAAGAACCGTCCCTGTGACTCTCCAAAAATTTTCAAGAAAAACTTTATAATTTTGTGCACCGGCATAATGAAAGTTAAGGATTTTTTATATATAATAAAGATAACCAACATAAATTCTACTTTTTTTGAAACGCCTTTTGGACGGTTATTGATTGGATAGTACTCAAAACAACAATGAGTCTGCGTTTTTGTGTAAATATAAATTCAATTTTTAAGTAAAGCGGATACCTATTTTTCTGAAGAAGCGGGAGGTTTTCGATGAATCTTAGTGAAATAGCTCAAGAGATTGTGGATGCAACAATGGAGATAATGGACAAGGGAAGTATTAATATTATGGATTTTGAAGGGTTTATTATAGCATCAGGGGAAAAAAGCCGCATTCATACTTATCATAAGGGAGCGGCTGATGTTATTCAATCTGGAAAAGCAATAGAGATCTATCCGGAGGAAGTGCACAGATATCCCGGTGCGAAAGAAGGTGTTAACCTGCCTATCCATATTATGGGGAAAACCTTGGGTGTTGTAGGGGTTTGCGGACATCCCGATGAAGTCAGGATTGTAGCAAAACTGGTAAAGAAGTCGGTAGAGTTGGCAGTTGAGCAGCATTTGATTTCTGAACAGGTAAAAGTAGTAAAAGATTTAAAACAGCAAATTATCAGAAAGCTTATTTATGAGAATGTTGAGAAAAATGAAGAAGAAATTTTATGCCTTTCCAAGATTGTAGGCGTTGATTTAAATGAAAAAAGATGTGCGGTTATATTTGAACTGGTAGATAGTTCTGTGGAAAAATCTTTACAATTACTCAAAGTAATGAACAGCATAGAACATTTTTTGATTAACAGTCGCTATATTACTAAAGAAGATTTTTCTGCCGTGATTAATCAGTTTTATGTCATTTTTAAGAAAGTCCCTGTGAAATCTTTTGAAAATGAACAACAATTTTTAGAGCAATTAAATAAAGATATCTTTCAGCAGTGCGGGCACGAAGTGAAAATTGCGATGGGAACCGTTCATGATGGTCTTGCGGGATATGGAAAATCGTTCAAAGAAGCAAAAACAGTATTAAAATTTAACAGACAATCCGTACAGAATATTAATAATTTAGATATATTAGTGAATTATCTGCTTAGTCAGATTGACGATTATGTATTGGAACATTTTGTTCAACGTATATATAGGAGCACATTGGACAGTACGGGAAAAGTACAAATATGGATTATTGACACATTGCAAGCATTATTTGCTCATAATCTTAATGTTGTAGACGCCGCAAAGTCTTTATTCATCCATAAAAATACGATGCTATATAGAATTAAAAGGATTGAGGAAATTACAGGACTTTCTGTCAATTCAGACTTTTATCATGCTGTATTGCTTAAATTGCTGGTGATTTATGTGAGTCGCAGGGACGGTTCCTCAGACTCACTCGCACCTTGATGTGACGAAGAAGGAGCGGGTATATGGCATGAAGCAGAAGAAAATGATGGAAATCACCTTATGGATAGGTTTCAGAGGTCTGTCTTTAATAAAAAATTGAAAGGAGAGAGAACGTTGAAAAAAATAGTCATTGCTCCGGATTCTTTTAAAGGAACCATGAGTTCTATAGAAGTTTGCGATATCATTGAAAAAGGCATAAAAAACATACGGCCGGATGTGGAGACGGTAAAAATTCCGATTGCAGATGGAGGAGAAGGAACGGTAGAAGCGTTTTTAGCGTCAATCGGAGGTGAAAAAATTAATGCTACGGTCAAAGATCCATTGTTCAGAGACATAGAGTCGTTTTACGGTATTCTGTCTGATGGAAAAACTGCTGTGATTGAGATGGCGGCAGCATCCGGACTTCCGTTAGTAGAAGAAGAGAAAAATCCTTGCCTTACAACTACTTTTGGAACAGGCCAGCTCATATTGGATGCACTGAATCGCGGATGCACAAAATTAATTATAGGTGTTGGAGGCAGTGCGACAAACGACGGGGGCATAGGAATGGCGGCGGCATTAGGTGTGCGGTTCTTAGACGAAAATGATCGGCCCATCCCTTTAAATGGGCAGGGATTGGCCAGCCTGCATCATATAGATATGTCCCAAAAAGATAAGAGGCTGAATGAATGCGAGATATTGGTTGCATGTGACGTTGACAATCCGTTATATGGCGTGAGCGGTGCTGCATACGTTTTTGGTCCGCAAAAAGGGGCCGATAGGGATATGGTGGAATATCTGGATAACAACTTAAAGCATTATGCGGGTATTCTACACAAAGATTTAGGCATTCGTGTACAGGAAATTCCA
The DNA here is from genome assembly GCA_022360955.1 of Bacillota bacterium. Lineage (GTDB taxonomy): Bacteria > Bacillota > Clostridia > SK-Y3 > SK-Y3 > JAKSBV01. The sequence goes on from JAKSBV010000178.1 coordinate 7,550, forward strand.
GGTTCCGGAGCCGCAGGAGGGCTTGGCGCGGGGTTTGTTGCTTTTACGTCGGCAGAACTCCGAGCGGGGATAAAAATTATTTTAGATTGTGTCCGTTTTGATGAAATTATCTCAAATGCAGATTTGATTATGACCGGCGAAGGAAAAATTGACGGGCAAAGCTTGCGAGGCAAGGTGCCTGTAGGCATTGCCGAGAGAGCTTTAAAGAGCAAGGTGCCTGTAATAGCGATTGTAGGAGATGTAGGAGATGATATTGACCTGGTATATGAGAAAGGCATTAGTGCAATATTTAGCATAAATAGAGTAGCAGTTCCTTTTGATAAAGCAAAATTGCGTTGCAAGGAAGATTTGCTTGAAACTGTTGAAGCAATGCTCAGGTTTTCGGTAGCGGTTAGTTAGTTTAATGAAGAATTAGTTAGGGGATTGATGAATGATTCTAAAATAAAGGGTAAATCATGGGTGCTTCGTTCTCAAGCCTCATCTCTCAGCCCTCGACTATTTTTCAACCTTGGCATATTAGTTATAGATAATAAACACTAGCACTAGAAATATAATCGTATGGAAGTAACCTTATGAAGAATCTTAGAGATTGTTTGCGCAGCGGAGGAAAAGCGGCTTCAACTGTTTGAGCGCAGCGAGTTTTGGAGCATTCGTTGGGGACATTCCGTGACGAAGGAGGGGTGTGTCCCCTTACCTTAATCCAAGCAATACAAGCTCTTAGATTCGGAATATCCGTTGCTGGAGTACGATTATATTTCAAATTTTACTGTTTATTATCTATAGAGATAGCATACTTTAAAATCGGATTTATATTTGGACAAAAAGCGTCGAATAATCGTTGTGTAATCCAAATGTATTTTAAGGTTTAAAGTCGGTTATCTTTATTGGAGTCATTTTTCTCAACCGAAATTTGTATACGCTGAGTGTAAGGGCGTATTGGTTTTTTTGATGTTTGCATAAGCCAATAAAATAAAGTAAGATATTTTATATA
>JAKSBV010000169.1 GCA_022360955.1 Bacillota bacterium
GTTCGTAATCATGTGTCTTATGACAACTTCCATCGCAATTGTAGCCGGAATTTCTATAAGCCCCCGTACCTGGTGTACTTTCTGTCCTATGGGAACAGTCCAGAACCTAATCGGTGGCACCAGATATCAGCTTCAAATGGATAACTCGAAATGTGTCAGCTGTAAAAAGTGTGACAAATCGTGCCCTATGCAGCTTGAAGTTCATGCCAACGAGCGCAAACCGGACTGCATAAAATGTGGAAGATGTATAACCGCATGTCCGACAAAAGCACTGACATTCAATACCTGAGCCTGATTGACTCAGGTACGCTTTTTTTATACTGCTTTTTTAATCAGATCCCCTATCCATATACCTGACCGAGGACAATCTTCATATCATTCCATATATATGATACTGCCAGGAAAAACGCTCATTCCGCAATATCATATATTCATTAAAAAAGGTGTTTCACTGAAACTCCGGCAACCTGACGGATGACATAATTATGAGTTACAAAGTAGGAATTATGGGTGCTACCGGCGCAGTAGGTAGAGAAATAATTGAAGTATTGCACAACAGGAATTTCCCTGTGGAAGAATTAAGACTTTTTGCTTCGGTAAGGAGTGCGGGCAAGACAATGGAAACCCCATTTGGAGAGATCACCATTGAGAATGCCGACCTTGCAGATTATTCCGAACTCGACATCGCATTCTTTGCAATCAGCGGCGGATGGAGCAAGGATAACGCCGTGAAGGCAACCAGCGCGGGATGCTATGTCATTGACAACAGCAGTGCTTTCAGGTATGATGACAATGTACCACTGGTAGTCCCTGAGATAAATGCAGCAGCTATCGGGGAATCAAAGCTTGTTGCTAACCCCAACTGTACAACTGCTATAGCAGCCATTCCGTTGTATGCACTTCACAGGGAATACGGCGTAAAGAAAGTAATTATCAGTACCTACCAGGCAACCAGCGGAGCCGGAGCAGCCGGTATGAGCGAACTGGCAGCAGAAACCAGGAATTACCTGGATGAAAGGGAAGTTGGTAACAAAGTCTTTGCTTATCCAATTGCATTCAATGCTATTCCCCATATAGACAGTTTCCAGGATAACGACTATACCCGCGAGGAAATGAAGGTAGTCTGGGAAACCAGAAAAATCTTCAGTGAACCGGATATGCCCATCAGTTGTACCTGTGTGAGAATTCCTACAATGAGGGTGCATGCAGAGAGCATAGTAATCGAGACAGAGAAGCCTGTAGATCCTGCAGATGCCAGAAAACTGCTTAGCCAGGTTGATGGTATTGAAGTGAAGGACGATATCGAGAACAATGTTTATCCATTGCCGCTTACTGCCACAAGGAAATATGATGTTGAAGTTGGCAGA
>JAKSBV010000485.1 GCA_022360955.1 Bacillota bacterium
AATTGGACAACCATATGATGGCTGCCCAATATAAGGCATAAGGATATGCAGTTTATATGAATTGACATTTTCAAGGGGGGTGGTATGTCATGGACGTTCATTTATGAAATGAAAGCATCCTGAGAATGGCGCTGCAAAACACAAACAAATAGAAAGACAGTAGAAGGAGGTATTGCAATATGTATAAAAAATTAAGGCTTTTAGCGGTTATTTTACTATTGGTGATATTCTCTAATCTTTTTACGAATGAGACTGCCGCTGCAGCTCATGTACCCACACAAGCAGAGATACAACAAAAATTAGATACACTTGCGAGTATGCCCCGACCGTATTTAGTTATGTCCCAAGGAGATGTACAGCAGCATCTTAACTGCATTACACAGAGGGATTTTACCTTTGTTGGCGAACCCAATAGGACAAAGATTGATGCAGACTATTTAAACACCCTAAAAAACAGTGGATTTGGTCCCATTTACTCCTATTTTACGGGATTGGACAAGCAGGCAGAGAATGATGACTTCTGGGCTGTTTACTATGATAAGAAAGCAAACCGTGCAACCGTAAGAGCCGCAGAACAGTATAAAGGTGCGGCTATGCGTGAGGTCTGGAGATGGTTAATAGGATACCATTTTGTGCAGGATTTTGGATATGCTACTGATGAGCAGAAAACGGACCTTTACAATTATACTACTCAATTGGTCGATATATTGTATAATGCTAAGGCAAAAAATACCGACATACCGGAAATTTTAGAATCGATAGGTTTGGATTTCAGCAATTACAGAAATCATAATTACCATGCTGAGGTTGTGGGTGTCTTATTTTACTATGCCTTGGTTTTTCCCGAGGCACCGAATGCAGCAAAATATTTTCAGTATGCAATGGAAGAGTTTGAATATCTGATGTCAAATGCAGTTTATGACGGTGGAGCATGGAATGAATGCCCGCGATATGCCGGGGCCATATTGAGAACCTGGGTACCGCTATTTTATGATATCAAACGTCTTCTCGGATATGATCTATTTGCCAATGCAGAATTTAAATCGCTTCTGGATTACTTTGTCAAATCGCAAACGCCTGCTTCACTGGAAAAAGAAACAGGTTTAACCGGTGGTAAAAAGGGTTATTATGCCGGAAGAAGTCCGGGATTGGCAGATTCGATTTGGACAACCGACTGGTACATATATTGTGCAATGGCTGCTCCGGCTTATCTGCAGTCTGATCCTGAGTTTGCCGGGAATTTGATGTATGCATGGAAAGAGGCGGGTTCCCCTTTCATTTCACATATGAAAAAGGAAGCATTTACAGTCACCGATATAAATGCAGATATAACCCCTATAGCCCCTTCGCCGAGTAGCCTTATCCTCTCACAAGAAAAAGGCAATGTCATATTGAATTCGGATATAGATGGAGAAAATGAAAAGTGGCTTTTGTTCCGTTCCGGAAAAGGTGCCCTTACCAATATGCCATTAAGCTCACACCAGCATTCCGATCAAAATAGCTTTAGTTTATTTGCCTTTGGTCATCCTATTGTGCTGGATCCGGGGATTAACGACTATGGTGCCGGTGATGAGGCCTTCTTACGCTCTACGCCAAGTCACAATACCGTTGATTATGTTAAATTTGTGAATCCTAATCCGATATACAAACAGCTCTGGGGAGAGCAACAGACACAGCACACTACTACTAAAGGAGAAATAGGCAAGCTTGTAACAAATGAAAACTACGATCTGGTTGTTGGAAAAGCTGCCAAAAAAGGGTGGAGAGAGGTACTTGGTATACCGTCTCCGGTTGAAACACAAACATATAATTTTAACAGAAGTATTTTCTTTGCAAAGCCTGACTATTATATCATAAAAGATCATATTGCAAATAACACCGAAGCAACCTTCCATCTCAATGTCCTTAGTGAAACTAATATAGACATTGATGGTTACGAAGCTACATTTGACCACCCGGAAGAAGACATTATGCTAAAGGTTATCTTTTTAAATCACAACGGCATCACCTTTGAAACAACTACAATACCATTGGCTAAAGTCCCTGAGTGGGGAAATGAATTAAAAGCACTAAAGGCAAATCATAGTTCACCGGAGGAAGATGGATTTGTAACCTTACTATATCCATACAGAAAAGGTAGTCCTGAAATCTATGCATCCTACGATGATGCGCTTCGTGAAATACAAGTCATTAAAGGAACGAAGAGGGATATGATTACCTTTGATGCGAGTGGTGAAAACTGGAATATTGTTGGTACAACACTGCCACAAAACTTTGAGATCGGCCGTTTGTATACGGAGCAGACCTTATCCGGCGGACCCCATGGAACCCCATACAATGACTACAATGTTTTGCATGGTATGTATGTGGATGGGGAAGCCTTAAGGCCGGGCCAGATTAAGGTAAGAGCAGGTGACAGGATAGATGCGTTGGAATTTTGCTATGATAACGGAACGTGTATAAAGCATGGAGGAAACGGCGGCACGGAGTATATTATTACGCAGAACGACGGCGTGTTTATCAAGAAAATAACCGCATATAACGGAAAAAAGGATAATCAAACACGTGTGTTTGGATTGAAATTTCATTATAGTGACGGAACGGAAAGTCAGGTATATGGGACACAAACGAGTGATATAACTGAGTTGGGAGATCCTCAAGGAAGAGGTTATATTGTGGGTATGCATGGCAGAAGCGGCACTGAGTTGGACCGTTTGGGAGTCATTGTATTCATACCTGCAGAATAATCAGATTGTGGGGTTTCTCATAACATATTGATCGGCAATAGGATAGAGATCTATCTAAAAGTATTATATGAGATAGGTATCTTTAAAATTGAGAATTTTGTTACGGCATTTTGC
>JAKSBV010000491.1 GCA_022360955.1 Bacillota bacterium
AAAATCCACACTGAACAAGAGCAGACGCTGGATTACGAAAATAGAGAGACCAAAAGGATCGATGAGCTTTTCAAAGATTACTACCAATTCAGAATGGGTGTAGAAATATCCGAAGAGTTGATGGATACCTTTTTAGAGGTACTGAATAACAGTGATAAAGACGATGAAGAAGACGGAATTTTTAAAGATATTGTAGGCTAGCGGTAAAGCTAATGAATAATTAATAATGAAGAATGAATAATTAAGTTTTTGGGGAGTCATGAATGATTCCATATAAGTCGTAATAAAAAATTGACATTAAAGTACGGAGAAGGGATGGAACATGCGGAAGTCAGAGGAAGGTGATATGGATGCGGCCCAGGTGTTTGAAAATAGAGGGATTGCAAAGCTTTAAGGAAGAACAAACGGTAGATTTTGATATGCTGGGGGCAACCGGGTTATTTGGCATCTTTGGTCCTACCGGCAGCGGCAAATCCACGATTCTGGATGCCATCACACTGGCGTTGTACGGGAATGTACAGCGTGCCAGTCGTGGGACACAAGGCATTATCAATATGGATGCCAATCATGTGCGTGTATCCTTTACCTTTGATCTGGTCAGGCATCAGGGGCGTAAGACCTATAGGGTCGATAGACTGTACAAAAAGAAAAAAGGGACGGAAAGCACTGCGGAAGCAAAAGTGGCAAGGCTTTTTGAGGTGGTTGGGGATGAAGAAATCATTATGGCCGATAAGGAAAGAGAAGTAACAACGACGGTTGTGGACCTTATCGGCCTGGAACCCGCTGATTTTACGCGTTCCGTGGTACTTCCGCAGAACAAGTTTCAAGAATTCCTGCTGCTGGATAAAGCCAAGAAAAGAGATATGATGGAACGTATTTTTTATCTTGAAGAGTACGGGAGAAAATTGACGGAGAAAATTAACAAAAGATTATCGGCCGTACGGCATAAGCTTTCCAATCTTGAAGGCGCCATCACGTCTTTAGGGGATGTATCGGAAAAGATTTTGGTAGAAGCGGAAAGCAATCTGCAGAAAACAAGGGCAGAGAGAGAAAAGATAGATGCTGCATTGAAACAGGCTGAGACGGAGTACCATGAAACAAAACAGGTGTGGGAGCTCGTCCGGGAACAAAATAAGATGGAAGAGATGCATCAAAAACATACGGCGGGTCTGGAAGAGATCAAAAGTAAGAAAATACAATATGAAAAGGCCATTAAAGCCGATACATTGGTAGAAAATATTAAAAAATACGGAGAACGAAGTCAAAAATTAGAGGAAACCGAAACACGACTCGGGGATTTGTATAAACAATTGTCCCAGCTGGAGGCAGCGCTGAAAGCGGCGCAGGCAGGTTATGAACAGAAGGAACAGGAAGCGGAAGAACAGGTTCCCGTACTGATAGAACAAAAAGCGGCGTTAAATCATGCCAAAACCATCAAACAAGAAATAGGGGATATTGATGCCAAGCTCGTGCTTCTTCGGGAAAGCTATACAACCGTAAGAAAACAGATTAAAACGCAGGATCAACATTTTGAGCACTACAGCGTGGAAAACGAAAAAGCGGAAAAAGATGTGGAGGCATTGAAGCAAAACATCGAAATCCTAAAAATAGATAGGGATGACAAGAAAGAAATATATGGGGCCTTAAAGATGGAGGAAGAACTGCAAAGGATTGGGCAGGAAGCAGAAAACCGTCGGACAAAGGTGACGGTGTTGTCGAATAAAGTGGCGGAATCGAAAAAAAATTGGGAAGTTGCCGCAGCGCAGCAAAAATTATTACAAGACGGCCTTGAGGGACTCAAAGCGCAGCAGGAAGAATGGGATAAGCAAAAGCCCGGCGAGAGGGCGGGCATAATGCAGGATGAAAAAGAATATCATCTGATTCGGTCGATATATGACGTTTTACATTCTAAAAAGGCAGAGCAGGAAAATATTTATGGAAGGCTTAGTCATACAAAGGCGCAATTGCAGCAGCAGAAAGATCGATGCCAAAAAGCGGAGGCGCATAGAACCGCGGCAGCAATAAACTTCAAAGATATACAGGGAGAAGTTGAACAGCTGAAACAGCAGTATGAGAAAAATACGGCGTACATATTGGCAAAAAGACTTGAAGAAGGCAGCCCTTGTCCTGTATGCGGTTCCGAACACCATCCCAATCCGGCGGATGCATCGGATCATCAAACCGTTGAAGAAATAGGGCAGCGTCTGAGAGTTGCGCGAGAGGAATTGGCAAATGCGGAGAAAGATAATAGGGCGGCGGAAAAGGATTGTATCAAGCTGGCCGAACAGCTGAAAAGTTCGGAAGAGCAAGTAACCGCCCTGCAGGAGGAGTTGGCGGTCAAACAGCAGGAATACGACCTGCAGCTTGGAAAACTTCCGAAGCAGATGCGGCATTTGAAAGCGGAACAAATGGCAGCAGCCGTAACCGAAATAAAAGAAAAGAACGCTAAGCAATTGAAGGCTATAGAAGAATGGGAAAAATCTCTTGAGGTCATTAAAAAGAAGATTTCGGACGGAGGTCAGCGATTATCCGAACAAAGCATTGCGGAAAGCGCCAAAAAAGCGGAGCTGGAATTAAACGGAGAGCATCTGATACAAGCACAAAAAGACCTTGATGATATGCTTCGGAAAAAGAGTGACGCATTACAAGCTTATGAACAATTGATTAAAAAGCTGGATATTGAAAGCGGGGCTGCCGAATACCAGCGCATAGAACATAATGAGCAACGCATGGAAAAGCTCCAAAAACAAATGGAGGCGTCACAAAAAAAGAGAGAAGAGATCAGAGGACATTTGGAGAAGATTGCGGCAGAAAAACAGCAATTGGTGAGTAAATATGCTGAAATAGAGACCGATGGCAAACATCTGAAGGAACAAAGGATGGAAAAAGAACAAAAGATAAAAGTGCTTTTGGGAGAACAGGATATTGAGCAGGCCATCCATGCCGCAGACCAAAAAGTGAAGATTTTACAAACGCAAGCACAGCAATTCCTTGAGAAGTTACAAAAAACAAAGGAGCAAGTGAATCAAGCAAATGTTTTAAAAAGTACCCTTGAAAACCAAAAAGAGATATATGCCAGAGATATTCAAAACGAAAATCAAAGATTGGAGAAAGCGCTGCGGCAAAAAGGATTTAAAGATATACAAGAAGCCGAGCGTGCGTTGCTGTCTAAAGAACAAGAGGCACTATTGCATAAAGAGATTCAGACCTATGAAGAGATGATGAAAAAGATTGAAATGCAGAAGGAGTTAATAAATCGTCAATTAAACGGACGCAATGTGACGGAAGAAGAATGGGACAAGATAAGTCTTGCCTACGTCACCAAAAAGCAGGAAAAAGAAGACAGTATTTCTCAATATGAAAGCGCCAAAAATCAGTATCATACCATCAAAGATAATTTTGAGAAATGGATGGAATTAGATAAAGAGTATCGGAAACATATGGGAAAAAAAGACAGGGTCCAGCAAATACAGAAACTGATGAAAGGCAATAGCTTCGTAGAATTTATATCGGAAGAGCGCTTGAGATACGTTGCCAAAGAGGCTTCGGAAACGCTGGGGATATTGACAAAATACAGGTATGCGATAGAATTGGACATTGAAAATGGTTTTGTCATCAGAGATCATGCCAATGGCGGGGTATGCAGATCGGTATCTACGCTGTCGGGCGGCGAAACCTTTCTCACGTCCCTTTCATTGGCACTGGCCCTGTCCAAGCAAATACAGCTGAAAGGCCAGAGTCCGTTGGAATTCTTTTTTCTTGATGAGGGCTTCGGGACCTTGGATGCAAATTTGTTGGATGCTGTGATCGATGCACTGCAAAGATTGAGTACGGCCGATAGAGTGATTGGTTTGATAAGCCACGTACCTGAGCTGAAAAATAGAATGGCCAGACGCCTCATTGTAGACCCGCCCGAGGCCAGCGGTATAGGGAGCAGGGTGAAAATTGAGAAGGCATGAGCAGGCGGGGAATAACAAATTTAAAGATTTTGTAATAAAAGTGTGATAATATATATGATAGTATATTATCATACAGTGAATGCGAAAAAGAGTTCATGAAAGATAACCAACCTTAAAACAGGTTGTATTTTTCGTGTTGTACCGATAAAGGGAATATATTTTGCGATAACAGCGGCCAAAACGGAAAGGCATCGAATTTTTTTGATTTCGGTCGGATTCTAGGGTGAAAAAGGATGTCAAGAAAGCCTATGTAACAAAATTTATCGCGAAATATATCAATGATAAACTGCTACTTTGTGGAGGTTATAAATGAATCAATCAGAATTTTTAGCGAAAAAAAATGCAGTCAATAAGCCGAAGGTTCCTAAGAATCCTAAAAAGCCCGATCGTCGCAGACTGATTATGATGATTTCAATAGGCGCAGGCATATTGATGCTGATATTTATTATTTCCTTTTCCATATCCTACAATAAAATTGCGGCAAATCGTGATGTCAGTAAAAGTGCGGAAGAACTCCTCCAGGAAAAAACAGAGGAAATTGCCCGTTTGGAGAGGGAATTGCAGGAAAAAGAGGAACTAATTGCAGAGTATGAAAAACAGATAGAAGAATTGAAAGAAAGAGAAGAGTATGCGAAAAAGATTGCGGAAGAGATGAAAAAACTGCCAAAAGAACAAGTGCGGATCATACGTGTTCCTAGTGAGCCCGCTCCTCAATCGGATGTACAGATGGACTTGTATACGGAGCCTGACAGCGGGGAGAGTAATTAGGGTACGGTGGACAGGATACAGTGTACAGTTAAAAAATTAGTCAAAGGTATAGATCGAGATAAAAAATCGCATATTAAGAAATGGGATTGAGAATGGAATTTATGTTTGTTATTGCTTTTTTTGTATTTTCGGTTATATTTCAGGGATTATATTTTGTGGGGCAATCTGTTATCGCAAGTATCGTCATGATATTGTATACAGCATATATTATTTATCAAAGAAGGTGTGACTTAGAGCGATCTCATGCCTTCTTTTCTCTTCTGGGTTTTACGCTTATCTATGTTGCTTCCGTTTTTTATGGTGTTAACCAAGCGGGTGCTGTCGATGAGGCCTTAAAAGCGGCCGGATTTTTACCCGCTTTTCTCATAGGGTTATGGTGTACGGAGGTGCAAAAAGAATGGGTGTGCAAAGGAATCGTTATCTCCGGCGTTATCGCCAGTCTCATAGGTTTTGCCGCGCTGTCGGGAATAGTACATATACCCGGTGCATTATACGGTGAACGGATGCAGTCCACTTTTCATTATGCCAATGTCACGGCACTTTACCTGATGATAGGTATCTTATTTGGTTTACAGTTTACAGCAGTACGGCGTACGGCCGGCCGCATACGGTTAAAAGCATTAGGAAGCAAAGAACCCCTAGGCAAAGTTCGACAGGTTTGGCGGATTTTAAAAAAATGGTGGGGCAGTATAGCCGTATACCTGCTGATTTGCGGATTGATTTTAACCTATTCGCGAGGGGTGTGGCTATTATTTATATTTGTTAATATGTTTGTCTTATTTTCCAATAAGCTTTTAGCAAGGAAATATGATAAGCTGCGGTATTTATATACCTTGCTCATTGCGGTTATAACGTCTATGCTTCTTGCGTCCGGGGTCCAAGGTTTCCTATTTTGGCTGGTTCTGTTGCTGGGTGCTCTGCTGTGCATCTTGCCCTGCCATGTCGGCAATGATCTCCAAAAGATTAACTTTTTGGCGAGCAACCGCCAACCGTCAATTGTGAATGGTGAATGGCCAACCGATCAGCATTCCTTCTTCGACCGATGTTCACGGACGAAAAATGCTCAACTCATAAAATGGTCCCTCATGTTTCTGACCTTAATCCCATTTGGCTTTTGTACCATGAGACTTTTGAATGTACGGGGCGGACCTCTTATGCCTACCGAATGGGTGGTGAGGATGGCCTATTACAAGGGGGCTGTCAGGCTTATTTTTGACTACCCCCTTTTCGGAGCAGGTGCAGCGGGCTGGCAGATATTATGCGAACAGTATATCGGCTATTATGTCAAATATGTACACAACTATTTTTTGCAGGTATTATGTGACGTAGGGCTGGTCGGATTCGCATTTTTAGCTATATTTCTGGCCTGTACGGTACATTGTTTTTTAAAAAAAGGACAAAAAGATTGGTATGCATATCTAGTGATCATGTCAATTTTACTCCATTCATTAGTTGATGTTGCCATGCATTTTCAACTCATTTCTGCTATCCTGTTTTTATTTTGCGGGATAATCATGAATAAAAAAGACGCAAACAAGCATTGACCGTTATTACATAAAATGGTATAATACGAAGTAAATTAACAAAAAACACCAATTATTAACTAAATCTTGAAATTCATCTTAATGTTGATCACAACAACATACTTCCAACCTATCCATTGATTTGAACAAACTAACGATAAAGACAGCGCACTTTGCACCTAAATATATTTGAACAAGGGCGCTTCAAAAAAATAGAATTCATTTTGCTTATGCAAAACGATCATACGGTCTGTTTTTTAAAACCGCCTTTTGATCGATGAGCGACCGGATGGTGGACAAGCGAACGGTGATTCTATGTTTTTTGTTCAGATATAAATTCAATTTTAAGGTTTGTTATCCATGATAAACATGGGGTGATCAGGGGAACGGTATGTTAATGAATCAATGTAGGCATATTGAAATTGTTTAGGAGGGATTTTGGTGAAAATTAAGGATGGTTTTATGCTCCGAGAAATTGCAGGTTCGTGGATGGTAGTTCCTATTGGAGAAAGAGTGGTAGAATTTAACGGGTTAATGGTGCTTAGTGAGAGCGGTGCGGTATTATGGAATAAATTAGTGAAGGGGGATGATATAGAAGGATTGGCGATGACGCTTTCCGAAGAATATGATATTGATCAGACTACCGCAAGGACTGATGTAGAGTCCTTTGTATCCATGGTAGCCGAGAGAGGTTTGTTTGAAGAATGAGCATAACGTGGTATCAGCTGGATGGTCATTTAAAAAGATTAGCAATAGCTAAAAGGGTGCCGATAGTAGGGCAGTTTGAATTGACGGCGCGTTGCAATCTTCGTTGCAAAATGTGTTATGTGGTCCGTGCGAAAGATGACAAGGACGCGATGGCGCGGGAACGCACCGCCGAAGAATGGATACGTCTTGCAGAAGAAGCGCGGGACGCGGGCATGCTGTATTTGCTGCTTACAGGCGGAGAAGTGTTTTTGCGTCAAGATTTTGCGAAAATCTATGAGGCCGTTGCCAGGATGGGGTTCAGTACGACTATTTATACAAATGCAACACTGATAACGCCTGCCATTGCGAGGTGGCTTGGAGGGATTCCCCCCTCAAGGATTGAGGTTACTTTATATGGTGCGTCACCGGAAACCTATGCAAAGGTGTGTGGAGATGCGGAAGGCTTTCGGCGTGCCGTGCACGGGCTCGATTTACTGCTGGCGGAAGGTATCGGGGTATCGTTAAGAACGACTATCATAGATAGCAATGTTGATGATTTTGACGAGCTCGCCCGGTTGGCCCAAAAAAGAGGGATAACGCTTCAGGTTGTCAATTATGTTTCGCCTCGAAGAGAGGGATGTGGTACGGGCCCTCAAACAGAGCGCTTATCTCCTCAGGAATTGGCTCGATTTGAAATGCATATACGAAAAATGGGTGAAAAAAAAGAGAAAAAAGCTACGGCGGACAACAGGCCCCTTGATGATTGTGCATTCGAAGAGGATCGGGCAGATAAAATCATTGGAGATATGCTCAGCAGGCCTGTAGAAGATGCATTTAACTGCCTGGCAGGAAAATGTGCCTTTTGGATGACATGGGATGGTCGGATGACGCCTTGTGCGCTGATGAATCAGCCGGAGACATTGCTTTTTGACCGAGCATTTACCGAAGCGTGGAAAGAGCTGCAGACGATGTGCGCTGCCATACCTGCTTGTTCGGCATGTATGCGGTGTTCTCTGAAAAAGGATTGCATGGTTTGTCCTGCAAGACTTTACAACGAAACCGGGTTTTATGATCAACCGGCAGCATATCTTCGTGAATTGGCGAAAGAGAGAGGAGTGATAATGAATAATGAATAATTAAGAATGAAGAATTTAAGAATTAGGTTGTTGGGCACCTATATATTTTGTGAAAAGCTTTTTATATGGCTTTTATTTCAGATATATCGCAGGATGTATACCTTCATATATTCAACGCGAAAAATTCAAAATATTGAATGGCAATGCTTTTTCGTGTTCAATATATAATCAAGTAACAATACCAAAGTTGTGAGAGGAGGGACTATCAATGAAACAATATATTAAACCCACTTTTGAATTTGTTGAATTGAGACCGGAAGAAAATTTGGCTGGAGAAATTTCCGCCGGCCCTACGTCCAACTGTTGTAAAGATTATATTACACCGGGTTTACCCTGCCGTTGAAAGAGAAATTGATAGGATTAAAGAAAAGAATAAAAGTCTGTTTTTCAATGATGTGGTAAAGATAACCAATTTTAAAACACCTTTTGAACGGTTATGGATTGAATAAAGATAGCGTACGTTACCCCTAAATACATTTGAACAAACAACAATGGTTCTACGTTTTTTGTTCAAATATCAATTTAATTTTAAAGTTGGGTATCTTAATCGTAAAAAAATTTACATTGTGTTAGGTTGAATTTTTCGCGTTGAATGTTAGAAGGTATATCTTTTAGTGTCCCTTAAAGGAGGAATGACTGTTAATATGTTAAAGTATGATATTGCCGGCATACGGATTGAAGTAATAGCGGATGATAATACATATATCCTTGACCGTTTTCAGTCCTTTTTTTCCCGTTGTTCGGAAAAGGCTGATTTAAAGGTCCGGGTAAACAGCTGCGATAAGCTTATGGAACCCAAAGGAAAAGTGCTCTTTCATAAAAGCGCCAAATGGCTTTTGAAAAATACGGCAGATCAGAGGATTGCTGTTTGCATATATGGTGAAGAATCCCAAGAACTTGTAGCTATACTTGAAGTAGATCCTGGTTGGCAAAATGTTTCTATTGATTATTTGAAAACGGCCCCAAATATCCGATATGCGGCCGAACGTCTCGGCAACATTTTAATGCGCAATTGTATTCTGCTTCGTCAAGGTCTTGTGATACATGCTTCGGCGGTGGAATGGCAAGGGAAAGCCGTGATGTTTTCTGCTCCGTCGGGCACAGGAAAGTCCACCCAGGCAAAGCTTTGGCAAAAGCATATGGGTGCCTTGATACTGAATGACGACTGTCCGGCGGTGAGGGTAGCGGGGGGACAAGCCCGTGTCTACGGTACGCCGTGGAGCGGCTCATCCAATATATTTTTAAACAGCCATGCGCCGCTATCGGCGGTTATCATGCTGGAACAGGCGCCGGAGAACAGGATTTGCCGGCTTACAGCCTGTGAAGCGGTGTCTCGTCTTATGCCGAGATGTTATTTGCCTTATTATGACAGAGAACTGATGGAGAGGGCGATCAATCAGTTGGAGAAGATTATTGCTATGACCCCTGTTTTCTTGCTGAGATGCAGACCTGACAGGGAAGCGGTGGAGTTGGTATATGAATGTATAAAGTAAGATGTGTAAAGACGAAGGTGATGTTTCCCCTC
>JAKSBV010000498.1 GCA_022360955.1 Bacillota bacterium
ATTCATTATTCATTATCCATCCCCCACCGTCCCCTATCTCCACCCTAATATTTTCTTCCGGCACATTATAAATTGCCTGCAGTGTATCGACAATCTGCCTTTTTAATACCTTTTCTTTTTCGTTCTCCTCTGCCTCGCGCTCCTCTGCGGGCAAATTTTTTGATATATGAACGGTTTGGACGGGCTTAATCGTTGTAATTCCTTCCTCCTGGGGCTGCAACCTAATCTCTATTGCTCTGATTGATCCAAAGCCGCTGCTTTCCAAATCCGTATCGGCACTGATGACCACTTGTGTCTCATACGGCCCGCATACCGAATCCACCCTTTGCTTCACCTGTTCGGTCAGGTTATCATGATAGGTTCTTACAATCTGCTGCCTTTGCTTTTCCTGCATATAATGACTTTGCTCGATGATTTTCATCTTATCTATCTGATTCCCCGTCTCCAACGTTATCTTGTGCAGCAATGCTTCGCTATCCGTTATGTACACAAGCGGTCTTAAAATGACAATCATTACGATCAATCCGATTACCAATTTAGAGTATTTTTTAAAACTTCCTTCAGGTATGATAATTTCCGCAAAAGCGGATAGCATTACCACCGTAATAATATTGATAATCCAATTCCTCATTAGTTCCATACATACTAACCTCGCTTTGTCTACAGTTCACCGGAAAATTGAGCATATTATAATTTGCAGCCTCTGCAAACTTTCACGTGTCCGGTGTATCCTGTACGCCGTACACTCATATTAAATGCATCTCATCGGAACATGGCGGACACATTGCCGACCCCAATGACAATGGTAATAAACAAAAGAAACATTACCGCCACCGTCAGTACCATTGCAAAAATCATTGTAAGAGAATTTCCCAGCTCACTAATGCATTGAACGATTCTTTTATCGGAAACCGGTTCAATTACAGCCGCTGTAAAGCGATAGACTGCAATTAAAGCGATTATTTTTATCACCGGCACAAAACAGATTAATATGACGGTTATAAGCCCTACGATGCCCAAAGCATTTTTAAGAAGGAGCGAACAACTAATAACCGTATCTACCGCATCAGACAAAATACCGCCTACAACAGGAATAAAATTGCCTACGGCATACTTGGCCGTTTTGGATGCCACACCGTCTACTACGGAAGATGCGAATCCTTGGACCGTCATAACACCGACAAATGCCGTCAGCAATATGCCAAGACCCCATTTGATAACTTGTTTGAGAAATGCCACCATTTGGGATATATGAAATTTGTCCGATATATTGTTAACAATGGAAAGGGCCGTAGTAAAAAACACTATGGGAATCAAAAAATTTTTTACTGCGGCACTTATGATTTGCACGGAAAACAATATCGCAGGCTGAAATATCGTGGCGGAAGTAATATTTCCCGTGGAAATCAAAAGTGTAATCAGTATCGGTACCATGGACTGCATAAAGATTACCATATTATCAATGACATCTCTGCCTATATATACGGCATTCATAAAGCTCTTGATCATAACACCCACCAAAAAAATATAGCAAGCAAAAAAGGCTACCTCTCCAACGCCTTCTTTCACGAACGAACTCTGCAAATTCGTTAATATACCGCAAATAATGGTTAAAACAATGAGCTGAACCATTATCTTTACATTCAGATATACCTCCTCCATAAAAAATCCCAATACCCTTTGAAAAATCGACTTTACATTGAGTTCAAGTTTCCCCTTGGTTAAGTCTTTCGTGAGTTTTTCAACATCAAAGTCCGGAATAACCTGCTTTATTTCAGCATTCATCACCTGATCGGTTATATTTTCAAAGTCACCCATTTTCGCTGCATCATATTGCTCATCAATCAATTTTTGCGTTTCTTCTTCTGCAAAAACAACCGTTGACCCGGCAGCAAGCATAATAATGAGAAAAGCCGTTACACTCAATAGGAATTTAGCCGCCCACTGTCCACTGTCCACTGTCAACTAAAAACACCCTTTCCGCTATTGGAATTATATACTGTCGCTCCGAAGGATCAAGGTATCATCTCTATTAACAAGTTAAGCAACGCCATTACAATAGGGGCTGCCATTACAATAATTAATATTTTTCCTGCAAACTCAATTTTAGAAGCAATGGCGCCCTCTCCCGCATCTCTGCAAATCTCTGCACCAAACTGCGAAATATAGGCTATCCCGATAATCTTTAAAATAGTCGTTACATACGCCAAATCCAAATCTGCCTTATCGGCTATTCCTTCCAGCAACTTTAATACGGTTGAAAAATTAACTGCCATCAAAGTAAAAATCATAATGCCTGTCAATATACTAATCTGCATCGATATTTCCGGGCGCTGGCCTTTAATAACAATCGACATAATAGCTGCTACCAGCCCCAGCCCTACAATCTGTAGTATCTCCATATGTTCACCTTCACTACAACCTAAACATTGTTTTTACCGTATCAAATAAATTACTGATTTCTTGTATAATAATTAATAAGACAACAATCAATCCTGCAAGGGTTGTAAGCATCGCTTGCTCTTCTCGGCCTGAGCGTATCAACAACTGATTAAGAACCGACACCAATATCCCTATTGCCGCAATTTGAAATATCAAATCAACGTTCATCAAAAAACCTCCGTCGTCAAGTCAAGAAAAGCTTTTCTCAACTCATTTTGTTTTTTTGAATGAGTCACCAATATCTCTGCTGGCCCATTTTTATACAAATAGTAATGCAATCAGTATACCGGCCAATACCCCCAAGCTCTTATACATCTTCTCATTTTTTTGTCTCAGCACTTCCGCTTTTTTTTCTTCCATAGCGAGCTTGGAACAAGCAAGGTGAATATTTTTAATCTGATTATCCTTATCCGAACATCCCAATGAATTCCCGAAAGTAATGAGAATCTCCCTATCCTGCTTTTCCAGGTGAAGATGGTCATAGGCTTTTTTGAGCGCCAGCCTCCAGGCCTTTTTGGCAGGAATACCCGTCCGCTCTTTTAATAATTCCGAAGAGTGGGCAAAAAGCATACCTATATTTTCGGGAAGCGATTGGGCTATTCTTTCAAAAGCTTCCGGCAGCGCATTGACCGAAAAAGCAATTTCCAATTCCAGCATTTGCAGCGCCGCTTGCAACGTACGCAACTCCGCCGGCCTCTTGCTATATTTCTCCGCCACCAAATACCCCATCATTGTCGAAGCGCCAATGACCAACACACACCCCAATAATTTTAACCCCATACACAAATCCCCCACATCAACATTCCCCACCCACTACTCACTACCCACTATCACACCACACCCAACTACCTCCCCACCCCCCACTCCTCACTCCCCACTATCTAAAACCTCTTCTATCGTCCCCGTCCCTCTGGACTTACTCAATATAATCACTTTCTCAAACATATTTTCGGCGAGCAAATCTCTCAGTACCGGTCTCGACAGGATGTCTTCGCGACTATAACCGTGTACACTGGTAATAATCTTTACCCCTGCATTAAATACTTGTCTCAATGCGGAAATGTCCTGTTCCATTCCGATCTCATCCGTGATAATAACATCGGGAGACATGGAACGTATCATCATCGTCATGCCATATGCTTTCGGACACGCATCCAGTACATCGGTCCTCGGCCCCACATCATTCTGGGGCACCCCTTTATAACATCCGGCAATTTCGGAGCGTTCATCGACAATCCCTACCTTCTTGCCTGTAAAACCGTACGCCTTGATGCCATAACTGAGCTGTCGTGCTATATCTCGCAGCATCGTCGTTTTACCGCATTGAGGCGGGGAAATGATCAAAGTGTTCCAAAGGCTGTTCTCATCTCGCATAATATGCTTCATAACATCATCCGCCGCGCCGATAATCTGTTTTGAAATACGTATATTCATAGCCGAAATATCTTTTATAACCGATACCCTTTCCTTATTCATTACAACCTTCCCGGTAAGTCCAACCCGATGTCCCCCTTGTATGGTAATAAATCCGTTTTTCAATTCGTCTTGAACCGCATAAACCGAACTGTTGCTCATGATTTCAAGGGACTGATCTATATCATCTTGTTTAACAATATAAGCATTTTTTTCGTCCTCACTTAGATTGCCCTGCGACCCTACAAACCACCCCGCCATATTGTCGTACAGCATAAGCGGTTTTCCCGTTTTTAACCGTATTTCCTCTGCTGCTTCCAGTCTCTTAACAGATATTTTCTTTATGATATTTCTGACATCCTGGGAAAGATTCCAAAGGATTTCTTTTTGAAACGTACTTATTCCCAATCTTTTTTCATTCGCAACGATCATTGAACCTGCCCCCTCTCTCTTATAAATATAAATATTATACTTTGTCCACTTTTAGAACAAAATCTAAAAAAAAGATTGTGGACCGCACACCGTTCCCGTTATTCTTTCCAATAAAAAAAAGATATCGGGATTCAATCCCGATACCTTTTTTTTATTGATGAATAATAGTCTTTTATGCTTCTTCGTGCTTGCAGTCACAATCACATTCAAACTCTATTTCGATTGGCTCTTTACAGCTGGGGCAAGCCAGATTGTCCTCATCATCCAACATTTCTTCATCCATGTATACTGTTTCATTACAATTCGGACACTCAATTTCATAATATGCTATATCGTCGCCATCCTCTTGATCGTCGCCGTCATAGTCATCGTACATTTCATATTCGAGCTGTGCAAGATCTTCATCCATATCTTCCAAATGCTCATTTAACTGAATCTGAGAATCTTCCAGATCATCAATTACATCAGCAAAGTCACCAAGTACATTAATAATACTTTTCAATAGTTTTCCCTCATTGGTATTTTCGTCAATGTTCATTCCTTCTGCCAAGCCTTTTAAATAGGCTACCTTTTCACTTAAGTATTCCATCTTAAAATCCTCCTCTGTCGTTAATTCATTCGGGGTCAGTCTTACCATATTATACCCATTAAGCTCTTTCCATATACGCCCCGGTTCTTGTATCTACCCGGATCACGTCACCCTCGTTGATAAAAAGCGGTACATTGACAGCAGCACCGGTTTCCACCGTAGCAGACTTTGTAGCCCCTGTAGCCGTATCCCCCTTAAAACCGGGTTCGGTCTCGGTAACTTCCAATTCAACAAAATTCGGCGGTTCAACCCCAAATACCGAGCCCTTATGGGACAGAACTTTAACAACCATGTTCTCTTTTACGAACTTCAGTGCATCTCCCAATTGGCTTTGATTAAGAGGTAATTGATCATAGGTTTCTTGATCCATGAAGTAAAATAGTTCACCGTCATTATAAAGATATTGCATTTCTTTTCGTTCAATGTGTGCTTTCGGCATTTTTTCCGAAGGTCTGAACGTTTTTTCAATAACGGCTCCCGTGATTACATTTCTTAACTTTGTTCTGACAAATGCAGCCCCTTTACCGGGTTTTACATGCTGAAATTCAACAATCTGGTACACATTTCCCTCAAATTCAAAAGTAATGCCATTTCTAAATTCTCCTGCAGATATCATTGGTTATATCCCTCCGTTTGATATAGGTCGGAATTTGGAGTCCGGAGTCGAACGAAAATAACCATAGACACTCAACGAACTACAAACCGATTGCCTTTTAAAATTAGTCTCTGCCTTTTTATAGATAACGCACTGTATAATTGGTCATCTTTACTCTCACATCTTTATTAGTTTAATGGAAAACCATCCGAATTTCAAGGATAATTTTTCTATACCAGTATCAAATCCTTCGGTGAAGATGTGAGGTTCTCTATACCGTCTTCGGTGATCACCACCATGTCTTCGATCCGAACCCCACCAAAATCTTCTACATATATGCCCGGCTCAATCGTAACCACCATACCCGGTTTCAAAACATCTTCTCCAAGGGGGGAAAGTCTGGGATTTTCATGCACTTCCCGGCCTACGGCATGCCCTAATCCGTGCCCGAAGCATTTGCCGTAACCATTGCCTTCAATAATATCTCTTGCGATACGATCCACTTCTTTTCCCGTTTTACCGGATCCCAATTGGGCTAGTGCACTCTCTTGGGCTTCCCATACCACATTGTAGATCTTTCTTTGTGTATCGTCCAAACGGCCCATCCCGACTGTTCTTGTCATATCGGAACAATACCCTTCATAGACACATCCGAAATCCATTGTCACAAGATCACCGAATTCAATCTTCTTTTGGGTCGGCTGACCGTGAGGGAGTGCCGAACGAGTCCCGGACACTACAATTGTGTCGAAAGCAAGGGCCGTTGCACCGCTGCGCTTCATAAAAAATTCCAACTCTAATGCAACTTCCCGTTCAGTCATGCCAACCTTAATAAATTTTAAAATATGCGAAAAAGCCCTATCACCAATGTTCGCGGCCTTTCTCATTTTAGCTATCTCGTTTCCGTCCTTTACCTGCCGAAGTCCTGTCAGCAGATCCCGGACCGGTATAAGGGTCTCCACATTTAATTCTTTCTCAAAATCCCTGTATTGCGCATAAGTAACCGTATTGTCCTCAAATCCCAGTGCTTTAACACCCGATTGGTGCAGTCGTTCCTGTAATGCTTTATACGGCTTGCCTTCAAATTGCATGACCTTAAAGCACGGCGCTTGTTTTTTTGCCTGCTGCGTATAGCGAAAATCCGTCAATAAAAAAGCATCCTCCTGGGTGATAATAGCATATCCTGCCGTACCGACAAATCCGCTGATATATGCCCTATTGATAGCATTTGTAATTAACACGGCATCCATTGCCCGCTCTTTTAACTGTTCCTGCAAACGCTTTAAGCGCATTTTTAATATTTCTAAACTCATTCTGTCTCTGCCTCCTGCTCATTAATTGTGTATACCCATTTGCGGGCGTTTTGCACTACCCGCTATCTCCCCGCTAGTGCATAAAGCCCCAATATATAGCTGTCACCGCCAAAACCGCTTATCTGGCCTTTACATACCGGCGCAATGACCGATTTCGCTCTAAATTCCTCCCGTGCATGTACATTCGACAAGTGTACTTCAACGGCAGGCATATCGACACCTTTTATCGCGTCCCGTATAGCGATGCTATAGTGCGTGTAAGCACCGGGATTGATAATAATGCCGTCAACATTTCCAAAGGCCGCGTGGATTTTATCAATGATCTCCCCTTCATGGTTGGATTGAAAAATTTCTACCCGTACACCAAGCCTTTCCGCTTGCTGCAACAGCCTATGATTTATATTCTCATAGCTTTCGGTGCCGTATACCTTCTTTTCTCTAACACCCACTAAGTTCAAATTCGGTCCGTGAATCACGAGAATATTTTCTATCTTTTCACGCTCCACCGGCTTTCCCCACTTTCCTATCTATTTTGCCTCTCCTCTGCCATTGTACTTTGGAACCGGATATCCATAAGTGTTAAACGATACGCCGCTGCGCCATTATATCGATAATCTTTTCTACCACCTGTTCTACGCTCAAGGGAGATACGTCAATTTCATAATCATGATCCTTATAATATTGTTCCCGCTGCTCCAGCATTTCAACGATTCTGCTTCTTTTATTTTTGACATCCTCATGCTGCAAAAGAGGCCTATTGTTATCTTTCGACGTATTTCTCAACAGGGTATCCGCATCCGCCCTCAAATGTATGATAACCCCTTTTGACCTCAAATAATCTCTGTTTTGTTTTCGAATAACGGCACCTCCGCCGGTAGCAATCACGACCTTTTCTCTTTGCGAAATACTTTTAACAGCTTCACTTTCTATCTCTCTAAAATACGGCTCACCTTTGGCCGAAAAAATGTCAGTGGTTTTCATCCCCTCATGCCGCTCAATCAAATCATCCACATCTGCAAACTCCATATTGAGACGCCTTGCCACTTTTCTGCCTACCGTTGACTTCCCGGATCCCATAAACCCGGTAAGTACAATATTATGCTTTGTTTCTTTAGCCATTCAAACCTCCATCCCTGCTCTCAATATAGATATTACACTCTAAAATCGAATTTATATTTGGACAAAAAAACCGGCATCATCGTTGTTCATTCCACGGAACGGATACCTTAAAATGCACTGCCTTTAGTGTCTGGGGCTCCTATTCACGATTACCGCAGCCTTGATAATGGCCGCCATCGCATCTACTTCATATTGCTGTCGAAGCAGTTGGGTCTTCTGATACATTTGTCCCGCTTCGGTCACGATATATCTGGGAGGTAAATCATTCAATGCCAGTGCGGCAATATCCCTCAAACATTTCTCACACGGACAATGCTTCACTTCTTTTAACACGGTATCCATCATACCATATACCACTTCTTCCATATAGTTTTTTAAATGCATATCGTTCCCTCCCGTTTCTATACATCTCCCTTTGTAGCTATTGTACCACTCTGCATATGTGAAAAGCAATATTTCTCTTCATATTTTTTCCGGTTTGAACCTGTACATCCTTTCATGCCTTTCAGGACCGCTTTTCCACGACCTTCCTAATCCCCGTTATAATCCACCAATACCGCATTATTGACCCCTTGTGTAAGCGCCAATATATTTACAAACGCCGTATTGTAGCCCCTTACTTTCAACTCAAGGGTTAATTCCGTCGTTCCGTTCGTAACCGTTTTTGCTTTTAACGTATATTCAAGCTTTTCAATAATCATTTTTACCCGGTCTCCGGCGATGTCGTCATAATTGACAATTAACAGATACGTGAGTCTTTTATGCTTCATCTTTGACAGGAGCACAACCGTAATGCCAACAAACAGTGATCCGATTGACGCAATTGCGTACAACTGTGCGCCCGAAGCAATACCCACGGAAATAGCCCAAAACAAAAACACAATGTCCATAGGATCTTTGATGGCCGCCCTGAACCTTACAATACTCAACGCCCCTACCATCCCTAACGACAACACCACATTCGCACTAACCGTCATGATGATCATCGAAGTAATCAAGCTCATCAAAACCAGTACAGCACTGAACGAACGGTTATAGACAACACCTCTATAGCTTATCCCATATACAAAATAGATGAACAACCCTATCACCAGAGTAATCGATAAGGCTATTACAATCCTTAAAGGAGACATGGCTTGAAATGCATCCAGTTCCAAAAAACCCTTTTTAATAACATCGGTAAATGTAAATAATTGGTTCATACGATCTCCTTCCTTTGGGCAATCCTTTGCACATTTCTGCAAATAACATATTTGGATATTGCACAATATTCATAATTTGATAGCTGCACGGCACTTCTGACATGCCCGGGCAAAAAGTCATCGTATTTTATTTCCAGAATCATCTTCGGATGTTCGATGGCATTTACGGTGATCACACGGTCGCTGAAGATGTCGACACCATGAACGCCCGCCTGCAGCTTCTTATCGAAAGTAATCCGAACATTGCCCGCTTTGCATATATAAGCTTCTCTTTCGTAATCCACAATCACTTTCGGCTTTAGCAATTTTGTCTTGATCTCTACATAGAATGCCTTCATCAATGCATGACCCGAGGTCAATAAAAAGTCAAGGTTGCCGTCTAATATCCGATAGAACTGTTCCTTTGAAAGCTTAACCGCTTCTTTTCCGATATATTGTCCGAACTTCTCTTTTCGCTCTAACTTGATGAGAGAATCGCTGTTGTTGTAAATTCTGATGCGGTATTTTTTCCTGTGATCAATGCCGTTTTCTTTTTCGTGATATGCACTATTGAGAATATCGTCAAAATATAAGCTGCGGATATGGTATCCGTCATCTTCAATGCCGTATTGATCTTTCACAAGGATTCTCGATATGCTGTTTTTCAAACTTACATATTCATGGCTGTGGATAAAATACTTTAGTTCATGCCGCAAGGGCTTGTTTCCATATCTCATAGCCTCCTCCTTACTTTACAACTACGGCTTTTACACCGAAATGCTCATTCCCTAAAGGGTCCCTATATACATCAAAGGGCAGCTGCCGGTTGCCTTCTTCGTCTTGAACGATAACACGCCAATAGTACTCACCTGCCGTAAGGTTTTCTACGGTATATCGGGTATGCACAAGCCCCTTTTGACTGTATACCGTCTGGGAAAAATTAGGATCCTTGGCGATTTCAAAATCATAGGTAATGTCATTCCCTTGCAAATCATAGGCCCTCTCCCATTCAAAGACATATTGCGAGCCTTCCCGATGCATTTCCCCGAGAAAAATCGGCATCGGATATTCAAGGGTCCGATAGTATTTTTGGATATTCTGTTCAATCACCTTTTGCAGACTGTATAATTCTTCTTCAATGTATTTCGCCTCAACCGGAAGATGTTGAATATCCGGCAAACGGTACAAAAATGTTTTAACAACGCCCTCATATTTATCGATCAATGCCTGGGTATTTTCTTCATTGATAATGGTTTGAAGCTCTTCGAGTTTCCGGTTCAGGGCTTTTACATTGTTGGGGTCCTTAAAAAACCTCTTGTGTAAAACATTTCCCCAGTAATTTGCTATCCCGAAATGTGAAGCAGGCTCCATCGAACCATGGTGAAACGCGTCAAGCACCATGCTTCCGTCATAATCCCAGGGGAAAAAATACCATGTCATCGCATTTTGCGGACTATACAGCAGATAATTTTGAGAACGTGTATCGATATTCCCAAATAATATATTGGCCCCCAGCCACGTCAGATAATTGTCCCTATTGAAATGTTTATCCACCACATCATTAATATCCAAGCGATAATCATTCACATCATCCAGCATTTTTAAGAGTTTGTCATGATTTCTGCCCTCTCTGATTTCCAATATCTGTTCAAACCGTTCTTCACTGAAATCTGCATCGTCTTCCGATTTTAAATGTTCCGGATATCTAAAGAACTCAAAAAATTCCGGTTTGTAGAGATGGCCGTTCGGGTCTAATCCACGGCTGCGCAAAAATCTCTTATTGGGCTGTTCTACATGGGTA
>JAKSBV010000039.1 GCA_022360955.1 Bacillota bacterium
ATGGTGAGACTCGAACTCACATGAGTGTACACCCACTACCCCCTCAAGATAGCGCGTCTGCCAGTTTCGCCACATCCGCAAGCATAAAAATACTATCACTTCTAACTGGTAGTGTCAATCTCAAAATTGAGCAATTTCCTGATTAATTCCAGCTCTCAGTTATCGCACGTAAGAGTAAAGTTTTTTTCATTATCTTCCCCCTCAATATTTGATTCTAGCATGATTATTGGTAATTAACAATTTAATATCATAGACTTAGTTGGCTCTATTATTAAATAGTAGTTTATCCACCATGAAAAAATTACTTAGAAATATTTGCACTCGCAATGTAAATTATGGTAAAATGAATTTATAACAATATTTTGCTAAATATAAAAATATAATAGTGTTAGTTTATTAATATAATTAATGCTTATTATTGCTAGGCTGCAGATTTACATTCAAAAGATAAAAAAATATTGGAGGAGGTGATAAGTAAAAAATATTGATGATATTGCATATCAATAGTATTACTGAGATTATTGTTATATTTATCTATGTAGTTAGACTTGTAAATTATTGTGTACATTGTTTTTCAGGGAGAGTTAACATTCATTGAAATAAAAATATGGTAATTTAAAAATTATTTTCAAAGAAATTTGCAAAAAAGTGTCACATTTTGACTCTTAAACTATATATATATTAGAGGAGTAAAAAATGCCCTCAAATGTAAGTTGCTACATATGCCCTATATAGCATCATATGAGCAATTGTCGGGATAAAAGAAAAGAAAAGTGGAGGTGGTTTATGAAAGATGTAAATATGAAAATGTCGAATGTAGGGTCACATAGGTAACAAGAGCAAAAAATAAAAAAATGGATGCTACTAGTGTAAAATATTAAGGAGGACTCAAAATGAAAAAAAGTATGATGATAGTTTTACTGGTTACGATAGTTGCAAGTGCTATGGTCAGTGTAGGACAAGCTGAATCAAGAAGTAGCTTATTATCGGAGATATATCAAGAGGTAAGAACTGTGTACCTATCCGACCCTGAGTATCATAGGGTTGTAAGTGAGAATGGAGAAGCATATGGCGAAGAAATGTTGTGGGGAATTGCCACGAAAAGGTATAATAGACTTATGCATTATGACACAAAAGGGCAACAATACTCATGGTATTATTGTCCAACAATACCTTTAATTCAACAGTATAATGATTATTACTGTGGGCCAGCAGCAACATTGTCATCTCTATATAGCTTGGGGCTAGCAGATGATATCGTGATTACAGGCAGTTATAGTGGCTCTTTAGATGATCAAAGACAGCAGCAGTTAGCTTATAATATGGGTACAACTAGTGATGGTACAAGTTCCCCAGCGATACGTGACGAGCTAAATAGTTATTTCTCTGGAAATCCATATGAGTGGAAGAGAGTAACATCTAGTGTAGATGCGGATGAGGTAAAGGAAGATTTCAAGTGGAGCTTAAAGTATGATTATCCTGTAGTGATAGCGGTTAGCACTAAGCATTTGAGCTATTATGATGG
>JAKSBV010000025.1 GCA_022360955.1 Bacillota bacterium
ACGATACAATAAAGACAACCAACTTTAAACCTTAAAATACTATTTACGCAAACAACGATGATTTTGCGTTGTTTGCGTAAATATAAATGCCATTTTAAAGTTGGATATCTATATATGGGACGGTTTGAATCTGAATCAAGTACCATACAAGACAGTACAGGCCTGGGTAAAGTCCGGTATCCGTAAGCAATCAAACTATGGATTGTGGTTTTATTTGGTATTATGGGAACACCAATAGGCGTATACGCGTCAAAGAACATAGAGTCAAATATAAATGTCGTTCTAAAGTTGGGTATCTATCATATGGTCCCCTCACGGCGATGTAGTGGCGGTGACCCGTTCTATTGTAGGGAGATGTCCGGCTGTTAGTTCTAAGTAAATGATTAAAGGAGAGAGATATGCATAAGTTTACGTTTTTTAAAAAAAGGGTTTTGCTATTAATTATTCCAATACTGTTACTTCTGTTGTATGTTGCTTTTTTGTTAAATGGGTATTCAACTTTTGGAGGAAAAACGCTGAAAGGTGAGTTTTTGTTGAAAAATGGTAATACATTGGAAATTCCAAATGTATCTGTTATGGTAAAACATCTGGGATTTGGAGAATCACTTTTAGGATTTACAACTTTACGAGGTCAAGAATATGTAAAAGAGTTTTTTGAAGATTATATCCAGAATTTAACAAAGGTTGATAGAGAGGATAAATATTATCTTTGGTTTTATGATTCGGAAACAGATATATATATACGCGGTTGGAAAACGGAATCAGGAGAAATAGATATGAAAAACTTTTTAGATATAACTTCAAGTGGTATATTTACATCTTATTCTCTTCGATTACAAACAGGTGAAGAGTATGATAGAGGCTATTAAAGTAAGAGGATAAAATAACGGCAGCAAAATTTCTTTTTTGAAAAAAGATAAAAAACTATATTTAAGTATCCTAAACTTATAAAACAAAGTGTTTAATAGGTTCGGAACAACCCCATCATGAAGGTGTTGTCATCCGTCATGTAACCATACCTCTTCGTAAAAAAATCCGGGAAGTATACATGAAAGACCTTAAAAATAAGCTTGGTGTAAAAACAGACTAAATATCAAATAAACCGCTGCTGCCTTAGATATAGCCGTATGAGTAACTGTGGGATAAAAAGAAAGTTTGAAAATGAATGATTAGGGGGAAGATAACAGTGAAAAAAATACTATGTGTAATGAAATGATGATGTGTCTAATGCTTATAGGCTGCGGTGGGCAGGAGGAACCTAATACCGAATAAAATTTACTTGGCACTATCCAATGGGCTCATGGCTGCAAGGGTGCAGCCGAAAGGCGTGTAAAATAAGTCGAAAGAGAGGACCAGGCATGGATACACAAGCATATAAAAAAATGATGGTATTTTGTCTTATTGTTGCCCTACTTGTCGGAATAGCCTCTATAATAGGTGTTTTTTTCCGAGGGGATATGTCTTCGGCAGAGGTAGTAAGCGTCCGGGGGGAGCATTATGAAATGGTTACAACCGGCATATACCGGTATAATTCTTTGCGAATGGTAGCAGAAGGGGTTGGCTGGGACGTTTTCACTCTATTTATTGCACTGCCGGCGCTGCTCTTCATTCTGCCGTTACTGGCGCGCGGTTCACTAGCCGGAAGGCTGCTTGCCATGGGACTGCTGGCGTATTTTTTTTATCAGTACCTTATGTACGCGCTGGCGTGGGCCTTTGGACCGCTTTTTTTGTTCTACATTATTATTTATGTACTTGGGCTTGCCGGCACCATATGGCTGGCAGCAAGCATCGATGTCGACATGCTGGCACAGCAAGTATCGGAGACCTTCCCAAGGCGCAGTATGATTGCTTTAAATGTGATCATGTCCCTGATACTTATCCTTATGTGGGTGCAAAGAATTGCGGCCGGGCTGCAGGGAGATTTGGCTTCAGCCATGCTTTTAGGTCAGACAACAATGGTAATTCAGGCCCTTGATCTAGGGATGGTAGTGCCGTTAGCCCTATTCACAACGCTGGCATTATGGCGTAAAAAACCCAGCGGCTATCTGCTTAGTGCAATCTTTGCAGTAAAAGCCGCAGCTATGTTTGGTGCTATCTGTGCCATGCTTCTGGTGGTGTGGGTGACGGAAGGCACACTAGAAGCCGTTCCTCTTATCCTTTTCGGAGGCGCGATGCTTGCGGCTGTCTATATAGGTGTTCGCATTTATAAAAGTGTACGGGGCTGGGATGCCGACAAACAAGTGACTTAGGAGAGTATATCGTCTGAGCTTACAATGGTTGTAAGGGGAAATAATAAAGGGGAAATGATGGAGAAGAAAAATTTAAAAAGATATTATATGCTAGGAACGGTTATCATTGGATTGATGATCATTGCGGGTATTTCTTACATATATTTGTTTAATAAAGTCAGTCATCCTTTTGATGCTGTAAGAAAGACGCGAACCGATATAGTTGAAACCCATGAACTGATTGATATGGAAAAGACAGAGAAAGGTGTTATGCTATATTGGGTTGGTAAAGCAAATCATGGTGCCGACAATATGTATTTTGTTGATATGGTAGAAAAATCATTTATAGGCTATCAATGGGCAGGCGGAGGAGGTCATATTAATCACGATTTTGATCGAAGGACCCCTTTTGTTTTTTCAGTACAACTATTGAATGAAGAACAAAATGTAAGCCCAACCCTATTTGGGGTATTTTCAGATAAAAGAATAGAAAAGCTTGCGGTAAGAACACAGGGAAACAAATCGTATAATGCGATCATTTATGACCTAAAAAGCGGAGAAGAACAATTCTATTATATCCCGCTTATTGATGATGTTGCTGACTATAAGTATTTTGTATTCACAATTACCTATGAAGATAATGAGACAGTAAAATATATTGTTTCGGATGATGATATTTCTGAATTCCAGAAAGGTAAACAATTATATTTTTATTAGAATGATTATTTATGCGGTGAGAAGACTTAGGACCTGTATCTTTTCTTATTACTTTAGGATGGATCATTTATTTATATGAGTGGATAGTGAGCCGGCAAGCTACACCGCACATTAGTAGAATAGTATATATTTTTCGTGAATCCCTGGGATACTAATAGACTGTGTTAAGGAGATGCGATCATGAGAAAGAAAATGGTATTGGCAAGCATGATAATGGTTATTATTTTAGTTATGCTGACAGGATGTGTTCCTGGAAACGGAACATACACAGCTTCAAAACCGGCAGGATTCTTTTGGGGTATTTGGCATGGATGGATTGCTCCCATTTCACTAATCATGGGATTATTTAATAAAAGTATTAGAATTTATGAAGTCATGAATACCGGCTGGTGGTATGATTTCGGTTTTTATATTGCTATCATTAGCGGCTTTGGGGGGCTGTCTTTATTCCGTAAAAAGGGCTCGAATAAAAAACATTAGCGCGCTATGTGAGATAATGAATAATGAACAATGAATAATTAATAATTAATAATGAATAATGAACAATAAAGAATTAGGTTGTTGAGGGCTTGTTGGTGTTGCATTCTCGAGGCTTATCTTTGAGCTTTCAACCATTTTTTTTGTAATGCAAGCTATAGGATAATGGGCTTGAAATCGAATTTCCATTTGAACAAAAAAGGTAGTTCAAGGTTGCACATAAAGGCTGTATAAATCATTAGATTACAGAAAATAATAAAAGCAATGAAAGGTTCGCGCCTACAGCTAATAAGCATAGGATAGCATTTGTGAACCGCTGATTGTAAAGGATAAACAAATCGAGGAGGTATAATGGTGGCCAATAAGAAACAAAAACCTCTTATTAAGAATGAAAGAATGGAAGATACAACGCAATATGGAGAATTTATTGCATCCTTTGACCAGTGGACTACTTTCGAAAGACAAAAAGCAAACGCCAGACATTTGGAAGAAATTGCAGCATTAAACGAACCTACAGATATAAAAAGAACCGGATATGAACAATTGGCCGAACAAGACGAGACAAAAGAACCTGCGTATATCAAGAAGCATTTGAAGCAATAGGGGATGCGTCAACGAAAAAAGGGAATATATGACGGTGTACACCTCACAGCTGATCGGGCAAAATGCGCATTTAAACGATGGTCAGCTGTAAGCTGTACACCCGTCAACTAAAAAGTGTTGATTTTTACGCTTAGATGGGTTATAATAAAACCAAGGTCAAAGAAAGTCAAAGTCAGGAGTGGTTGCGGTAATGAAAATAAGTGATATCATTGAAAAATTTTTGAAAGAATTGATAAAAGATACCGATGGCGCAATCGAAATACAACGAAATGAGTTAGCCAATTATTTTAAGTGTGTACCTTCGCAGATTAATTATGTCATTTCCACAAGGTTTACTGCGGAAAAGGGGTATATTGTGGAAAGCCGCAGGGGCGGAGGCGGCCATATTAAAATTAAAAGAATAGAGATTAATCAAAGTAATTATCTGATGCATATTGTAAATAGTATAGGGAATGCCATTACACAGCAATCGGCAGAGGCTTTTATCAATAATTTTTATGATTATGAAATGATAACGGAAAGAGAAGTTAAGATCATGCATAGTGTGGTGAGCGACAAAATTTTAAATATTCCGCAGCCCATGAGGGATCAATTGAGAGCAAATCTGTTAAAACATATGGTTTTAAGTTTGATATAAGGAGCGTGAAAGTATCATGATGTGTCAGCAGTGTTTGGAAAGGCCTGCCAGTGTTCATCTTACGCAAATTATTAATGATGAAAAAAAAGAAATCCACTTATGCGAACAGTGTGCAAGAAAGCATAAAGAACTGACTTTTGACAATGGGTTTACTTTTGCTTCACCCTTTAGCATTCATAATTTCTTAGCCGGTTTTTTAGGAAATGGCTTCGGATATCATATCCAGCCGCAGGAAAGATCGACAATGCCTGGATGTGATTTTTGCAACATGACCTATGAGCAATTTGCCCGAAGCGGCAAGCTGGGTTGCGGACATTGTTACGATGTATTCGGCAGTACCTTGGAGCCGGTTTTTAAAAAGATGCACGGCAATACCTATCATCATGGGAAATTACCGCAAAGAGCAGGGGGAAAGATCAAAGCCCAAAGAGAGATCAAAGGGCTGAAATTACAGTTAAATAAGGCTGTACACAATGAAGAATATGAAAGAGCCGCACAATTAAGGGATAAGATTAGAGAATTGGAAGCCCAGCTAAAGGAGGACATATAATATGACTGCGTGGTATGTAGAGCATGGGCCGGAGGGGGACGTGGTCGTAAGCAGCAGAATAAGATTAGCAAGGAATGTTAAAGAGACTCCTTTTCCGGTGCATATGAGCCGGGAGCAGGGAGAGCAGATCATTGAAAAAGCAAAACAGGTACTTTTGGGGAGCGGGAACGGAGCAGCTCACGTATTCGACTATTTTTCAATGAACGAACTCAATGCGGTAGATAAACAGGTATTGGTAGAAAAACATCTTATAAGTCCTGAGATGCTGCAGGACGTTCATTCAAGAGGTGTCCTTCTGAGCAAGGATGAGTGTGTGAGTGTGATGCTCAATGAAGAAGACCATTTAAGAATTCAATGTATTTTTTCCGGCATGAAGCTGGATGAAGCATGGGATTTGGCGAATAAAATCGACAATCTGATAGAACAGGAAGTGGAATATGCCTATAGTGAAAATTACGGTTATCTGACCTGCTGTCCTACGAATGCCGGGACAGGATTAAGGGCCTCGGTGATGATCCATTTGCCTGCATTGACAATTACCAGATATATCAACAGCCTGTTAAATGCCGTAGGCAAGCTCGGTATTGCGGTCAGAGGGCTTTATGGTGAAGGGACGGAAGCCAGAGGACATTTTTTTCAAATATCCAATCAGGTAACGATGGGGATGTCTGAGGAAGATACGCTGGAAAACTTAAAAGGCATTGTAAGGCAAATCATTGAACAAGAACGGCTGGCACGGAGAAAGCTGTTTCACGAGAATAGAGAGAGACTGGAAGACCGATTATATCGCTCATACGGTATTTTTTCCAATGCAAGAATCATGTCCTCCCAGGAATTCATGAAATTGTTATCTGATGTTAGATTGGGCATCAATTTGGAAATAATAAAAGGGATATCGTTAAAAAAAATGAATGAACTGATGATTGCCACACAGCCTGCCAATATTATCAAGCGGTTTGACGGGAATCTGAGTGCGGAGCAAAGAGATATGAAAAGAGCGGAGATGATAAGAAATACAATGGATCATTAAGGTTTAGATTCGCAGGATACGGAAAAAGATTGAGGGACAGGGCTTAAGTGCTGCAAGTTTTTATTCGTATTACGTATTGTGAACCGTGAACCTGGGCATACATTGTACAAACGAAGGGAGCGAAAAAAAGATGGCAATGTTTAATAATAAATTTACAGAAAGAGCGGAAAAGGCTTTGAGGATTGCCCATGAAAATGCAGTACAATTGGGACATAACTATGTGGGGACGGAACATATCCTTTTGGGACTGCTGCAGGAAGGCGGAGGTGTTGCGGCAAGGGTGCTGCAAAGCCAGGGTGTTACCGTTGAAAAGGTTGTCAAAAGGATTAATGAACTCATAGGCGTCTCGCAGGATAAGGCGGAGCAGCCGGTGGGACTTACCCCCAGAACAAAGCGAGTGCTGGAATTAAGTTATGTAGAGGCCAGAAAAATGGGACACAATTATATTGGTACGGAGCATATTCTTCTAGGAATCGTGCGAGAAGGTGAAAGTGTTGCGGTGAGGATCTTAAGTGATCTGGGATTGGATAGTCAAAAATTACTCGGAGAAATTGTAAAGCTGTTAAATGAAGAAACTGCCGGTGGTGCAGGTGCCCCTAGAGCTGCAGCCGGTTATGCAAATACACCTACGTTGAATCAATTCGGAAGAGATCTTACGGAAATGGCGAGGGAGAATAGGTTTGATCCGATTATCGGAAGAGATAAAGAGATAGAGAGAGTCATTCAAATTCTTAGCAGAAGAACAAAAAACAATCCCTGCTTAATCGGTGAACCGGGCGTGGGAAAAACAGCTATCGCCGAAGGCCTGGCACAGAAAATAGTGGAAAGCAACATTCCTGAGATTTTAAAGGATAAAAGGGTTGTTACACTGGACTTGTCTTCTATGGTAGCAGGTGCGAAATACAGAGGTGAATTTGAAGAAAGACTTAAAAAAGCAATGGATGAGATCCGGAAAGCCGGTAATGTTATTTTGTTCATCGATGAGATGCACACCATTATCGGTGCAGGTGCCGCAGAAGGGGCCATCGATGCTTCCAATATTCTTAAGCCCTCCCTTGCGCGAGGAGAGCTGCAAGTGATTGGTGCGACAACACTGGATGAATATAGAAAGCACGTGGAAAAAGATGCGGCTTTAGAAAGGAGATTCCAGCCGATTACCGTAGGCGAACCTTCTGTAGAAGAAACGGTTCAAATCCTGAAAGGGATTAGAGACAAATATGAAGCCCATCATAGAGTAAAAATTACCGACAGCGCTTTGGAGTCGGCCGCAAAGCTTTCGGCAAGATATATTTCCGATAGGTTTCTGCCGGATAAAGCGATCGACTTGATTGATGAGTCGGCGTCCAGGGTGCGATTGCGTGCGATT
Source organism: Bacillota bacterium (assembly GCA_022360955.1). Classification (GTDB taxonomy): domain Bacteria; phylum Bacillota; class Clostridia; order SK-Y3; family SK-Y3; genus JAKSBV01. The sequence continues at coordinate 7,609 of JAKSBV010000025.1, forward strand.
ACAGCGCCGCCGGATTTGAAACAGTTAGAAGAAAAAATTGAAAAAATCAGCAAAGAAAAAGAGGAAGCTATTCGTACTCAGGAATTTGAAAAAGCTGCAAGAATACGAGATGAAGAGCAGAATCTAAAAAAGCAATTAGATCAAATGAAAAATAATTGGCAGCAGGAGAATCAAACCCATACGTCCGTTGTAGATGATGAGGAGATCGCGGAAATTATTGCAAGCTGGACGGGTATACCGGTAAAGCGCCTTGCAGAAGAAGAAAGCGAGAGGCTTCTCAAGATGGAAGAAATCCTTCATAAACGGATTGTCGGACAAGAAGAAGCGGTGAAAGCAGTTGCAAAAGCCATCCGGCGAGGACGAGTAGGGTTAAAAGATCCCAAGCGCCCTACCGGCTCCTTTATATTCCTAGGGCCGACCGGTGTAGGAAAAACGGAATTATCTAAAGCCTTGTCCGAAGCTATTTTTGGCGATGAGGATGCTTTGATCCGCATTGATATGTCGGAATATATGGAAAAGCATACGGTATCCAGGCTTGTGGGCTCGCCGCCGGGATATGTGGGATACGACGAGGGCGGTCAGCTTACCGAAAAGGTGAGAAGAAAACCTTATTCCGTATTACTGTTTGACGAAATAGAAAAGGCGCACCCGGATGTGTTTAACGTTTTGCTGCAAATCTTGGAGGACGGTATTTTAACCGATGCCCAAGGCAGAAAAGTGGATTTTAGGAATACGGTTATCATTATGACCTCTAATGTAGGCGCGCGTACGATTACGGAACCTAAAAAGCTGGGATTTTCCGTTTCGGCAGAAGCAGTCAAGGAAAATTATGAGGATATTAAAAAGAATGTACTGAGTGAGTTGAAACGTGTATTCCGACCGGAATTTTTAAATAGGATTGATGATATCATCGTATTCCATCAGCTTGAAGAAGAACACATTAAGCAGATTGCTACGCTTATGATGGGCAAGTTGATAGAGCGCTTGAAAGCCAATAATATCGCGGTAAACATTACAGATCCTGCTAAGACCGTATTGGCAAAAGAAGGATTTGATCCGGTATATGGTGCAAGACCGCTTAGAAGGGCGATACAGGCCAAAATTGAAGATAAGCTGGCGGAAGAGATGCTGGAAGGTAAAATAAAGCCGGGAGATGCCGTAACCATCAGTGGCAGGGGTGACGATATCCTGATCAAGAAAAAATAAAAGAAGGGTATAAGAAGAAAAATTGTATAAGCTCATCAAAAAAGGGAGCAAGTCTTGCTTCCTTTTTTGGTGAGCTTATAACTTATAAGATGTTTTTTTGCTTACAGACATTTACAAGATCTATATATAGTTGCACGAGAGCTACTTCGGTTGAGCAATCCCAGTCTTCGGGAATCGGATGGTTTTTTTCCAATTTTTCCAGAACCTTAGCTAAAGATTCACAATTGTCGATTTTGAATTTAATACCTCTTAACACATTTTTTAGTTCCTTTAGATTTGTATTATCCATTAACACGTCCATGTACGACCCTCCAAGCTATGTCAATATATAGTTGAGAATGTCGAATATTGTATCCTATAATACAATATATTGTTTTTCAGAATTATTATATTACAATTAGCAAAAAAAAGCAATATAATATTGGAAGTTTTTTGTAATTCTCAAATAAAAATATCAAAATAACCGGGTGGGACCGTTCAAAGCGCTAAATCCTATGAGTACTTTTTATATATAGATACCCAACTTTAATATGCTTATTCCATGATCATTGATCCAATGCCTCTGTCCGTAAAGATCTCAAGAAGTATGCAGTGAGGAATGCGTCCGTCAATGATATGTGTCCTGTTTACACCTGCTTCAAGGGCTTCAATGCATCCTAAAACCTTTGGAATCATTCCGCCGGTAATGACATCATTGTCAATTAATCTATATACTTCTTTTTTAGCGATGACAGGAATAATTTCTTGACTGTCATTTGAGGGTTTAATCCCTTCTACATCGGTAAGCAGCATCAATTTTTCGGCTTTTAGTGCGGAAGCAATAGCACCGGCAACCGTATCTGCATTAATGTTATAGCTTTCGCCATTCTTCCCTACGCCGATTGGTGCAACAACAGGGATATATTCATCTTTGGCAATAAGATCCAAGACTTTGCAATTTATATTTGTAATTTTTCCTACATATCCTATATCGGTTTCTTGACCGTCCACGGATGGCTTCAGCTGTTCGCATTCAATAAGGGTTCCGTCGATACCGGAGAGGCCTATCGCTTTTCCGCCTTTGCAATTTAACATTGAAACAATTTCTTTATTTGTCTTACCCACCAGTACCATTTGTGCAACTTCCATTGTCTGAGCGTCGGTGATCCTTAGGCCGTTTACAAATTGGCTCTCAATATTAAAGAGACTGAGTGCTTTGGAGATATCAGGTCCACCACCGTGTACCACAATAGGATTTACGCCTATATATTTGAGAAGTGTAATGTCTTCCATTACAGAATGTTTAAGATTTTCGTTGATCATAGCATTACCACCGTATTTGATGACAACGGTTTTGCCGTTTAATTGCTGTATATAAGGCAAAGCCTCAATTAATATACCGGCTTTTTTGATTAAAGCTTCCATTTAACAATCCTCCCTATAGTTAGTTGACAGTTGACAGTGTACAGTTGACAGTTTACCGCCGTATATCCGTCTCCGTCATTCTATTTTTTAAGTCCGATTTTCAATAACAGTAATTGCAGTAGTAAAACCAAATAATAGCTTCTTTATTTTTATTTCAAACAAATTATTGATAATAAACGAATAAAACGTATACCTGTATGCTGTCCACTGTCAGCTGTACACTAAATATACATGCCCGGTGCCGCAAGTCCTGTTTTTTCGTCAATTCCCAACAGGATATTCATATTTTGGACTGCTTGACCTGCAGCGCCTTTAATAATATTATCCAGCGCCGCAACCACAACGACCCTGTTGAGCCGTTCGTCAACCACCATACCGATATCTATAAAATTGGAACCGGCTACATATTTGGTTTCGGGAAGCTTGCCTTCAGGGTGTATACGAATAAAGTATTCGTCTTGATAATATTGTTTGTACATATCCAGCAATGATGCTGTTGTGCATTTTTGTTTCAAATTGGCGTAAGCCGTAGTGATAATGCCGCGCTTCATAGGGACAAGATGAGGTGTGAAGGAAAGCATCATTTGTTCCCCGGCGACCTCGCTAAGTTCCTGTTCAATTTCGGACGTATGCCGATGGGCGGCAATTTTATAAGCTTTCATGTTTTCCGTACATTCACAGAAATGATAAGGCAGCGCCGTACTTCTGCCTGCACCGGACACCCCGGACTTAGCATCTATAATAATATTATCCCGATGAATCATTTGGTTTGCCAGCAAGGGGACCAAAGGCAGGATGGAACAAGTGGTATAACAGCCGGGATTACCTATAAGAGACGCTTTTGCAATTTGCGCTCTATGAAGTTCAGGCAGCCCATACACTGCTTTTTCCAATAATGCGGGGTCGGTGTGCGGCGTACCGTACCATTTTTCATAGACGGTGGTATCGTTATATCTAAAATCTCCGCTTAAATCAATAACCTTGAGGTTATGGGCCGCCAATTGCGGCACAATTGTTTTTGAGACACCGTGCGGTAACGCAGTGAAAACTAAATCACATTGTCGGGAAATTTTTTCAACATCCGGTTTTTCACAGGTCATATCGCATAAGCCCCGGAGATGGGGATAAATATCGGAAATTTTTTGTCCTGCGTAGCTTTGAGAGGTAACGGACACGATCTCAACCTGAGGGTGTTGAGAGAGTATGCGAACCAACTCTATTCCGGCATAGCCGGTAGCACCTAAAATGCCTATTTTAACCATTCTGTTTGCCTCCTATCGATTATAAGCATCTTTCAAAAGTTATTTTATAATTATACATTTTTGTGAATAAAAATTCAACAGGTATTTCATAATCTTTCAAAAAAATTTGTCTGTATATTTTGTCCGTAAAAATCAGAAGAATATGTAAGAATACTTTAATTTAAGACATAATATATATAAATAGCTTGAAACTAAGCGTTCGGAGTTGTGAAAAGCATGCTCAGGGTATCCATTCAGAACTTCAAGTTCCGAACTCCAAACTATTACAAGGAGGCTTTAGTAAATGGAGCGAAAAATTGACTTTAAGCAGCTGCAAAATAACGAACACGAGTATGTATCCGATTGGAAAATATCTCAAATGGTCGGTGAGATGCAATCCAAAAAATATGAAGACAAAAAACAAAGGAGCAAGGAAGCAAAGCCCAATCGTTTTTTGAATCAAAAATAGCAAAAGCAGCCGGACGTATGGCAATAAAGCAGAAAAATATGATACTTATATTATAGATAATAAACAGTAAAGTTAGAAATATAATCATACTCCAGCAACAGGTATTCCGAATCTAAGAGCTTGTAATGCTTGGTTTAAGGTAAGG
>JAKSBV010000105.1 GCA_022360955.1 Bacillota bacterium
CCTTTTAATTTTTACAAATTTTATAAAAAATTCCTATTAGGCAACCATCATTGCATAATAGGAAAAACGCTCAGCCATCAACTATTTCTCAGCCTTTTTCATCACATCCTGCACAAAGGTGTAAACATCCTCAAAAGCCTGCGCGGCCGCTGCGCTTTGACAAATGATATGTCCGGCATTTTCATAATATTTTATCCTCTTATCCGTCGAGGCAACGTGTTGATGAATATATTCCGCACTGCGGTGCTGTACCGTATCATCTTTCAAGGCCTGTACAATGAATACGGGCGTCTTAACCTGCTTTAAGAGCGGTTTGGTTTTGGATAACAATATTCTAAACTGTATTAATGAAAGCAACGGTTTATCAAACGAAGTTTTCAGATACTGTTTTATATGATGATAACTGCCAATCTTAAAGTCCTCTCTGATATTCAATACAATTCTTTTAAAATCCCAATAATAAATAGGCATGTTCATCATCACCATAGCCGCAACCTTGTTTTGTACTGCAAGATGGACAGCCAGCAGGCCACCCATTGAAAATCCAACAACAATCACCTTTTCACATTGCCTACGAAGCTGTGAATATGCTTGTCCTGCAGAAGCAATCCAATCACAATAGCGTACCTTGGCAAGATCACGCCGCTTTCCGGTATGACCTGCCAATTTCGGCGCCGCGACTATATGTCCCTTGTCCTTGAGATATTGGGCAAGGAGAGCAATTTCCCGTATACTTCCTCCAAAACCATGCAATATCAAGTATCCTATATTGTTGCCCATTATGTATCTCCTTTTGCCCCTTATCTGTATAATTTAAAATATAATATGATCCCATTTATAACATTCGGCAAACCGAATGCCATCAGTATCTTTGCCATGCTTTCTAATTCGCTCAACACCTTTTGTGCTTCCTTCGGTCTCACCTCAGCCCTTTTTCTCAGTATGAGCGCAAAATTCTTGAGTATACTCGTTATCACAAGAGAAATAGCACCTATTACCGCAGAAATGCCAAAAGAAATATACCAATTTTGTACTGCCAATGAAAGTAATAAGCCCACACAAGTCATTCCTAAGCCTAAAATAAAAGCAGTCAGCATGTTAGTACTCCTTTACGCATCGTGTTGATTGATAGATATTGCTTATTCAATTGAAATATTAGCACAAAATACATAGGATAGCAATTGATTACCGCAAAATTTTAATATATTATGATGCAGCCTATTCCTTCGGATGCATTTTCATTAGACAGAGCAATATTATGAAACTCCTATTCACCCATTAATTTGCATAAATAATCACAACAAAAAGAGCCCATGATGATCTACGCTACAACCGATACAGATATCTACATACCTATATGCAATCTTTCGACTACACACAAGCATTACGACACCTATACCGATCTTCCGCTTGACCATTAAAGATACCTTAGAAACCCCACACAACCGTTAGGCTGTATAGGACCTCCAATTTGATTAAAA
>JAKSBV010000455.1 GCA_022360955.1 Bacillota bacterium
GAAGGCATTCGTAGAGGATTGGATCTAACAGGCGGATCTGTTATTGTATATGAGGCACAGGCAGACAAGCCCAGTGACGAAGATATGAGTACTGCACAGAAGATGCTGAGACAGCGTATTGATGATTTGGGATATTTTGAAGCAACCATTGCACGCCAGGGAGAAAAGAGAATAAGAATAGAAATTCCGGCCATTGCAGACCCGGAAGAGGCAGTCCGAAAGTTAGGTGCTACGGCCGAATTGAAGTTTGTGGATGCCGATGGGAATACTGTGCTTGCAGGGAAAGACATCGTAGATGCCAGGGCGGAATATGGAATTGTTAACGAAGGCGGAAACCCTGCGAATTATGTGTCTTTAGCATTCAGTGAAGCGGCGGTTAAAAAGTTTTTTGAAGCCACAACGGAAGCTTCACAGGAAGAGAGAAAAGCCGAAAGGAAAAATTATATTGCGATTACGTTAGATGATGCAGTGATTTCACAGCCCTATGTCGATGAACCCATTGCGGATGATAAAGCGATTATTCAGGGCGGGTTTACGCCGGAGACGGCCTCCTGGCTGGCAAGTCTGATTAGAGCCGGGAAATTACCCTTTGCGTTGAAGGATATGGAGCTGCGAAGCGTGGGTCCTACCCTCGGGGAAAGATCTTTGGAAACAAGTCTTATGGCCGGAGGAATAGGTCTTATGCTAGTGTTCCTGTTTATGCTGCTATACTACAGAATTCCCGGTTTGGTAGCCGATATTGCTTTAGCGGGCTATATTGCCATCGTAGCTATTGTGATGGCAGGGTTTAGAGTGAATCTAAGCTTGCCGGGTATCGCAGGGATTATTCTCTCCATCGGTATGGCGGTTGATGCCAACGTCATCATATTTGAGCGAATTAAGGAAGAATTAAAGGCAGGGAAGACATTGAGAGCCTCAATAGACGGAGGATTCTCAAGGGCTTTTACGGCGATTATCGATGCCAATATTACAACGCTTATTGCAGCAGGTGTGTTGTGGAGATTTGGGACAGGTCCGATTAAGGGATTTGCAGTAACACTTTCCATCGGTATCCTTGCAAGTATGTTTACTGCGATTGTAGTTACGAGATTCTTGCTGCGTCAAAGCGTAGGGATGAAAATTAAGAATACACGGCTGTATGGTGCGTAAGGAGGGAATACAATGATAGATATTATGGGAAAGCGTAAAATATTTTTTATCCTGTCCGGTGTTATTATTTTGACAGGCCTCATTGCAATGTTGGTTGGAGGATTAAATCAGGATATTGACTTTGCCGGCGGAACGGAGATGCATGTTAATATCGGCAAAGAATTTGATAACAATGAAATTAAGAGCATTGTCGGTGAAGTGACGGGTGTGGATGGGGCTTTTATCCATGTGCAGAAAGTCGGAGCCGACGGAAAACAGGTGATTATCAAAACAACGGAAATTGATACCGGGAAACGTAACGAAGTGTTTGAGGCCTTAAAAGAGAAGTATGGGTTAAGCATAGAGGATAAGCTCATGACGGATAATGTAAATCCCACCATTGGAAATGAGTTAAAATATCAAGCATTTCTTGCCACCGTGATTGCAGCGGTGTTAATGTTAGGCTATATTACTATACGGTTTGAATTTAAATCCGGGGTTGCCGCTGTTGCAGCGTTGATTCATGATCTGCTGATTATGCTGACGGTGTATGCGCTCTTTAGAATACCGATTAATACTACGTTTATTGCGGCAATGCTGACAATATTGGGGTATTCTATCAATGATACCATTGTGTTGTTTGATAGAATCAGAGAAAACAAAAAATATATGAAAAAGGAAAAATTCGGCAATATTGCGAACAAAAGCATATGGCAGACAATGGCCCGTTCTATTAACACGTCATTGACAACGCTGATTATGATTACCGCGTTATACGTGCTGGGTGTTCCGTCTATCAAAGACTTTGCTTTTCCGCTCATGATCGGTATTTTAAGCGGTACTTACTCATCAATCTTTATTGCAAGCCCTGTTTGGGTAGCATGGCAGGAATTCCAGGATAAAAAGAAATCAAGATTAAGAACGACATAGAGCAGAAAAAAACGGGTTCATCTTTTAATTTGATGAACCCAATTTTTTGATAAAATAATCGATGAGCAGGCCTCCGATGATTGCTTCGGCAAAAATGGTGACGCCGGTTTTAAATATCGAAAAAGTCATAAATGCAGTATCATAATCGTAATTATAGAAACCGGTGTTTATAAAATATAAAGCCAGTGCGATGCACAGCAAACCAAGCGCTAGCTGAACCCCGTGTTTAATAATGCGTCTTGAAAATACTTCTATGCCGTTAATGGATGTAACAATTTTTTTTATGTGCTCGTTCATGCCTTCCCCCCTTACTTGACCCATCAATGACTGTTGATATCAAATTTCCGACTTTCGATTGTCCTACATGATTTACATAGGATTCAAGAATTGTCTTTATGTCAGGTTCCCGACCGGGCGTATCATTTTCTATCGGTACATCTATCATATCATGTATTCTTATGTTATCTTCTTATATATTAACATAAAATAGGAACACAGTTCAATAATAAATCATTTCCATATCGAAATAAGTAGATTGTTAATTGTTTATCAAACTTTTCATTTACATATTTATTGCTTTAACAATAAGATATGACAAAATGCAGTATCTGATGACAAGGACGATGTCGAAAAACAGCGAAAATGCTTGGGGATTGCGATATCTTTTTATGGTCAAATCGTTAAACCTTCTGTATAATAATTCATATAGAAGCCAATCTTATGTGATTTAAAAAACGTGTATATTGACAAAGGGGTGTTCTAAATGTGTACGAAAAAGCTTCAAGCTGCAGTAAACATAAGCAATGACAAAGAGGTTATTCCCAATCATTTAAAGGGGATGTACCTTGAATATTATGTAATTGAGAGTGAAGTGGAAGAACAACAAATAAGCTATGCCGGAAAAAGCTATGGCGTTGAAATTGTCAAAAAAGAGGTCACAAAGGATAATACTACATATATGGAAAATAAGATAGTGAATGATGTATATTGCTGCGAGACAAGCATTAAAAAACTGATAGATAAATTGGTTTATCACACTGTAACACCGATTGGCTTAAATAACGTTTTAGAGGATACGGTAGGGGTAGTGTAATATCTAGTGTACGGTATACGGCGTAAAGTTTGAGAGAGGTAAAGACAAAGGTATGATAGGGTATCGAAAGAAGCTTGGGGATATACTTTGATATAGGACGTTTGGTTTCTATAAGATAAGATTATATCCCTATTTATTATCGGATGCATACATTATTGCCCCACATGCTTTGTAAGAACCGGTCTTGGTCAATGCAGCCCAATATCAAGAAAATATAAAAAAAGAGGAAGATATCCAAGGAATCTTATCTAAGTGTTTACAGATTAACCCATAATGTGATATAATACTCACATTACCTAATATATTTTACAGCAAAGGGGATTAATGTTAACTGCAAAAGTATTCTGTTAAAGATAATCACCTGCAACCTAAAAATACATTTGTCAATGATTGATAATTTGCAACCGGATGCTCAGGGGTTCGCTTGCAATTATCTGCCGAATAAAATCATTTTCATTCTCGGCTTAAAGGAGCTCCGAATTATGAGTTTGATCGATAAATTTGCCGATGTACTTACCGATGAAGCAGTAAAAGCGAAAAATGCTACATCCGAAGAAGGAGAAGAAATAAGATATGTGACCGTCCGGTTTTTAAGAATGGCTATTTTTGTTATTGCGCTGGTTGTTTTGTCCGGGGTGGCGGCTTTGTTTTTAGACGTAACATGGAAAGTATATTTGTTATCTATTGGGGTTGTGCTTTTTTCATTTTCCTTAATGCGGAGGTGCTGGGGAGGTTCTCATGTTGAGAGCGATGTGTGGTGTATTATATTAAGCACGGCAGTGATGCTGTTTGTGCCGGCAGCGGCATTTTTCATCCGTATAGGTTTTTGGACGGTTTTGATTTTTTATTTATTGAGTTTTCTTACCCTTTCACTGACAGGGGCCGCAGACAGCAGGCACAGACCCTATAGCGAAAGGAAAAAAGCAATGTTTAAACGTCAGGGATATATCACGCTTGGCATTCTTTTTGTGCTGAATATGTGGACAAGCACTATAAAAGGAGAACAATGGATATGTTCGGCTGTTTTTTTGGGAGTGCTGTTATCTGTAGTTGATATTGCAATTGTAAAGATCAAAAGTATATATAGGAATGCGGCAATAAAAAACTGAAATACATATGTACTTATTTCTTTACGAAGAAGAGACAGGATCATAGGCAGTGTTTTGGAGTGAGGCAACAATGCAAATATCATGGGTTGAAATGCTTTTGGTTGGGATTTTCGAAGAACCGCTGGCAGTTCTTATGGCACTTATTCTGTGTAAAGGAAATGACATTTTCAGGGTTAAAGGCAGTCAGGTATTATATTTTATTCTTAAACTATTACTGAGTAGTATTATAATACTTGTCCTAATGTTTTTCATCAGGACGACGTTAGTCTATATGGTTTTTACTTCAGGTGTGTGTACAATTGTTTTTTTATTGGTGTTGCGGTATCTATGGGGATTCAATGTCCGGCAGAGCCTAATTTCGGGTTGCATAACAGCATTCACTCTTGCAATTTTGGATTTTGCACCGCTCCCGATTCTATTTTTGTTTATGGAATTTGAAGATATATTGCAACATAAGGTTTGGATCGGAAGTTGTGTTAGGATAATACATGCAATAATTATAGTAGTAATGATAAAATTTAGATTTAACCTTAGTAAAGTAAATTTGTTAAGCAAGGATTGGAAAGAATTAACACCGGCAGCGCAAAGAACGGCGATATTGATTATATGTTTGATATTTATCTGCATTACTTTTGTAGGTAATTATGCGGATGTTTTCTTTAAGCTAGGAGCGTATGGAAATGTTGTAAGTATGAATATTCACGTGTTTTTCATTGGTACGCTTATCATTATGTGTATTGCCATTGCATTGCTCAGCCGAACTTATTATTTTGAGATGTGCCGTGATATTTTGAATCTGGATATGCTTCAGGAGATCAATGATTTTAGAAGATTGAAGGCCGACAATTTCATACGGTTTATCGCGTATATGCAGAAAAAGCATAAAACATTGAAAAGTGTAGAGATTGGTGATCGTCTAAAAGATTTTGACGAGATGGACTATACCTTTATAGCACAGTTGATTGCCTTTATAATGTGTTTTGAGCCCTTCCGGGACAGCAGTGTTGATTTAGCGGTAAGCATAGATCAAGATGCCGTGGTTTGCAATGTGTGTATAGAATCGGATGAGCTGAGTTTTAGAAAATTAATGATGCAGGCAGGATATCAAAAAGTTAAAAATGACTTGATTGTAAACTCCAGGGCCCGATTAGATGCTAAGTATAAGGAAGGCAAGGCAGTATTCAGTATTTCGCAACCGGTAAGGAGGGATTTAAATGTCACAACAGAAGTCTAAAAGCATGGTGGGAATGATTAGGGAAAAAACCTTTCAGATTTATGCGATATTCAGTCTGCTCATTGCACCTTTGCTCATTGTTGAAGCGCGTTGTATGATTATTTGGGGAGAAACCCCGGTTCCTGATTCTTTGAAGAAATATTTGTAAGAGTTCTATAGGCCCATAGACTGTTTTCATTCAGGTTCTGGAGTTAACATGTATAAAATAAAATAAAAAAGGAGGTGAACTCGTGGGTGCAAAGAAGAAAACAATGTATGACTATTTATCGGCGTATATTCGCGAAAAGGAAAAAGAAAAGCCGCCGTTAACCGATTGCGAATCTCCTAAAAAACCAAAAAAGAAAATAGAGATAAAAGTGCTGGTATTGGGTTTTAGTGATAGAGATGAGATTGACAATATCCGTAAAGCTTTAAAGGATCAGCGTGTCGATATGACCGTTAAAACCCTTCAAGAGATTAGTGCTTCTAAAGATTTAACAGCTTATGATATTGCAATTGTTGATTCGATCCGCTTTAACGCGCTGCCTGCTCTGGGTCATGACAATCTTACCAGAATATATAAAACGGACATGCTGCTGCATTGTACGGGCATTGAGCATATTTCCCAAATGTCCTACTACAAGCTCAGTGATACATATATCTTGACAAAGACGCAGGGCAAGGAAGAATATTTTAATATCCTGTTAAAAGAAGTGACCGATAGAGTAGCTTGCAATGTATTCAGAAGAGTCAGATGGAAGCGAAGAAGAATCTGGAGCCAGATTCAGAATGCCTGTCATTATATGTTTTCAAAGCTCTATATGAAAGGGATATGGGCTGCATTGACGGACAACAGTATTGATCCAAGGATATATCAAACCATCAGCAACCATAAGCCCGGTAGTGTCAAATGCAATTTCTTCATGTATTTTGCCATTATCAATAATGAAAAGGCCTTGCAAAATCCTATCATCGTTGAATTCAAGGATATTGTAAAAGAAGGCAGAAATTCAAATGACAAATCTGCAACTCCATAAACGCGATCACTGCGTATTTTTTTTAGCATTTTATTCGACAAAATAATACATTTTTTAAAATAAATGAAAATCAAAAATGAGAAAGAGAGATGTATTTATTAGAGAGATATTTATTTTTGTGCAGACCCATAGTAGCAGGAGTTATAAAATATTAAATTCGTTTCTCATTTTGCCGAATCACTTCTTCAATTTGTTTATAAATGTTCCAAGTTCCATGGTTTAATATAATAGCGTTGCGCCGATGAGCTTGTCAAGACATCTGCTTGGCCTATTGACGCAGATAACAATGAGTTGAACCGAAACATGTGATGTATTTAAATATTTTTCCCATCCCTTTTCATTAAACCAAAACGATATAGAGGTTTGAAATAACCGTAATCAAGGAATATAACAAACTACTAGTGAAAAATATACGATTATCTTTCATTTAGAGACAAAAGGACAAGTAATAATAATAAACTTGACATTGACATATTATAGAAAAATTGTTATTATTAAATTGGTTAATAGCAAATCTGTTATAATTTCAACATTTGGAAGAATACTAACAATGTACCAAGTAGTTTTGTATGACGATGTAAACGGGTACTGTCCGGTGGCCGATCTGATTAGTGAACTTGACCAAAAGGCACAGACGAGTAAAGAGAGCAGAATAGAGTTAAAACAGATTATGTTACATATTGATGTACTTGAAAAGAATATGACGACTGGATATATAGGGAAAGATTTCTCCTTTCATCCCAGATAATACAAAGCTAGAAATGTGGAGGTTGAATATAAGATGAGTAAAACATGGAAAGAAGTAAAGGCAGGTATCACATCAATTAATGAGCAGGCAAAGAAATTAATGGAGACGGTAGCCGATATTATTGAGCTCTTACTTGATCTCTTAAGTTGGGATTAAGCCAGCAAGAATGAGCTGAAAAATGTGGGGTGAAGCAATCAGCCATTGCCAGGCTTGAAAGTATGAAAGTAACGCCACAATTAGATACGCCTTCAAAAATAATCAAGCCGTTAGGATTAGGCATTCAGCTTATTCCTTTGAAAGAGCAAGAAACAATGGTTCAGACGGATAATTTTTTATAAGTATCTATGAATAAATAGGTTGACAGGATTGCCTGGAGAAGTTGTTGAAGAAATGAAAAAGGATATTACACATTAAATACAATACAAAACGCCGGAGAATATTCTCCGGCGTATTTACATTACAGAATTATTCTAAAACCATTGCGGGAAATAGTGTACAGCTCCACCCGTAATCCCGTATGGACTGATAGCGGATATTAAAATCATATGGCTCTATCGCAGGGCCTTTACGGTTTAATCTGGAAGGAGATACTTTGTTCATACTATCGTAGAATTCATAGATGACCCCGTCATGTTGGTACCATTGGGTTATGATTTCTACGGTTTTTCCGATGATATCATTGGCCAGTTCATGATAACCGTACTCCTTTAATCCTAAAGAGATCAAATAATTATAATTGATCCACACAGGTCCCCTCCACATATCGCTGCCGAAAGTCGGGTCGTCCAAAGAGATGCTTGGAATCGAAAATGGTGCGCCAAAGGACTTGTCATCGGTTAAATGCTTCACGAGGCTTTCCGCATGGTGAGGTTCGCATATACCTGCAAAGAGAGGCAGGAAGGAGGAAACGGCTTTCACCTTTTTAAACGCTCCGCTTTCTACAATCTTATCGTAATAAAATTGATGCTCTCCGTCCCATAAGTGCTCATTGACTGCATGCTTAATCTTGGCAAATAGTGCCGACCATTTATCTTGCTCATCTTTTAATCCCAGAACACCGGCGATATCTGCCATCACCCGTGCTTCATTAGCCATCAGACAGGAAAAATCAATACAATCCATTTCAACGACATTATCAAACCTGGGGGAGTTATCCATCCCGCACTCGTCACAGCGGCATGAGGTGCTGTTCGGGTTTACTTTCCATTCAAATAAATGGTTATGATTAACATCTCGGTGGCCTATGTTCCATTCTAAATATTTTTTCAACGGCTCGTAAGTTTCTTCCAGCAATGTTTTATTGCTGCCGTATTGATACAGGTGATATAATCCCCAGGCCAGTACCGGCGGCTGTGTAATATCCGAACTCTTGTCCGGGAAAGACAGATGGGGAATAAAACCATCTTCCTGCTGGGTTGACAAGACAGCTTTAATACTGTCGGAAGCCAGCTCCGGAGAAATATATTTATTGCCGACGGCATGAAAAACCGAATCCCAAAGCCAAAGCTTTCGGTGGGGCAGACGGTCCGGGGTAGTCCATCTTGAAGTAAACATGCCTTCTTTTGTATATACTTGGGACTTCATAACGGAAAAACATTTTGCCAGTGTCTTCTCAACCCGGCCATCAGCGTGAGACGTTTGGGGAAGCTGATCGAAAAAAGCAATTTTTTGCTCTGCCAATGCATGAACATCTATTTTTAGTGCTTCTTGGGCCTTTTGTACCGCATCCGCTTCCGACTGCTTGCTGTAGGAAAAAGCGAATTTGATGCTTTGACCGTCTGCTTCTTTAGCAAAAGCAGTATATTCGCCGTCGGTCTTATGCACCTGTATGGTTGAGACGTATTCCGTTGTGGCTTCTCCGATACAGAAAACAAGCGGCAAGGCACTTTCGGTGGTCAGGCCTACGACGGTATCCTGTGCGCAAAAAGCGATAGATAGAGGCAGCTTTTCTTTTGTCTTTTTGTTTAACAAAGTTGCTTTGATAATATCCGATGCGACAATTTCATACCGGATATCTTTGATGTCTGTTAATGCAAAGCTTAATTCCCTTTTGGTATCCGTATGAAATAGGACACCGATACGGTCGGCGCATAGTGTTCCTACGATACTGTTTTTTAACGTATTCTGCCCATCCAGTCCGGAAAATGCAAATAAACTGCCCGGACCCCAAATATTAGGTCTTTTCATGATCAATCCCTCCATTTTTTGGTTCTTTTTGTATTATAGATAATAAACACTAGAACTAGAAATATAATCGTATGAACCGGAGGTCGGAGATCGGAGGGCGGAAGTCGGAAGATAACCAAATAGGAACACAAAGTGTAATCAGCGACAAGGTATCGTACACGGTGGACGGTCCGTCCTCAACCCTCATCTCTCAGCCCTCAACTATTTGCAGTCTTGGGATATCCACTGCCGGAGTACTATTATATTTTAAAGTTTACAGTATGATACCTATAGTGCTTGAATCAAGTTAAGTTACGTATATTATAACCGGATATCCGTCACTATTCTCTATTCTTTATTGCTCAAAAGTTATACGATTTTGCTATATGTGATTATATGGTATACTATATATAATACGATAAATAAATTACATGCCCATTGAGGAAAGTGACATACGGAAGTCGGAGGTCTGATATCGGAAGTCGGACTAAAAAATTCTTCAACGATATTTATGAAATTCAGATTTCCGACCTCTGATTTCTGACTTCTATATGTCCCATTCCTTCCTTATGCTTTAATGTGAATTCTTTATTGGGATGTATATAGACATAGGATGCAGATATATAGAAATGGAGTTGAAAAAAGGTGACCGGTAGTTATCAAAAGAAGGAGCCGTTTGAAGGGAAACGATTTCCTTTTCGCATCACTGTTCAGAAACATCGAAAGGAACTGGTGCACTTGCATTGGCATGAACATTTGGAATTTATTAAAGTGATAGAAGGAAATGTCAGCGTCACGATTGACGGACAAAAAATGGATGCCTCACAAAATGATATTATATTCATCAACAGCGGTTGTACACATTCGGTTTATGCCGATACGGATCCAAATGCAGTTATACTGGGCATGGTATTTGATAAATTTTTTTTAACAAATATCATCGAAGGATTTGATACACAGCAAGTTTATTTTCTGTTGGCCGGCCGATTTAAGATAGAGAAGAAGTTCGGCGTATCACATCCGATTTGGGCAGAGATGAATCGGTGTATTGAACGGGTATACCATGAATCGATCGAAAAAGATATATTATATGAAATGTCTATCAAATCAAGCATTTATCGTATTATTACCGTTTTGATGCGGTATTTTAAAAATGATATTATCGGTGAGGAGGCATTTGTGCGGGTGACGGAAGACATTTTACGGTTGAAGCCGGTATTTCGTCATATAGATGAAAACTATCCCGCTAAAATTACGATTGAAGATTTAAGCCGTTGTGTCAATATGAGTTCTTTTTATTTCACCAGGTTTTTTAAAAAAGTGACCAATAAGACACCGATGGAATATGTCCATCAAGTGCGCTTAAATATGGCGATGAGATTACTGGTGAATTCTCAGTTCTCGGTAACGGAAATTGCAGAAAAAACAGGATTTTGCAATATTAATTATTTTGACAAAAAATTCAAAGACAAAATGGGCATTACGCCGTCCGAATATAAAAAGAGGGGCATGCAGGATAATGTCGAAGCTCTTGCAGCAAATAATGAAAATTTTTTAAAATAATCTTGCTTTTTTGATGAAAACATAGTAATATTTAATATGGAAAATGAATTTAACTTGAAGCGATGGCGTTTCCGGAGCATATGGACAGCATATGTTTCTAAAGGGGCGCTTTTTACTTTTTTTTATATGTTTTTTTAGATTGAGGTCATTTTACATAGTAAAATCGCACCAAATCAGAAGGAATTTGATACCCTTTTGATTTTATTTATATATTCCAAGTGAAAGGGGTTAAGCAGTATGGCGAATGAAGTTTGCAGTAAGCAAAATGTAGCCGAAGTATTCGGTTGTAATGTGTTTAATGATGCGGTGATGAGGGAACGTCTTCCCAAAGCCACCTACAAGGCTTTAAAAAAGACGATAGATGAGGGATTACCCTTAGGTGCTACGGTAGCAGAGGTTGTTGCAAATGCTATGAAAGACTGGGCGATTGAAAAAGGAGCTACCCATTATACCCACTGGTTCCAGCCTATGACAGGGGTTACTGCCGAAAAGCATGACGCTTTTATTTCACCTACCGCCGACGGTAAAGTAATCATGGAGTTTTCGGGGAAAGAACTGATTAAGGGCGAACCCGATGCCTCCTCTTTTCCCAATGGCGGCTTGAGGGCCACTTTTGAGGCAAGGGGCTATACGGCATGGGATTGTACTTCTCCGGCATTTTTGAAAGAAGGTCAGTCCGGTGTGACCCTTTGTATCCCAACAGCCTTTTGTTCATATACCGGGGAAGCGTTAGATAAAAAGACGCCTCTCCTGCGTTCAATGGAAGCACTTTCCAAACAAGCACTTCGTGTTCTAAAATTATTCGGTAACACTACGACCAAGAAGGTTATCCCAACTGTGGGACCCGAACAGGAATATTTTTTGATTGACAAAAAACTTTATCATATGCGTAAAGACCTCAGATATACCGGTCGTACATTGTTCGGTGCACCTGCGCCGAAAGGGCAGGAAATGGATGATCATTATTTCGGGTCTATCCGGGAAAGAGTTTTGGCATTTATGAAAGAGTTGAATACGGAGCTTTGGAAATTAGGCGTATCGGCCAAAACACAGCACAATGAAGTCGCACCGGCACAGCACGAGATTGCGCCTATCTTTAATGATACGAATATAGGGACGGATCATAATCAATTGGTGATGGAAACGATGAAAAAGGTAGCCAACAGACATGGATTGGCTTGTCTGCTCCATGAAAAGCCTTTTGCAGGTATTAATGGGTCTGGTAAACATAACAACTGGTCCATGTCTACGGATGACGGTCAAAATTTGTTGGACCCGGGCAAGACACCTCATGATAATGCACAATTTTTGGTATTTCTTTGTGCGGTCATCAAAGCAGTGGATGAACATGCGGAATTATTAAGGCTTTCCGCCGCAAATGCCGGCAATGATCATCGATTGGGTGCAAATGAGGCGCCACCGGCGATTATTTCGGTTTTCTTAGGAGAACAATTAACGGATATATTACAGCAGCTTGAAAATGGCGGACCGGAATCTTCCAAAACCGGTGAAGAGCTTAGAATCGGAGTTTCTACACTTCCGGCCCTTCCGAAAGATACAACCGACAGGAACAGAACATCACCTTTTGCCTTTACCGGCAATAAGTTTGAATTTAGAATGGTTCCTTCTTCCGCATCAGTCTCGGGACCCAATATTGTTTTAAATACAATTGTTGCGGAAGTGTTGAGTGAATTAGCAGAAAGGTTGGAAAAGGCTGTTGATTTTGATAAGGAAGTTCAAGCGCTGTTAAAAGATATTGTGATCAATCATAAAAGAGTAATATTCAATGGCAACGGCTATTCCGACGAATGGGTCAAAGAAGCGGAGCAAAGGGGACTTCCGAACATTGCTTCGACGGTAGAGGCTGTTTCGAAACTTATATCGGAAAAATCGATTGCATTGTTTAAGAAGCACAACGTATTTACCGAAATCGAATTGCACTCCAGATGTGAAATCAAATTGGAAAACTATTCGAAAGCAATTAATATTGAGGCATTGACGATGCTGGAAATGGCTAAACGACAGATATTGCCTGCGGCCCTTAAGTTTTGCGATCAACTGGCATCTTCCGTTAACCAGGTGAAAGCAACCGGTACAGGTGCGGATACCGGTGTTCAAGAAGAGCTGCTAAAAGAAGTATCTGCAACCATGGTTTCGTTTCAGAAGAATACGAAGCTGCTGGAGGAGGCTGTCAAAGCAGCTTCGGCAATAGAAGATGTCCATGAATGTGCTTATGCTTATCAAAGCAAGGTCTTTGCACAGATGGGCCTATTAAGGGCTGACGGTGATAAACTTGAAACACTTGTGGATGAGTCTTTATGGCCGATGCCGACCTATGGTGATTTATTGTTTGATGTGTAAGATAGTGGGGAGTGGGGGGTGAGGAGTGGGGTGTAAGAGTCCGTTCTCCGCTTGTACGGGATGAATTGAATATAGCAAGGTGATTTGTGTTGGGAGACGATGAAATCGTCTCCTTTTTTGTAGGGGGGGATTAACTAATAATTAATAATGAATAATTAATAATGAATAATTAATAATGAATAATTGAGAATTAGATTTTTGGGGATTTAAAATAAAGGATAGAGTATAAGGTGTTTTAGAGTTTGATAATGGAAGGGGGGGAGGAAGCATCGGACTGACTAGCTATTTTCCATTTGTATGTTATAATGGTTAAAAAGAAGGCTAGAAAGTGGGTTGACAATTGATATGAAA
>JAKSBV010000403.1 GCA_022360955.1 Bacillota bacterium
AATAATCTCTAAAAAACAAAATGGAGGTTATCAAATGAAACAATCAAAAAACATTCTCACGGAAAAGGAAATGGAACTGGTAGGGCTGCTAATGCAAGACTGTCAAAGCACGGGAGATATTCAGTCAAAACTAAAACGCCTTTTTGCGGGAACCATTGAACAAATGCTGGAAACAGAAATAGGTGAACATTTAGGATATGAAAAACACAGCATTGAAGGCAATAACACCGGGAATTCCCGTAACGGGTACAACCGTAAGACTATCATAAGCGATTATGGTGAGAGTGAAATTGCCGTACCCCGCGACCGCAACGGCAAGTTTGAGCCGAAAGTCCTAGAAAAACGTCAGACTCGGACTGATGAAATTGAACACAAGATCATGGCAATGTACGCAAAAGGCATGAGTCAGCGCGACATCGAGGATAATCTGCGTGAAATATACGGTGCGGAAATTTCGCAAACACTGATTTCGAAAATAACGGACAAAATTCTGCCGCAAGTAAATGAGTGGCAGAACCGACCACTGGATTCGATTTACCCCATCATTTACTTTGATGGAATCGTATTCAAAAGTCGCAAGGACAGCCAGATCATTAACAAATGCGTCTATTCGGTGCTGGGTATTGACATGGATGGACAAAAAGATATCTTGGGCATTTGGATAAGCGAAAACGAGAGCGCAAGTTTTTATGCTTCAATCTGCTCTGATCTCAAAAAGCGCGGTGTACAAGACATTTTCATAGCCTGTCATGACAACCTGAAAGGGCTTGGAGAAGCTATAAATGCGGTATTTCCGAAAACAAAACAGCAGCTTTGCATAGTCCATCAGATTCGGCATTCGACCAAATTTGTGCAGTACAAAGACAGAAAGGAAATTTGCGCCGACCTAAAAAGAATCTATGGTGCGGTAAATCTTGATGATGCAGAGTATGCAAAGGAGGAATTTAGGGAAAAATGGGATAGTAAGTATCCATCCATCCTGAGGTCCTGGGATGCGAATTGGGCGGAGCTTACCACATTTTTTAACTATCCTGAAGAGATCCGGCATTTGATTTATACGACAAACGCAGTGGAAGCGTATCACAGAATGGTGCGGAAATTTACAAAAACAAAGTCGATTTTCCCCACTGATGATTCAATACGAAAGGTAGTGTTTCTCTCGGCGAAAGAAATCACGAAAAAGTGGACGCAACCGTCAAGGAGCTGGGCAATGGCGTATAGTCAGATTATGGTATTCTTCGCCGATAGATTTGTGGCTTAAAATCTTGAGGGCTCTGCCCTCAAACTCCCGAGGTTTATCCGCTTAGAGCTTACCGATGAACAAAAAAGCAGCGGACAATAAAGCCCGCCGTTCATCGTATAAGCTGCGGCAAGCGTTGGGTCGCTCCTCAGCGTTGCCCTATTTATGCCACAATAAAATTATTAAAAATATTTTGGTGATTATTCCGTTTACACGTATTTTTGTTCATAACCACATAGAGAGGAAACTTAAAGCGTTGAGGAAAAACAAATAAACCTAGTGTCCACTAGGTTTATTTGTTTTTCCTCAACGTCCCATCCGAAGTATATTTCTGTTTGACAAATTCAATATATTCCTCAATCTGCCTGATGGCTTCTTCCGGCAGCCCTGCCTTGTCAAGGTTGTGGTAAGCTTTAGTAGGAATAACAGATTTGTCTTCTTCATAAGGATTGCGAATGTCGGAGTTGCCTAAAAGGTAATCTATAGTGACATTAAAAAATTTAGCAAAACTTTTTTTTAAATCATCGTCAGGTCTACTTTTTCCAGATTCATATTGCGAAATAGTTGACTTGCGAAGATTGAAATTCTTTCCAAATTCTTCTTGAGTTAGATTATTCTCAACTCTTAATTCTTTTAAACGTTTTCCAAGAATATTATCCATTATATCACCCGTTCAAGTATTGCGAACTTATACAGTTAATATTACCATAAAGTTAATAATAACTAAACAATGTTCGAAATAATTAAACTTTATTCTAAAAATCTATTGACAGTTCATGTAATATGAACTAAA
>JAKSBV010000084.1 GCA_022360955.1 Bacillota bacterium
GACAAACTTCTTGTAGTTTTTCACAGAGGCGGTATATTTCTGGAAAGAAGAAGTGGTTTGATTGAATATCTTGATGACTTTTATGCCATTGATGAATTCAACCATTGTTGCATTCATGGACTGAAAGGCATGAATCTGCTGAGGAAGTTTGACAGCGGCTTTCTTCATAGCTTTTGAATAGATAAACATACCTATCGGGATATTGATTAGTGCAAGTATTGCCATACGATAGTCAATGACAAACAGGTAAAGAATAACCAGTATTGGAACAAGAGCATTGGAGATCCCTTCCGGTATAATGTGAGCCAGTATGAGTTCCATATCATCAATTAGATCTACAATCGTACTCTTGTATTCACCATGTTTCTTTTTTTGTATTTCACCGATAGGCATTTTTATCATCTTTTCTGCAATGGCCTGACGCAGGCCAAGAAGGGTGTCAAAGGCAGCTTCATGAGAAGCCGTCAATGCACTGAAATAGAGTATAGACCGCATCACCAGACACAGTAGAATCAAAACAGGCATCATCAATGACCATTTCATGCTGGGCAGTGACGCCCCTGTAAATGCCATGATGATACGGTACACCAGATAATAAGGAATCATGCCAGCAAAAACACCTAATGTGGCAAGAACTATGGAAAAATATACTTTGCTTTTATACTGTTTTGCATAACTAAATATTTTTGTCATCTAAGCATCTTCTCCTTCTAGAATTGAGACTATTTCACATTTCTAATGGTTATCAAATGTGGATATTCTGCAAATACATAGTCGTTAATTACTTTGTTGTTGAAGACCACTATTTCTTCTCTGTAAGAGAGCGGCAAAATAGCTGCTTCATTGTTAAGGGTCAGCAGGACGTTCTCATAAGCTTTTGCGATTGCATCCTCATCGTTTGATGAGCGAATCGTGTTGATGCTTTCTATGATCTCCGACTTCATAGGCAATCCGTTTACTGGTACAGACTCTGGATAGCCACCTAACATCGGTGATATAAAGTGATGTGGATCATAAGCTATACCATAAGTGTAGTTAATAGTAATATCGAATTTGCCTTCCATACTCTCTGCAAACCAGGTCATCATTTCGCTACCATATACTTCACTATTGACACCAATCGCCATAAAATAACCTTTCAGTGCATCTGCAATTTCTTTACTGAACGCAACGTCCGTTCTGTATGTAATTCTAAGCGTCAGTTCTTCACCGTCTTTTTGGCGGTAGTCACTGCCATCGGCTTTTATCCAGCCAGCATCATCCAGCAGCTGATTAGCTTTTTCTACA
>JAKSBV010000408.1 GCA_022360955.1 Bacillota bacterium
AATCCTGCCAATAGGTAGGATACTCATGATGCTGGAGTTTCACAATAAAAGTGCTTCTGCTAAACTATAAATTAATTCTTTTTATTTTTTGTATATCTGGATATTAGGTAGTTCATCTCTTCAAAGTACTTGAGGAATAACTGAAAATAGATAAATACGATAAAAAACGATTCCCATCGTGAACATTTACCTTATCTTTGCCTGGATATGGGGTGCAATGATAGCTACTGCTTTCTGGGAAGCATATGTGGAAGGCAGGAATGCAGGTAATCGGGGTAAATTCGGATGGAAGATCAGGTTCAGCAAGAACATAACCCTGACAGCATATCATTTTTACCTGTTCTTTGTCATGTGGCCTATGTTACTTACCTTGCCTCTGGTAGTCAACGGCTGGGACACTCGTCTCTTTGGCATACTTTTAAGCGCATATTTTTCGGGGCTCGTGATCGAAGATTTCACATGGTTCATTGTGAATCCAGTCGTTAAATTCTCTGAATGGAACCCGAAATTCGTTAACTACTATCCCTGGGTAAAAATTGGTAAGGGATACCTGCCTCTGATGTATATCACACATCTGGCTGCTGCCTTGATCTCATGGCGGCTTTTTTGGGCTAATTGGTGAAACTGATCCAAGAAAATTAAAGTTTGGGAGAATGCCTGGCACTTTCCTCAAATAAGAATCTCTATATTTCCGGCAGAAACCTGTGTTTTAAAGGTCTCTACCCTTGGGTCTTCCATATCTACATACTCACCGGTGTCCACATTCTCACCGTTCCTTATATCAAAACCCCAGTTATGGCAGGCACACTTGAGTACGTATCCATCCAGCGTTCCGCTCTTCAACGGACATCCCTCATGAGGACATTCATTCAAAAATGCATACACATCATCCCCTTTCCTTATCAGGGCGATCTGTTTGTCTTTTCCTTTGAATATCTTTATTTTGCCTTCTTTCAGCTTACTTTCTTCGAATGCTGTGATCCATTCGGACATCGTTCATTCCTCCTCGGCTAAAAAGAATGATCAGGATATGCTTAGAAGATCATTTTGATAGCTAACGATTCCACATTAGGTTATGCATTTTAATCTGTTAAATATAATCCGCTAATAAAAACATTATACAGTATTAGAGAAAGATGGATAATCGATGCAGAGGTATCCGAACTGTCCGAAGCTACTGAAAATAGATTCCGAGTTTGTCACCGATAGGCTTAATTGAGTTGTTGCAGTAGAAGATGCGTTGATCTTTTTTGCTTTGAAAAGTAGAGCAACTTGTAACATTGATAATTTGAGATTTAACGTTCACAGAAATACAAACATAACAATATATGGTATCATGTTTGTACTTTTCAATATCATCAAATAAAGTATTAAAAGGAACTTAAAACTATGGAATCTATAACTTTTCAGGATCTTCAACTGTCAACAAGTATGGAAAAAGGAATCGAAGATCTGGGGTTTGAAGAACCCACTCCTATCCAGGCACAGGCTATTCCCTACATTATGGAAGGCAGGGATGTAATAGGCCAGGCGCAGACCGGGACGGGAAAAACAGCAGCATTCGGAATACCTGCCCTGGAGATGATCGAGCAGGATGTCAAGAGAGTGCAGGTGCTTGTGCTTTGTCCCACAAGAGAACTCGCAAACCAGGTTGCAGACGAGTTAAACAAACTTTCAAGATACAAAAAGATCAAAATCCTGCCTGTATATGGCGGTCAGAGTATAGAAAGGCAGATAAGGGCTTTGCGCAAAGGTGCACAGATAGTCATCGGAACTCCCGGTAGGATAATGGATCACATAGAACGTGGGACATTGAAAATCGGAAATGTTTCAATGATTGTGCTGGATGAAGCAGATGAAATGCTTGATATGGGCTTCAGGGAAGATATCGAGTTTATACTTAATGACACCCCCACTACGAGGCAAACAATTCTTTTTTCAGCAACAATGCCTCGTCCTA
Organism: Bacillota bacterium; assembly: GCA_022360955.1. Lineage (GTDB taxonomy): Bacteria > Bacillota > Clostridia > SK-Y3 > SK-Y3 > JAKSBV01. The sequence continues at coordinate 1,961 of JAKSBV010000408.1, forward strand.
TAATGAAGCTGACCAAACGATACCAGACAGACCCGCAACTTGTAAAGACCATTCACAAGAAGCTTACCGTACCACATGTAGAGC
>JAKSBV010000499.1 GCA_022360955.1 Bacillota bacterium
GCAAAAATCCGGCTTCGGCCACCGTTAATATTGATTCTTCGAAAGGTCATGCCATCCCCGAAGGATTGAGCGGTGCCAATGTAAGAAATGTGGATCAAGCATGGAACTATACATCCCCTGAATTTAAGGAAGGCGCTGCCACCATCAATCCGGGATTTCTCCGGTATTTTTCAGGAACTGTAAGTAAAACACTCAACATGAGAACCGGGCTTTATGAAATGGAATGGGTGGAGATGTATAGAAGCGGAAAGGAATACGGCGGTCAGCTTGCTTCCGCGAAGAAGACATACGTCAAAGGGCCTCAAAGACTGAGCGACTACTACAAGAAGCTGTTGGGCCCCTTGGGAATTAAGCTGGTTATAACCATAAACGGTTTTACGGACAGCCCTGAGTCGGCAGGTGCCATTGCGAAGTTCTGCAAGGACAATCATATTGAAGTTGAGATGTACCAGTTATGTAATGAACCGTACTTTTTTGATCTTTCCACCAATAAAAACAAGTTCCACTTCAATAACGGTTTGGATTATGCAAAGAAAATGAAGCCTTTTGCAGATGCCATACGGGCAGAAGATCCGGATGCAAAGCTAACCCTTAGTTACAGCTGGGATACCGGTGGGAGGTTCAGAAAAGAGATAGCCAAATACCCCAATCCTTATTGGGATATCGTAAGTATTCATTCCTATGCGCCCTATGGTCCCAATGATACGGATATTAACGTAGGTATGAAAAAGGCAAATGCGGCTCTGACCTATTCAACATCGGCAGAAGCGATGAAAAACCATTTTAAAGTCAGTTGGCCCGATGCTCCGGTCATGCTCACAGAGTTTAATGTGTGGAACGGCGCTTTGTCTAACAGGATGTACAGCGGTATCTATTTGACAGAGTATATCATGCGGATGTCCGCCAATCCGAATATTTTGTATGTAGGGATGCATTCCCTGAGCACAAAAACATTTGTACCAGTTAACAGTTATAGTGATGAAATGCTGCATGCATATGATACGGGCACCCCGTTAGATGTAGACAGCCTCACGCTAGGGATTGAATATTTGCCAGGCGGTTTGGCCCTAAAGGTATTAAATGATGCCGTTAATCACAGTACCTATACCTGGGACTCCACTGTGGAAGGCGGCGTGGAGGTAGATTCCTATGTAAGGCCTGTGGGGGGCAGTATGAATAAGAATAAAGTGGTGAAAATGCCTGCCCTGTATGCCAAGGCCTATAAAGGCGACAACGGCAAGAATTATCTGCTTGTGACCAATAAGTCGGAGATTCCTCATAATGTCGCTGTGCAAGTGGACAATAGCAATTTAACCGCAGCTATGACCAAGACCTACATCGGGCATTCGGACCCTGCCGCGAAGACCGGTCTTGCCATAATGTCGGAGGCTACCGATAACCCGGTGCACATACCGCCATACAGCGTAGTCAGGCTTGAATGGGATGCAGACACCGTGCCTGCACCGCCGGCACCGAGAATCTATGATTTTAAGATCGGCAATGGTGAAGCTTCACTTTCTTGGTGGAAGCGAGAGACAGCCGATTCCTATACCATAAAATACGGCACTGCGCCGGATCGTCTCTCCAATACAAGCGAGGCAGGCGGGAGTGTACATAGTAAGATGATCACCGGCTTGGAGGCAGGCAGCACCTATTACTTTGCTGTGACGGCATCCAACAGTGCCGGTGAGAGCGAGCTTTCGAACATAGTCAGCGGGAAGATAGCCGTACCGGAGGCCCCTGAGATCGTAAGCGTTCACCCTCAGGA
>JAKSBV010000373.1 GCA_022360955.1 Bacillota bacterium
AAAACCACCTTCTTCGATGGTGGATATTTAATATTTCAATATAGCTACCCAGTCTTTATTGGTATCGTTTGGAGGGAGACCTATGTTTGTATTTTTTGATGCTTTTACTTTGCGTACTGTACCTGTTTGTAAGTCACCACCGGTTCGTGGGTTAAACCACTTAACCTGGTAAGTTTTTGTTTGCTCAGACAGATCAATAGAAACTGAGTTTACATGCATTGGTTTATAAATGCAGTAAATTTCATTTTCTTTTGCAAAGCAATAGCAATTATCGGTAACCAAATCATCAGCAGAATTCATCTCATAATAAGGAAGATTATCTTGAAAGAAGTTGATTGCATAACGTGTTTGATCCCAAAAAATATCCCTGCTTCTCCAGTCTTCACATTTTAAGTCATTGTGTGCGTAACGATATCCAAAGTACCATTCAACACCACCGGCACCAGCCATAAGGCTTCCCCAAAGGGCTTCATGTCTTACTGTGTCGTGAGCTGCATCGTCAATGTCGGGCATAACTCCTTTGTAGGCCGGACCGATTTCATCCAGGTTTACAACCCATGGGTGAAGGCTGTCTGCCGAAGCTTTTCTGAATTTAAGAATCCTTTCATGTACCTTTTCAACCTTACCGATTTGCATGGAAGGACCGTCCAGGTTTTCAAATCCAAACATAGGATTTAGATATTCATCCTGATGATGGTCGTTGGCATGGGTATGCAAAACAATGAAACTGGGATATGGATTTGTCTTACGGATGTAATTGGCCATAGCTTTACGCATTTTATCATCCTGTCCAACCGGAGACCAGTTTGTAGGGCCATTTTCTTCTCCCAGGTTCCATGTTACTGCAAGATGGTGCCCAAAACGGGCAATCAGTTCTCGTAGGTATAGTTTACGCTGAACATCTGTTTTTCCACCGTCTAAAAGACATTCATTTTCAGTTTCCTGTAAAACAAAATGCATCATTAGCCCTTTCTGCTGCATATAATCAAATACAATTTCCCATTGATCGAGTTTACTGCAGTCAAAACGATACCTTTCGTTGTGATCAGAATAAGGCCAGACATCTTTACCATCTCCCATAATGTTCATTGTAAGCATGTATATTGAATTCATGCCTTCAGAAGCCAGGTAGTTTATTGCTCCAATCATGGCTTTACCTTTTCCACCTTGCCAGCTTGGATCGCCTTCATTCCAATCTTTTAAATGGGGCTCATATTTGTGAATAGAAGTTTTTGGGTTCGCTTCTCCCTCTCTGATAATTGCTTTTTCACCATATCGGTAGGTTTGGTCAAAATCAACGTATGCCAGGAAATTTTCAGGAGAATCAGCGCCCCCTTTAATGAAATAGCTACCATCTGAAAATTGCAGGTAATGTCCGTTAGGCAGCAATCTTCCTTTTGCTCTGAAATCAGGTGCATTTTTATCGGATTCGGCTACAGTGAATTCTCCGGAATAATTATCAAATTCAACCGATTCCCCGGTATCCTCCAGTTCTGTAATTGCAATGTTTTTACCTTTTTTAAAATGAATGGTGTATTTCCAATTGCCAGGTTTGTCAGGCCTGAAACGAACTTGCCATTTGTTTCCTTCGTCGGCACTTGTTTCTGCCGCGTTACCATCTGCCGCGAAAAAGCCTGGTACGGTGTACTTGCTGTCTCCATTTGAAAATTCAACTTCAAGTTGATAATCCAAAAATGGGTTTACTTTATCA
>JAKSBV010000012.1 GCA_022360955.1 Bacillota bacterium
CAGGATTAATGAAGTTCGTAAATTTGTAATTACTAGGAGATATTCTATGAAACAACTAGATACCACCCTGGCTGCCCAGGCAAAAATGCTGGGGGCAGAGCTTTATGGCGTGACTTCTCTGGATAGTATTCAGGATCATGTCCATAAAATACCTCATTATTTGCTTGACAATCATTCAAAAGCGATCAGTATTGGCATGATTATGCCCTGCTCTTTAGTTGAATGCTTAAAAGACGGGCAGTTATTTGGCATAAAGCTTTACAATCATTATTTTAAACAAGTAGTTATACCAACACTGGAACGAACAGCACTGATCATTGCCAATTTACTGGAGAAAGCCGCTAACAGGGCCTTTATTCTGCCAGCGGACCTCAGCAGCTTTAGTCCGGGACACCCGGTTTATTTTCATCATTTAATAGCCAGCTACGCCGGTTTGGGCTGGCTGGGCAAGAGCAATAGATTGATAAATTCAACCTATGGTGCCCGAGTCCATTGCATTACTATTCTAACTGATGCTGATTTGGAAATCAGTGAAGCAGTAGAGGATGGCTGTAAACAGTGCTGTTTATGTCTTGATCATTGTCCAGGTGGCGCTCTCAGTGGAATACCATTCCACCCTCATCACCAGCCTGACCACCGCCGCGACGGTGAAAAGTGCAGAAATACAGGGTCTACAGATCAGAATGACACAACTGAACTGCCTGTTAACTGTGGCATGTGCTTAGCAATATGCCCTTATAATAAATAAAAGGAGTAGTGATATGTTAAAAAACTTAAGCGCCAACTGGGATTTAGATTCATACTTTCCCGGCGGCAGCAACTCAGTTGAGTTTGCCAATTATTTGGCTGATTTACAAAAACAAATTACAGATTTCCAGCAGGAACTGGCCCAGCTTGAGACAGCTGACGGCAGTCATGACACCTGGAAGCATATCTTAAATGAAACCCAGGATATTGCAAAAAAACTGCGTCATGCCAGTTCTTTTACTACCTGCCTGGCTGCCCAAAACACCCAGGACAAAAAAGCGGTGCAACTAGTGGGAAGAATGAATGCCCTCAATGCCCTTAATGCCAATTTAATGACCAGTATTGAAGAGCGTTTGTTAGAACTGAGTGAAACCACCTTTAATCAACTCCTCAAAGATGAGTATTTTGTACCCTTAACATTTAACTTAACAGAAATCAGAGAAAAAGCCAGCAAAAAGTTGACTGCCGATAAAGAAAGTATTATCAATGCCTTGTCAGTTGACGGGTACCACGCCTGGAGTACCCTTTACAACTCGATCACCGGAAGCTTAAAAATACCTGTTGAGATAGATGGTCAGTTAAAGAAACTGTCACCCGGCCAGGCGGCAAATATGATGTCCAGCCCTGACAGAACGATTCGAGAAAAGGTTTTTACCAGCTGGGAAACATCCTGGGGGCAGGTAGCTGACAACTGTGCACTGGCCTTAAACAGTATCGCCGGTTTCAGGCTGAATGTATATCAACAGCGAGGCTGGGATGACTTTTTATATGAGCCATTAGAGTACAATCGGATGACTCGCCAAACCATTGAAGCAATGTGGACAGCTATCAATAAAAATAAAGAGCCATTAGTCAAGTTCTTATCCCGAAAGAAAAAGCTGTTGGGTATTGACAAGATGAGCTGGCATGATTACACCGCTCCAATTGGTGCTTCCAGCCGAACATTCAGCTTAGAAAAAGGAGCTAACTTTGTCGTTGAACATATTTCTAACTTCAGTCCCACCATGGGTAAACTGGTAACTCGGGCTTTTAATGAAAATTGGGTTGAGAGTGAAAACAGAGATAATAAACGAGCCGGGGCTTTTTGCTCCAGTTCCC
>JAKSBV010000400.1 GCA_022360955.1 Bacillota bacterium
ACCGCAGCAAAGCTCGCTAAAGATACCCAACTTTAAACCTTAAAAGACCATTTACACAAAAAACAATGATTCTGCGTTTTTTGTGTAAATATAAATGCCATTTTAAAGTTGGGTATCTATAATCGCTCAAACAAGCTGCTGCTTCTCCCTCTGCTACGCTAACAGGCCCTAAATCTGTTTATGATTTATTCTTTATTTTGCACTCATTTATAAATAATTCTTCATTCTTAATTCCCCAACGGAACAGGCACGGCACGGATAGTGAACCTATCCTCTTTTAAAGATTCTTTTAACTTACTTGCACCTGCAGCTTTTTCAACTTTTCCATCTACAATACTGCCTAAAAAGTCTCCCTTTTTTAAATCGAAATGCGTATAATCAAGAGGATCTTTCGCTTCCACCAACGCCTCATACATGTTAAAGGTGCCGTCGGGCTGCATTTCAAGCATCATATCGCCGTCTAAATAAAAAACATCAAGCGTTGTTTCTTGCATCGTCGTAAAGTTAAAAATACCAATAAGTGAGCGATGCAGCCCGGAGCCCCAAGAATAGGTATATAGCAAATCTTTTTGACCGTTATGATCAAAGTCACACATTTCCATATCTACTAGTCCCCAGCCGCCGTGACCCATTCCTATAGGAATAATGTTATTGCCATACGCAATATAGGATTCACAGGTATGATTAACCTTAAAAATCTGACAGCCGATTTCTTCATATACATTTTCCGGTGTAATATCGTAATAAGCAACATGCTCTGTTCGCGCATCTTCCATCACTTTTTCAGCCTCTTTCGTACGAGCGTATCCAAAAGTTATGTCATTCTGCTTTAAGTAGTCGGTATAAAGCGCAATAAACTCATCAACAGATAGTTTGCCTGGCGTTTGACCGGGAGATACATAATGTTTACGGATATACGTTTCAAGCATATCATAGACCTCCGGCGGTGCTTTATAGCATGCTCCATTGTGAATGCCAAATCCGGCATATAATCTAAAATAGGTATTATCATTATCATCAGCATCATCATATATCCCTATGACTTTATTGGCACCGTCCGAAATATGCGTGATAGTTGATAAGTCATATTGCATTTTTGTTTTGTCCCAAGCATCATATCGTAAAAGTTCTGCAATAACATTACGATCATTATTTTGAAATACTATGTTTCTCATTTCACCGTCAATATCGATTTCAATGCTCTCCGGCAGGAAATTTTTAGCCATAGCATCGGGATTTGCAAGAAAGGCAAACCCAAGCACCGTCGTTAAAATAAGCGTCATGACCCCAATCCAAAAGGCCGGTTTCTTATACCGCAGCACATTTTTAATACGAGATTTTACACTGCTTTCTCCGAAAGCAAGGGGGCTTCCCGACAGCAATCTGTTTTTACCTACCGCAAGCAAAAGCAGCGAATGGGAGTAATCGTCTTTTATATCACTTCCCGAAATTGCCATAACCTTTTCGTCGCAGGACATTTCCATATCCTTGCCCATAAGGGCAAAAGAAAACCATAGCACAGGGTTAAACCAATGGAAAACCAGCACCATAAAGGCAAAGGGCTTGACCAGATAATCAAATCGTTTGATATGTACAAATTCGTGCATCAGTATATAAGAAAGCTCTTTTTCGGAAAGGGTCACCGGGAGATATACCTTGGGCTTAATCAAGCCGCAAACAAACGGGCCGGCAATCCTGTCGGTTACATAAACCGGGATCTTACGATTCATCCCTACCTTGTCAAGGGTTTCGGAAACAATAGGATGAGTTAACAAAGTAGCTGTTCTAACCCTATTGAGCACTTTTATATATGAAATCACACTGTACAACAACAATCCCATCACACTGGCTGCCCATATATAAGCACAGATAAACATTAATATCTGCATAGGATTCGCACTCATTGCTCCGTGCGGCGCCGGAAGGGAAGTATTCACTATGTTATTGATATTGTTGATGCCCACATCAACGGCCGGTGACTGCATCAGCCCAAGATCATGGGGGATATATTCCATAGTCCCTTTGCTTGTCTGTATATTAGGACTTAGTAAATTCAAAAAACTAAAGGCAGAAGAAAACGAGATGGGGCAAACAAGCCTAATCAATACGGTTGCCCACAAAGCATAAGAAAATATTTTGGGCATCCTTTTTAATACAAAAAATCGGATGATTATAACGGCAATCGCAATATAGGTTGCCGTGATGCTCATATTCAATACGTTCGTCAAAAGTTCCTGCAAGATATCGTCCATATTATTTCCCACCTCTGCTTTCGTCAATAATACGCTTTAGTGCCTCGGCTTCACTATTTGTGATTTTCTTGCCCCCCAAAAATGCAGTCAAGAATTTTGGCAGTGAACCTTCAAAAGCCTTGTCAAGCAGGGCTTCGCTTTCATACTTTTGCGCTTCCTCACGCTTTGTCACAGAAGTAACCGTTGCATTTTCGTTTTTTAACATCCCACGATCGCAGAGCTTTCGCAAAACCGTGTAGGTAGTGGATTTTTTCCATCCCAGGTTCTCATTGCAGCGTTTCACCAGTTCTGTTGAGTTGATGGGTTCATTTTCCCATATGAGCTTCATAAACTTATATTCCGCATCAAATAATTTATAGTTATCCATCGTTATCCCTCCAAATAAAAAAGTTTATTACAATAGACCTCCCACTAAGTCTATCGCAATAAACCTGATTTGTCAACAGTAAGTTATTTAATATTATCTCTAATTGTACAAAGGATGTCCTTAAACCACAGAATGGTTACGCTGTCTCTTTTGAATCAATACTGATTAGCCGGAAGATCACCAGTCTGGTCCCCGCATATGCTGCTATGCAGAAGATAATTGTAGCTTAAAAATTTACCTTTTGCAATGTTCTTTCCGGAAGTGGCACATATTCTCCATATGTACCAAAAAACATATCCGCAGCGTAATAGACGATATCTGCAATATACAACCAGACATCATTTCTCATCATGAAAAGCCTTCTTTTTTCTTTTAATCATCAAAAATTCGACAACCACCGCCAGCCCTAGCACTGCTGCTGCAAAACCTAGCAAAATCCCTGCATACCCTCGGGGTAAAACCCGTGCTGCCGTACGATCCAGAAAGGTTATCTCCTTATGAGGATAAGTCGAAAAAACCACATCTTCTGCCGGAAGACCGTCTAATGAGGCAGTATAAACACCGGCTTCCGTTTCTGTAAACGGTATACTGCTGTCAATAATATATGGACATCGGGCATTCATCTCTACTCGAATATCCATAGGGCCAAAGGCTAAAAATTTCTCCGCAGGATTGACGATATAAACAAATGTATTGATATAATCCATGGTTTCTCTTTTGTCAAAGGTGGCTTCCATCGGATACGCCACCTTTAAGGTGTTGGTGCTCTCCGGTTCAAAATCCACCTCGTATAAAAGGGCATATATATTATTGTACCTGCCCATGTGTCCTTTTACCATATCATAGCCGAATACGAGCAAAGATTCCTCCCAATAATAGTCAATGGTTCTTATCACTTGGGCGTAATAGCTATCCATATCCCGCATTTCTACAGCATACCCCGCGGTATTATCCTCTGCTATCCTATCAAGGATATACGCTTTGCTATTTACAGTCGACTTTTCCAGTTTAACGGCATTGCTTTCAATATCGGTAAGCGTATCTTTCCCCAGCACCAAAATAAAACCTGTTTCGCTCATATGGTTATCACCCACATTAGTACAAACCGTACAGCTGCCGCTTTTATCTATTGTGAAGTCATTGAAGCCAAAAGTCAAAACCCTTGTCGTTTCCGTGTTAATATTAAAGCTGACATACCCTTCCCTATCCATTGGCTTTGTAAACGTTACTTTATATAAAGCGGCGTCGGCCGTATCGTCAAAATACTTTGCTTTATACAAGGGGCTGTTGAGATTTTCTATGATTGTGTGGATATCAACCTGCTTTTTAAAGGCATCCGGCTCTTTTAGATAATCTTTGACATCCACATATCCGGCATTATATACTTTATAGTCTACCGCTTTGCCGTTAAATTCAATGTTAGCGTCAGGTCCCCAATATCCGTCGGACACAAAAGGGAAAACCATTGGGACGCTTATATACTCTTCCGAGGTGTTGGATAAAGTATATTCGGCAGTGACCATCGCGTCAGCAGACGAACGCTCGTCAATCTTAAAGGTCAGCTGTTCCTTATCTACCTTGACCGGACAATCCTCCATCGGAGCAATATCAAAGGCAGGATATTCGTCTATATAAACAGGCATCGAATTTGCAAAAGCTGCCATGGGTATTCCCAGGGAAAGTACTACAATCAAAACCGCCGTTATGTTGATTCTCCATTTTCGAGCAAACATATCCAAATCCCATCCTTTTTAATCATTTTGAGTCTGCCATACATCGCGCAATAAACCTTGCACATTAGCATAAACGATTTTTCGTTTCTACGAATTTACACTTCTCATGATTCCGGATACTCCTATCAATTGGACGATAAAATAAAGGTTTTGTTCCATTATTTTAAGGTTTTGTGAACGGTGCGGAAAAGAAATAATCTTAAAAAGGATGACCAATCGAACCGTAAAAACGCACTATTCGACAAAAACAGCGGTTATTCTCCATGGACATGATAGGAAATAAATATTATTGCATATAATATGAAAAATATAGATACTTCTCTCAATCTAGCTCACGGCAAAAGCATGAATACATATCCTTCCAAAATCCTTTTGCAAAGATTTTTTAAAAATGCCATTTCAGCATTTATTGATGTGATATGCCATATTTTCCGGATATGTTCCCCGGTATTTTAGGAAAAGGGATAAGACACGTCCGGGGCGTCGATTAATTCCGCAAAAAAAGACAGCACTCCCTCAACCAAGCATTCCTTTATGGAGATCCCTGGTATATGGATCATGCGTTTTTTAAGTTTTATTAATCTTAT
>JAKSBV010000434.1 GCA_022360955.1 Bacillota bacterium
CATTTTCCAACTCAAACACCATTTTTGTATAGTTGGTTTCTTTTCTTGTGTCATTCTCCGGTATCCAAGTAGAATCATTAAGATTACAAAATAAAATAGTATCATTCCCAAAGAGAAGTTTATTTACACCAAAACCCATACTTATTGCCTGTTGACCCATTGACGAACCTTTAACTTCAAAACTGCTATCTGCTTTTTTCTCCAAGTAGTAGAGGATGATACCCCCGCCCTCACCTTTATGGTGTATTAAAGCAAAATAGCCTTCTCCATATTCTTTTACTTTTAATATCTCATTCTCTTTATGTCGCATTTCATATGATTCCATTATTGTTTTCTTTAGAGTTTCGTTCATCTTTTCATCTTGGGTTTCACGCTCCTCTTCTATTTGTTGTTTTAATTTTTTTATGTCTTTTAATGCCTTTATATGAAACGCATCAATATCTTCTTTTGTTATTTTATCAAAAGAATCCCTTTTTGACTCTTTTCTTAATTCCTCTTTGTAATTTTCAAATGCATCAGAGTCTAAATCAATATGAACAATTTGCCATATGTCTTTTTTCTTCTTCAGATCAAAATAAAAGTTATTATACAGGCCCGATTCCGCATCTACATCCGTTAATTGATAACTCATATCCAAACTCATTTCTACTTGGGCTTGTTTGTTACTTACTGAAATTTCTTTAAAATTAGGCCTAAGCTTAAACCATGCATATTTCATATCAAATGCTTTATATAGTTCTATATTTTTTCTTTTAAACATCTCAAAAGCATATGTATTTACGTTATTTTCTGTCAAATTGCTTTCTCCATTATTTGGCTGTAAAGTTTCAAATCCCTGAAAATAATCACTCAAAAACTGCTTAACTACTTTTTCAATCTCTTCTATTTCTACTTGATCATTGCCAACTTTATTTTCTTTAGCGTAAAAAAAACCTACGATCGTAAATAGTAATATAAAAACGACAAGCATTAAAATAATTTTTTTCATGGCATTATACCCCCTATCAATTATCAAATGATTTCTATTTTGTGTATTATTTTTACAAAAAATATAATATATTACATTGCATGTTTGCACCTAGCTAAAGTAAAGCCTAAATGGTCCAAAAGCAAGGGGACGAGGTTACTGCTTCATCAAATTTTAAAAAAGGCCTTGTGTTAAGGTATCTTGCGGTATTTATATCGTCTTATATTAATTCTATTATTTTCAGTAAATTACGAAAGCGTCCCCCCTGTGTTAATCACAAGACCTAACAATTTTGAAAAATCTATCGCTTGCATAGGTGAAACGATTGCTCCCCTGAGATCTTCTTGTCGTACGCCTAATCCTTCCACGTCGGAATGGCTTAAATCTATCCCCGATAGACTTGTGCCCGACATCTGCGCTGACTTTAAATTACACTTTTTGAACTGTACCTTGGTAAAATCACTATTTTGAAAATTGCTCTTTTCAAATATGCTATCTTCTAACAACACTTTCTTCATTTGGACAAATTGCATTAAAGCAAATTGACCGTTACATTGCTCCATGTAAGTATTTTGAAGTGTCGCATTGCTAAGATTCAAACCCAGGAGCTTACAATTTATAAATTCTGTTCTATGTATGATTGCACCACTAAAATCTGCATTCGATAAATCGCAGTTTTCAAATCTTACGTCTGTCAACTCTAGTGAATGCATTTTTATATCTCTAAAGTATACATTTTTAAAGATCACGCCTTCAAAGCTTACACAGCCGGCTTCTTGGGCTTCAATTCTACAATCCGATATATAAACATGTTCAAACTTGTCTTCGTCTCGGATATCAATCATTTCAGTACAAGCACTTTCAATCTCTTTTATAAACTTTGGTTTCATAATGAGCGGCGGCTCTTGCTTACTATTCACTGTTAAACCTCCTTAAAATTTAGTTTGCAATCTTAATGCCATCTTTGCTTGGTTTTTCTTCCATAGAATACACTTGATGCCCTAGTAATGCAAGAGGCAATAAAATACTTCTATTGATTTACTCCTTCAAGTATAAATTTACCTGATTTTGAATAGCTTTAGTTGTTTCTTCCGCTGAGCGCTCCTCATTGATAAAGGGCTTTATCTCTTCAGCTATCAAAGCTACCATTTTTCTATTATTGAAATAATTAGAATTACAACCATTTATATACCCCATTACTCTATGGACTTGTTCAAAATCCGATTGAGTAAGAACATTATACCCTTGATCATTCAAAAGATTGTCTTTTCTATCCTCCTGATACGCAATAACATAGTCCTTAGCTCCTTGGCTTGCTCTATTATTAATTTGAAAAGCTCGCTGCCCGTTTTCTACCAATTGAACTTCTTCAGATATTAAAAACTTTATAAATTCCCAAGCCTCTTCTTTGTATTTTGAATTGTTATTAACGGAACAAAATTTTCCATAATCAATTCCTCTTTTGCTGCCGCTATGTCCGATAGGGAGCGCCAGCAGCTTAAGCGGACCATCAAAGTAACTTTTCAGTCTAAAAATATCCCAATAGCCATATATTGCTTCCCGTACAAATGCAATCGTATCCTTTTCATCTGATCGCGGCAAATCAAATCCTTCTACAGTAGGATGAATGATATCTTCCCGGCCAATGGCTTTATAAAGCTTTAGCACATCGATAAATTCTTCACTGTCAAAATGGGCCTTCTTAGTCTCGCTATCTATATAATAATCTATATCATACAAAATGAGCGGCCATCTAGATGGTTTAGGTAGTGCATAGCACTTCTGCGAGGAATCCTCCCTGCATATTTCTTTCGATATCCTATAAAAATCCTGCCATGTCCAATTTTTATCCTCTATTTCTATGGACTTTTCCTTAAGGAGATTTTCATTTGCAACAATAACGTTAAAGGCATATGTTATAGGGATTGTATAAAGGCCTTCTTTGTATCTCAAAGAATTTATAATATTTACATTATAATCATTTATATTAAATGCCTCATCACCTTTTATCAGCTCGTCAAAATTCACTAACAGGTTTTTCTCCATATCGCTTTTAGCCGGAAAAAAAGAGTCACATATTATATCCGGCCCTTTTCCCGCAGTCATTTCGGAATTGAGCGCATCTAAATATTCTTGATAATCGAGGGAAGAATGCTCTTGTATATTAATCCTTATGTCGGGATGACTCTCTTCAAATTGCCTCGCAGCATTTAATAGCTGCAGGTCGTATTTCGGGGTAGAAAGAACAATCTCTTTGCGAGATTTCATCCTTTTAGCTTTGGCTTCCGTTACTTTTGAATACCTTAAAAGTTTTACGTTATCTCCCCTAAGAATAAAACCATATATATTTTTATCACCCACTTCAAAATCTAAAACACTGTCAACGGCTGTATACTCCCTGTAGTCTAATATTTTTTCAATAGATTTGTTCACCATGTCATATTTATATACACCCTTTTCGTTCAATCCGTATAACGCTTTTTTATTCCGATTATACTTCATTAGATATGGCATTGTATCATCATCATACGTTTGACTCCCTATGACTTCCCCATTTTCGGGATTGATTGCTTCTATTTTGTGCTCACGAATGATTCCGGCTATAATATGATCCTCTTCATCTATTTCGATGGCATCACAGCCATAATCTCCTATGGTTTTCAAAACATGTCCGTTTTGATCCATCAGCTCTATTTTTCCGCTTCCTTTAACAGCATATATTTTCCCCCTGCTGTCTATTGCAACGTCTCTAATCCTATGATCCCTGTAATCATCATTACTGCTTAAACGGATTTCCACCGGTTGCTCTTCCCTTATTTTATTCCCTTCTTTGTCATAAACAATTAATTGATGTTTAATCATTTCTACTTTATTTTGTTGATTTCTTTCATAGGCTTCGCCTATAATATACAAATAATTATTCTGATCAAATGCAAAGTGCGCTCCCTCACCCTTGAAATCGCACTTTATCGTCTTTTGAATATTTCCTTTTTCATCTAAGATGATATATTCAGGAGATTCATTGTTTATGTAAACAACCATTTCACCATTTGAATTCAATTTTCCTGCCCAAATCTTTTTATCCTCAAATGCGTCACTTAGCGTTTCTACTTGATATCCAAAAAAGCCTTCATCAGCTGCTTTGCCGGTTTGGCTGCTGCCTTCTTCTTTTTCTCCTACGCATCCGGTTAAACCGGTTACAAAAGCAATCGTTAGTATAAAGCTAATCATTTTTAATGCATTTTTCCTCATCACTTGATGTCCTCCAATTACGTTTAGATATTATAGATATCGCACTGTAAAATTGAATTTATATTTGAACAAAAAACACAGAATCCTCGTTGTTTGTTCAAATCTATTTATAGGTTTACAATGCGATATCTTTATACCTCATTATATTTGATTCCTATCGATTGGACGGCAAAATAAACATTTTGTTCCATCCTCTCAACGTTTGGTAAAGGATGTGGAAAAGAAATAATCTCACAAAGGATGGAACGATTAAACCGGAATAAAAGTGCGTTTAGCCAAGGCTAAACGCACTTTTATTCTATGACTTCCTTACGCTATTTGTTCAGATACCTTCCTCTATAATCTTTCATTTTCTCAGCTGCCAATCGTTTTAACATTAATGATTCGTTCTTTTCTTGTTCATCTGTTTACACCTCCACTAATCCTAACCCCTTGCACCGGACTTGCATTGCGCAAAAGTTTACATCCTGCCATAAAAACTTAGTGTGCCTTCTTCGGCTCCTAATATTTTTTCCAGCATTTGCTGATAGAACTGCTTAATGTCAATCACATCTTTTTGATTGACATCGGAGGCCGCATAATAATATGTCGACAGCTTGGATTTAAAAAGATTCATCAATAACAAAAAGACTTCCGTTGTTTTTTCAACATCCGTTATCTCAAAAACGTTTTCTTCAACACCTTGTCGCAGGATGTCCCCTATTATACCGGAATATACCACATTCACCCTTTGCATATACAGTGAATGGATATAATGGTTTCCATCCTTCTTTAATAATTCATATAAATCCCGATATATCTTTTTATTCTCTCTGCGATAGTTTGCCACTTCTAAATAGACAGCTTCCAACTTCTCTAACGCCCCCAGAGAAGAAGATGTTATTGTCTTGGTAATGCTGTAAATATCCGCTAAAAACAGCTCAACCACTTGATTCACCAAATCTTCTTTTGATTGAAAGTGATAATAGAAGGAACCTTTTGTAATATTGATCCTTTTTAAGATGTCATTAATGGAGGTAACATCGTATCCCTTCTTGATAAATAGCGCAATAGCCGTTTCTAAGAATTCCTTTTTTCTCGTTTCACTGTCCTTTGATACCCACATATATCGGTTACCTTTCCTCTCTAAAAAACATTTCGATTATACCACTAGCACAAACATACCGCCGGTACACTTATGGTATCATACTATTTTTATACTGTCAATCAAAAGGATTGTAAACACATGTATAAATTTTGGTTGAAGAAAATTACTCCGACAGCTGATATTCCAAGGCTAAGAGCCTGTAAGCTTGCGCCGGACCGCAGCAAAGCTCGCTAAAGATACCCAACTTTAAACCTTAAAATACCATTTACACAAACAACGATGATTCTGCGTTTTTTGTGTAAAGATAAATTCGATTTTAAAG
>JAKSBV010000003.1 GCA_022360955.1 Bacillota bacterium
GAAAGATAAGCTTTGCGCTCACCTATAGATAACGCACAATAAAACTTGAAATATAATCGTACCCCGGCAACGGATATTCCGAAGCTGCAAACAGCTGAGGGCTGAGATCTAGTATTTGTTGTCTATAAAAAGATTAAACAGTAGTTAAGGAGTGATTGATATGATCATCCGACCGGCTAACGCTTTAAAAGGCGAGATCACCATTCCCGGTGATAAATCCATATCCCACAGGGCCGTCATGTTCGGCGCGATTGCTGACGGTATAACAGAGATTGACGGTTTTTTAACCGGCGAGGATTGTTTAAGTACCATTGACTGCTTTCGAAAATTGGGTATACAAATTGAGGTACTTCCGAATAACAAAGTACGGGTACACGGAAAAGGACCGCATGGCTTGCAGGCACCGGCGGATACCCTGTATACGGGCAACTCCGGCACCACCACCCGATTGATGCTGGGGCTTCTGGCAGGGCAAAGCTTTGGATCTTCCCTCGACGGAGATGCTTCCATTCGAAAACGTCCTATGCAAAGAGTCATCGGACCATTACAGCGTATGGGCGCAAAGATTACAGGACGAGACGGCGGCAACCTTTGCCCCCTTACGATTCAAGGCCAACCATTGCACGGTATTGAATACAAGCTGCCCGTAGCAAGTGCACAGGTTAAATCGGCACTGCTTCTCGCAAGTTTGTATGCAGAAGGAGATACCTTGCTGATTGAGCCTGCAAAATCCCGCGATCATTCGGAATTGATGCTCAATTATCTGGGTGCAAAGATCCGGGTTGACAACCTCAATATACGCAGCACACCTATTTCCGAATTATCTGCACGGCCTATTGTTGTTCCGGGAGACATCTCTTCCGCTGCCTATTTTATGGTTGCAGGATTGATGCTGCCCCATTCGGAAATCACGATTAAAAATGTAGGAATCAATAGCACAAGAACAGGCGTCATTGATGTACTGAAGGCAATGGGCGGCCAAATTGAAATCGCAAATTACCGAAGGGTTAATAACGAACCGATGGCAGATATCACCGTAAAGTCTTCATCTTTAACCGGCACAACCATTGAAGGGAGTATGATTCCCAGGCTGATTGACGAAATACCGGTTATCGCAGTAGCAGCTTCCGTTGCAGCCGGCACCACTATCGTTAAAGATGCGGGAGAATTGAAGGTAAAAGAATCCGATAGAATCCAAACGGTTGTAACGGAACTGGATAAAGCAGGGGTGGACATACGGGGAACCGAAGACGGCATGATTATTAACGGCGGCCGGCCCATCAGAGGTACACATTTTGAATCCTACCACGACCATCGTATTGCTATGGCAATGGCCGTTGCCGGATTGGCTGCAGATTCGGAATCCCACATTCATAACGCCGGGGCTGTAGATATTTCTTTTCCGGGATATTTTGAAACACTAAAAAGCTTACGGAGGTAATCCGTAAGCTTTTAGCTTTATCTATCTTTTAATCCGGAAAAATCTATTGCTCAATGCAACTTCTCTATCGAGATATCTATAATAAGTTATTAAAAATAATCTCATCGAACAATTGCAGCGGCTTCGTCGCTTTTGTCATCTTGGCGCGCAATAAAGCCCCTTGCCAGCTGTTCAATATAAAATCGGCGGTCTTTTCCGTTTCAATTGTCTCGGATATTTCACCGTTCTTCCGGGCCTGTTCAAGATACTTTACGATAGTATCTTTAACTTTTTCAAAAACCCCTGTCAACCTGCTTCTAAAATATTCGTTAAGATCGCTCATCTCCTGTGCGAGATTGCCCAGAGGGCATCCCCCTTTTAAGTCATTGCTTTCAAAAACGGCTAAAAACTCATCAAAGAAATTATGGAGACGCTTGATATAGGGCAATGGGTCATGTCTATAATGTGCTTCCAGTCTTGAAAGAATAAAGCTTGCATAGAAGTCAATGAGTTCCAAGCCAAAATCTTCTTTGCTTTTAAAATAATAGTAGAACGATCCTTTAGGAATCCCCGCATTTTTAATAATCTCTTGAATGCCCGTATTGTTAAAACCGTTTTCGTGAATAAGCTTCGACGCCTTTTCAAGAATCATATTTTTAGTTCCTTCTTTTTCCATTGAACGTTTTCATACCTCCATCTCTCCATCCGTCATTAGACCGGTCATCTACATGTTGTCAAAAAAATATAGTGCTTAGCTGCAATCTATTTAAACTTATTATAAAATGATGTCCTGAAAAAGTCAATAACCGCATGAGGGGTGTATAAATTCTGGCTAAAGAAAATTATTCCAATAACTGATATTCCAAGGCAAAGAGCCTGTAAGCTTGCGCCGGGCCGCAGCAAAACTCGCTACCGCTCAAACAGTTGCTGCTTCCTCCCTCTGCGGCACTAA
>JAKSBV010000096.1 GCA_022360955.1 Bacillota bacterium
AATTAATTCTTTTAAGTGATTTTTTCAGAATAAGTATTGATAAGCTTGTCAAAGATCATGCCGGCGAAAATTGCTCCTATGAATATACCCAACAGCATCATTGTGTAGATGAAAAAATAATAGATTTTCTATGTCGTGCGAAAAGAGCCACTTATGCCGGCAAAGGTGCAGAAACGACTTCTTCCAGACCTCATTCACATGATCTGCAATATATGGAAAAGGATTTAAAGTATATTGACACATACTTGGGCGGAGAAAAGTTTGCCGGAGAAGAAGCATTGTGGCGCGATGATTCCCCGTTCTGGTCGATGAATTATATTGGCCGTATGATTGCCGACGGTTTTTGCGGAGATTTTTTAAAGGAATGTCTATTGTTAGTACCGAAAGAATATCCGTATCGCGGACCATTGGTACACCATAACGGCGAATATACCTATCATTGCATTGTAAATGGAGAGTTCGAGTGGTTCAATGGTTATGAAGAAATATTCTTTAACGGGACTAAAGTATACGAATGTATTTTCCATGGCGGCTGTATTAAATAATAGCAAGTGATGGGCATAATCATCGGTCTCGCAAGTTTGTATTTTTTATATTTTAGAATATCACCATAGAAAAGAACAACTCACCTAAGTTGTTCTCTCAGAAATTGATCCCCTATATCAGCTTTTGGATGGTAAAATTATCCTCCAACAAAACCCAATTTTGCGGGAACGGATACCCTAATGCCCAATAACTCGTACCTCTTAAATTATAGTTTTTTACTAAATCGAATTTTGCCTGTGCACTACGTGCATCTTCAAACCAAACCTCATGCATTCTCCCCTGTTCGTCTGTATAACGGTAGAATGGGGATTGCGCTATTGCATCGTACCGGATTGCCGCACCGTATTTCACTGCCCTTAATATAGCCTCTTGACAGCTAAATGTTTCGGCCTCTTGGCCTTGAACATGGGGCAGCAGCCAATCACGGGCATATATTTGGAAACCCAAAAAGATTTTATTGGTTGGGATAACAGTAACCGCATAATCAATCACGCGTTTGATTTCATTGAACGGGGAAATGGCTTGCGGCGGACCTAATCGATATCCCCACTCATAGGTCATTAGCACTACAAAATCAAGAATTCTGCCATGTGCTTCGTAATCATGGGCCTCATACAGCAATCCCGGTTGATCGGCCCTCGCCTTCGGTGCCAAGGCACTTGAAACAAAAAAGCCTTCTTTATGTAGGCGGTCAACTGCACGCACAAGAAATTGATTATACAACTCACGGTCGGCCGGAAGTACGTTTTCAAAATCAATATTTAATCCTTGGTAACCCTTTTCTCTCATTACATTGATGATATTGGTCAAAAGCCGGGTCTGGATCTCTGCACTCTCAAGCACAACATGGGCAAGATTTTCCCCTCTCTCGGTTACCGTAAAGTTCGTAATGGCCATCATGGGCACAGCCTTTTCGTCATAAGCAGTCCGGATTGCGGGAATATCTTCTATTGATTGAAGGCTGCCGTCTTCTTTAATCAAATAGGCAAACGGGCTTAAGTACGTGAGATATTGACCGTCTTCTTTGATAATGGGGACTGCCTTTTCCTCCAATTCGTAGATATATCCGTTTACCTCCGTCACCGGCCTTCCCTTACGGGGAATCACCAACACGGTGCCCGGATATACAATATTCGGATCTTGTATATCGTTTACTTTTATCAAATCTTGTAAAGAGACACCATATCTTTGAGCGATTCCCCACAATGTCTCTCCGGGCCGGACGACATGTCGGCGTGCCGGAATATATAGCCTAAGCCCCGGATAAATATTATTAGGATTTGCAATCCGATTTGCTTGTATAATTGCCTGAACAGTCGTTCCGTAAACTTGAGCAATGCGCCACAAAGATTCCCCCGCTCTTACGGTATGAAAAGCATCTTCCGTTGGAATAACTAATGTCTGGCCAACCACCAGTCGGTTGGGATTCGGTAATTGATTAAGATTTATTATTTTTGCAAGCGTAACACCATAATTATTAGCAATTTGCCAAAGTGACTCTCCCGACTTTACCACATGAATAAGCATCCCAAAACACCCCCTTTATTTTTCACTGCTATTCATATTATATGAAGGATGCAGCGAAAGGGTTCTCTGTACATTTACTTTTGATTTTCACTTGTATAACACAAAGCAGGGGACAATGTTAAAGGAACTTTTTTCTTATCACGTTCGTCTAACCATTATTATACTTTAAAGTTTCAAAATGGGTTATTTGTGTGTAGAATGTATAAAGCATCGTTAACATACAAATCTCAGGATGTTTGTACTTGAAAAAAGTATAACCTAATGGCTGAATAGTAATGATGGCAAAATCAATATGTTAGGGGGGACGGCTTATTGACAACATACAGAAGAAATGATAAATAACATCAACCCTAAAAATGGGCTGAAAAAATTAAGTTAAGCTTATAAGCCAACATGAACATGTGGGAGGGAACCCAATGAAAAAGACCAAACAATATGTGATTTTTACATTTATTTTATGTTCAATAGTTTTTTTTGGAAGTCTTTACAATATAAACGCGTCTGAAGGCAGAGATTTTTTAGATTCCAGCGGAGATTTTAAAGCCGTAGTAAATAGTAATGGCGAAAATGCTGTCACTATAAAATTTGTACCGCTAAAAGACAATATTGGTGAAGGATTTTGTTATATCCAGAAATATATTAACGGGAACTTTGCCGGAAGTTATCCATGTAAACCGAACGACCCTTACTATGTAAATGACGTGAAAAAAGGAGACACATTCAAATTTGACTTTAAATATACATTGCCGAACGGGTACCAAGCCTTTAGTGATTCCTTTGAATTTGAAGTAGGCAGTATAGGCGGGGGTGATACACCAAATCCTGGTGATGGAACGGACCCATCATGCTTAACGCCGCCAACAGAGCCGGCCCCCTATGTAGAGCCTACAATAACGGTAGATGATACGCCGATTCATCCTTCAGGTGAATTCTATAGTGACAGTAAAAGTGGTCTCACCATGATACGTGAGGGTAAAGTGCTAAGAGTAGATGGCTGGCTTTGGAAGGGAGATTTCTTAGCCCCATTCCGGCAAACACGAGGATACGTTAAGCCTTCATCCGTTGAAGGACTTTTATCTAACCCTCATAGGGCAGATGGATTGGCACTCAATGCGGGATATTATGTACCCTCGCATTTTACAGGGCATATCCCGGTATTCACAGAAGGAAACTGGTGGCCTAATGTAGGAAAGTACCAGGCCGGTCCTACGATACGTAATAGTGACTTTCAAGATGACTGCGGGATTTACTTTGTTAACGGAAAGCCGGTAAATACAAAAGAACCTCTGCTGCTAAAAGGCTTTGAAGGGGCAACAGTAACCAACAAAACTGAATATAGCATACTCGTTACAGCCGGTTCTTTTCCGGGAAACGAGCAGCCGGGACAAGTGATGACACCCCTTAATCCTAATGATACTAAAAGTCTGCCGATGCCTCCAAAAGGGTGGTATACAGAAGGCGCCGTACCGGAATTATATGCATCTGTTGCAGGTATCCATCCCTTTGATGTTGTAGGCTGGCACAAATCGAGACCCAAGGACTTCGGAACACCGGGATTTGCCTATGTAATAGATGGAAGATATGATCTGGGAACCAGAATGATGTGGTTTGGATTCAGAAAAAATGAAGGATATGATCCTGCAACCTCAGGAGATCCGGGATATGGAATGGCGATGTACATAGACGATGAACTAGTTGCCGTTACCGATATGCAATTGATCGGTAATGGCGATACTGCCAGACAAGACTTATGGGCCGTATCGAGGTTTAATCCCGGCATTTGCCCCCAAGGTGGCTTAATGGCCGGCCCTGCTGCACGAGAAGGGCAAAAGGTTGTATATGAATTTATCAGTCATGAAGAAGCACAAAGATTATTATCTACAAAAAGCGGCGTCCTACATACACACGTTGGCAGTCCGCAGCATTAAAGGCAATAGATAAGACACTCAATCGGTATGCCATTTTACCGAGGGGACGGTTCCAAACAGAGAACCGTCCCCTGTTCTACTATCGAATCACTTCAAGGATTTGTTCCAATGTTTCGCAATAGTGGCTGCACAGGGCCCTTGTGCCGCTGCTGAGGATATTGCCTCCGCCGATGCCTATGGTCGGGAATCCGGCAAGCCTTATGGACGCAACCCCTGCACCGCTGTCCTCAATGCCTACCACAGCATTGCGCTGTTCGAACGGAATCCCAAGGCCCACACTGCACACCTCTGCGTAAAGCCAGGGGTGCGGCTTGGGCGCCAGCTCCCCCAATGTTCCCGCTTCCCCTTTACGAAGGGGAAATCCGGCCGTAATGATGGCATCGTAGAAGTCTCGTGGATCCCCCATTTGCAATGTGCGAAAGGCCGAAAGAATCTCGGGCCAGGCTTTCTCATAAAGCCCGGAGGTCACAAGTCCGATCTTTACATTCATTGATTTCAGTTCCAGCAGGAAGTCTTTCAGGCCCGGTGTGGGGACAAAGGCCCCCTCCCTTCCCCTGCCTTCCAAGATTGCTTGCATCTCGCGATGGGTATGCTCAAAATAATGCTGCCGCGCTGTTTCCAAAGATTGACCGGGACAATATTTATCGATACAATACTTCAAATGCTCGGACACGCTATGTCCGGAGACATAGGGA
Organism: Bacillota bacterium; assembly: GCA_022360955.1. Classification (GTDB taxonomy): domain Bacteria; phylum Bacillota; class Clostridia; order SK-Y3; family SK-Y3; genus JAKSBV01. The sequence continues at coordinate 4,697 of JAKSBV010000096.1, forward strand.
ATATCCGCTTCTTCCAGCTGAAATTTGGGATTGCCTAAAAGACCGGCTGTGGTCATCTCGATAATCCATATCCAGAATTCTTCACTTCGGACACTGGTACCGTCAAGATCCATTAATACGGCCTTTACCGGCTTCTCCATCTTCACGGGACGGACAGGATAATAGGCCGGATAGCCCATGGCTGACTTGACATAAGCCAAGGTATCCTTTTCAAAAGCGATGAATTCTATTTTCCGGTCCCCTGTGGCAGTGATAGCGACTACGCCGTCTTGACCGGCGCAAAATTTTCCGTCTCCGCACTTTTCCAGCGACACTAAGCCTGAGGCTTCGTTAAATGTGCCCATGTTCGGTATATGGATCAAAGCTGCCATATTATCTTCTCCTCTCACTGCACCAGCAGCAACGTTTCAATCTTATGGGGCCCCAGATCGAATACAATGGTGTCACCATACATCCCGATATCCCCAAGCGGTGTTTCGTCCAGACGCACTCTTTTGACCGCCTTGACGGGCAGTACGGTTGTTATTTTCACCTTTTGCTTTTCCGATGTGGTATTCCATACCCGCATGATGATACCGCTTCCGTCTTCTGAGGCTTTTAATGCCGAAATCATCACATTGCCTACAGGCTCAATATTAAAGAAGCTGTTCGTACTTGGCAGGTTGCCTTCCATGGGGACCCCTTGGATTGCTTTGATATCCACTTTATATCGATACGCCTGCCCCAGGACTTCTCCCTCATCCCAATCTCCGGTATGGGGATAAAGGGCATAGTGATATTCCAAATCGCCAAAGGAGTGGAGTCCGGTATATTGATCAAATTCT
>JAKSBV010000133.1 GCA_022360955.1 Bacillota bacterium
GCAGCAGACGTTTGAGTTTTTGAAGATTCAATGATCCGCAACCTCCTGACTATTTCGGTACACCTATAATACATATTATATAGCATCCTCGTATAAATTAAAACCCTGTGCATAAATATTTATCTTTGGAAAAACAATAATACTAAAGATAACCAACTTTAAACCTTAAAATACTATTTATCTAGCACAACGTGTATAACAAATAAATGATACAAAAAAGGTGGCATGGATACTATGTTTATCATTTTTTTCAGGACACTTTTCTTATATATTCTTGTCATTACAGCCATTAGAATCATGGGGAAACGTCAGATCGGCGAACTCCATCCTTCGGAATTAGTTGTCACCATAATGATCTCGGAATTGGCCGCCATTCCTATGGAAGATACGGGCACCCCGCTCATCAATGGCGTTTTGCCCATTATTACATTGATTATTGCAGAAATCACTCTATCTTTTATTACACTGAAAAGCGAAACAGCACGAACTATTATCAGCGGATCACCAAGCGTATTAATTGAAAACGGCAAAATAAATGAGAAGGAATTGGAAAAGCTCCGTTTTAACATGGATGATCTTATGGAAGAACTGCGTGTCAACAATTGCTCCAACATTGCAGATGTTGAATTTGCAATTCTGGAAACGTCAGGGCAGTTAAGCGTGATTCCGAAATCTCAAAAAAGGCCGTTAACCGCCCAAGATATGGCTCTGTCCACCCAGTACGAAGGGATGCCGATTACCGTTATTTCAGATGGGAAGGTCAATTATTATAACTTGAGAAAGGCAGGCTTTGACAGAAAACGGCTTGCCAAGAAATTAGCCAAGCTTGGTGTCAAGGATTTATCCGACGTTTTTTTTGCCAGCTTAGATACACAGGGTAACTTATTATTTCATCAGTTAAAAGAAAACACAAAGGGGGACAAAAAAAGTTGAAAGCCTTTAAACTTTCTATTGTACTGTTGATTGTTATCATCACAGGCTCTCTTTACTTCATACGCGTTATCAATACAACCATGGAAACCATGCTGTCCAAAATAGAAAGCTTGGAACATGCGGTCAAAACGGCTGACTGGCAATCTGCCGAGACACAAATGAATGAAATACAAGAAACATGGGGGAAAAATGAACAGTGGATGACAACACTTGTGAATCACGGAGAAATCGATGAAATAAAGATGAGGTTTGCAAAGCTATCACAATACATCCGTTTTAAAGAAGCACCATTATTCATGGCGGAAGTCACCGCAGTAAAACTGCTTATTCAAAATATTGCCGCAACTGAAAAGGTTAATTTGTCTAATTTTCTATAAAAAAAGGACAGCCCTTAAAGAGCTGTTTGCAGTATATAGATAATAAACGGTAACGTTGGAAATATAATCGTACTCCGGCAGCGGGTATTCCAAAGTCAAAAAGTAGTTGAGGGCTAAGAGATGAAGGGTGAGAATGAACCGCCCGCCGTTCATAACACCCTGTTGCAGACCACTTTGTGCTCCTGTTTGGCTATATTCCGATCTCCGACCTCTGACTTCCGACCTCCGGTTCATAGGATTATATTTCTAGTTCCAGTGTTTATTATTTATACCAAGGCCCGCCTGTTCGGTGACCTTTATTTATTTTCTGCCTTCCAGCTCTTGATAAATGTCACCCAGCTCAAGTCCCCGTTCCACAAGCATGACCAGCAAATGATACAACAAATCCGCTACTTCATAACGGATTTCACCGGTATCTTTGTTTTTTGCCGCAATAATCACTTCTGCCGTCTCTTCTCCAACTTTTTTCAGTATCTTATCAAGTCCTTTTTCAAATAAATAGTTGGTATAGGAACCTTCTTTAGGATTTTTAACTCTATCCGCAATAACATCATAGACCTCTTGCAGCACTTTTGCTTTATCA
>JAKSBV010000013.1 GCA_022360955.1 Bacillota bacterium
ATTGATGTTTTTTAATACGTTAATAGAAACAGTGTTTAAACCATATGTTTTATTTAAATTCCTAACTGTAATCATTTTTGTCTCCTTTTTTGTATTTTTTTGTTAATAATTAACGTTTGTTGTACATTGTGTTGTTTTTTGTTAAGCAATGTATAGGTCAATATGATAAAACCCATTCTGTCATCAATCACTATTAAATTGATATGTAGCAGCTGATAAAAAAAATCAGTCTATTATTTTACATGATTTTTTTTACTTTAAAATTACTATTCATAAGGAGTGCAAGAATGAATACAATAACTGACAGTTCAATAACTGATACCTCGATGATACTTAATAATGAGATAAATACTACAAAAGCAATGATCATTCCAGATATCGTAGAGGGTAATCCTATAAAATATTTACGTTCACTACATATGTTGAATTTTGCCAATCTAATAATTACACTTATTACATAAATAATTAGAATTGCTAAAACAATAATAGGTATCCTGTCATGAAAAAAGTAATTATGAAACTTAGATACGATAACAATAATGGGTGCTATACCGAACGTTATTAAATCGGCAAATGAATCTATTTGCTTACCCAACACAGATGTAATGTTTAAATGAACAGCGACTTTGCCATCACAATAATCAATTATTCCACCTGCAATAATTAATAATGAAGCAAAAAGCACATTACTTGAATCAATAATTAAAATGATAATTACAAGTAAACCGCAGACAGCATTCATTATTGACAACAAATTTGCAACATTCTTTTTCATATCACACCTCCTTAATAGGTATAAGCTTCTCGAGATACATTAATATTACACCGGTAGAAACTACAAACCAAAATGTTATTATTCTAAATAAACTTGCAGCAAGCAATGCTTCTTCTTTGCTTGTACGTGTTAATAAAATCATAAGTGTTGACATCGTTAGTTCGAATGTCCCTAATCCTCCTGGTGTGATTGAGACTGTTCCTACAACATAAGCAGAAAAGGTTAAAATAGATGCCATAAATAGACTAACATCTAAATTAAGAGCTAAAACAATAATATATGATTTGATCGGGAACAAAAACCAAATCATTAAAGTCATTATAATTTGTATTGCAACATCCCTTTTCTCTTTTTTGATATTGTTAATTGACTTTTCATAATTGTTCATAAAATTTGAAAACTTCTGTAAAATTTTATTTTTTGACCTAAATAGTTTCGCAACTTTTTCAGGATATTTATACAAATAAATTAAGCCTACAAAAACAAAACTTATTGCTCCCATTAACATATACTTTTTATCGCTAATTAAATCAATATCCTTTGTAACAACCAAATAAGTTAAACTTAATAAAATAAAAAACAATAAACCGGTAAAACTGATTATCTTCTGCACAGCTACCAAAGATGCTGCTTTTTCAAAAGAGCATTTTAATTCATTCCTAAGAATAACTGTTTTATATGCTTCTCCCCCTATTTTTGTTCCAGGAGTAATCGCCTCTATGACAGAACTCTTTGTATTAATGAAAAACATCTTCATTACACTTATTTTATATGAATTATTACCCAATATTTTAGTCCACTGTATTGCAATCAATAACTGGGTAATTAACTGTATAAATATCAGAAATAATAAAACCCATAAATTAATTTCTGTCACATTTGAAATCAATTTATTGTAATCAACGTCTTTTAAGAATATAATAAGTAGTACGGTAATTATAATATAAAATAAATATTTCAAATTATTTTTCATAGGCCAATGTCTTTCCAATATTTAATAAATTGTTATGCTCTACAAAATTATTAATTTTGTATTTTTCATAATCAAAATGATCATATATGTTCATAACGTTTTCTTTTGGAATTCTAACTAATACTTTTGCATTTGAACTACTTATTATTTTATCTACGATTTTTTGTTTTGAATCAATTTGAAGGGCCAAATGGATGATTGAATATTTACTGTAATCAGCGTCTTTTCCATCGCAGCATTCAACTGTAAGCCCCTTCAAATTGTATTTATAAATAATTTTTTGTGCATTTACAACACTATTGTAATCATTGTCTATAATCTTAACATTAGCACCTGTTAGTTCATTTAATAAAATCCCACTGCAAGGTGCGCTGCCTCCACCAACAAATAAAATAGTGTCACTATTATTAATGTTTGCAACCATTACCTCTTTTTTAACTACCGGCTTATAAAAGGCAATTAAGGTTTTTAGAAATAGCTTATTCGTTATTAATAGCTTTTCTATTGACTGAGTTATTTTTGTTATTTTCATAATAAACGTCTCCTATAATATCAGCAATCCTATCTGATTGATTAAACCACCTATTAAAAAAGCCCCGCCTGTTGTTAGAATCACTATCATCACTGATGTTCTAGCATTGAATTCAGCAGCGATTATTCCAAACACCGATAAACAAGGAATATATAATAACGAAACTACTGAAGCAACTAAAATTTGCAAACTACTTAAATTCAAACCAATAAGTGGTGTTACAGACATTTCACGTCGCACAATGCCTAGAATCAAACC
>JAKSBV010000402.1 GCA_022360955.1 Bacillota bacterium
CGTGATCAAGCAGACCTCCTATACCTACGACGGCGATGGGAACGTCAAGACCGAAACTGTGTGCAAGGGGTATAAGACGATTCTCAAGACCTATGCCTATGATGAGGGCGGGAATGTGGTTGGGGTGAAGGTGGAGGTTAGTTAATAGTTAAGAATGAAGAATGAAGAATTAAAATCACTCTGCGGGCGAGGCAGGGTGATTATTTTTTTTGAAAGGAGGGTCAGGGTTGAAAAGTTGAATTAGTTTGCTTTTTGGTACATTTTTACTGCTAAATACATATTATTTAATAGTTTCATTATAAAGAGGTGTTAAGGTTGAAATTAAAACAAAAAGGCAGCTATAAAAATGGATATAGTTATGAGAAACCATACATATCTGTAGAAGCAAATACCTATAGCCAAAGCTGTCGTCCGATTAATATCTATGTTGCATTCATCGGTTCTAACCCAATAACGTCATTTACTCCCTACACTTATTTTTCAAATATCCATTCTTCCAGCTTTGCAAGGGTCAGGGTTGAAAAGTTGACTTAATCTCACTTATTATTTCATTATATATCTTATATACGCCATCATCAGTTTTTAGTAAGTCATTATTTATCTTGCTGACTAATGATTTTGTCACACCTATGGCTTCGCTGATTGATACACCAGCCGCCTCCGTATGGTTCCTTGCAAGCAATATAATGACTCTTCTTGCCGTACTTATTTTTCTATTTCTGCCTCTTGATTTCAACATTTCCTTTGATAAATCCAAATAATCAATCGTTTTATTAATTATCACATCTAGATCTATTTGTATAGTCTTTTCTTCATCATCATCCTTGACATGTTTCTTTATTTCTTCTTTAGATAGGCTGTAATTCTCTAATTCATCAATTTCTTTCTCAGTCATAAACGCTATATACAATTTCCTTCTTTGCTTCTTATTATTTGAAAACAATGACAAGGGAAATTGATACTCAATTAAATCACTTTTTTCCTTAAGATATTGATTATGACTGCTCCATTTATATTTTAATCCTTTTGCCATACCGGCTTGCACCGGATTCATATGTATGTACCTTATAAGGTTTAACAAATAGCTATCTTTATCACATATAATTGCCTTATACCTTTGCTCAAAGACATGCCCGGTTCTTTTATAATCTTTATTATAGTTTTGAGTATAAACCTGTTGTATCCCCTGCATAATCTTTGATAGCGGCACTTTATCTACTTCTATTAGAAGATGAGCATGATTATCCATTATACAATACGCATATAACTTAAAGTTATATTTCTTTTTATATCGTTTAATAATATTTAAATACTC
>JAKSBV010000483.1 GCA_022360955.1 Bacillota bacterium
CCGGCGATCATATCATCAAACCCTGATCCATCGATATCACCTTGTGTATCAGTCTCAGTATCTGGACCGGGAACGATGAATTCAGCATCAGAATCTCCACTGTCATCTGAATTAGAACCCACAATCAACTCAGATCTATCAACAATATCATCAAGGTTAAACGTAATGGTGCTGCTGTCACTTTCTCCCATTGGATCTGTTACAGTGTAATCAAAAGAATCTTCGACAACTGTTGTTACTTGGAAAGACTTGATAGTCGCACTACCATAACCTGTTTCGTCAGGCCCACCACCTGCTACAGAAATTTGCAAGGTGGTGAAAATCAACGGGTCACCGGTAACGGGATCAACTAGATCCACGACCACTTCGCCATATTGTTCAGCAGAATCGGCAGGTTTATCTTCATATCCTTCGCCTACCACATTTCCATCTTGGTCTAAAGCCACCCAATGAACATGGGCATTTTCTTCGGCGTCCGGAAGATAATTATCCCCTAAACCAGAGAATACAACAGAAACATTAGTCACGGGAACCGGTTCGCCGGAAACAGGATCAGTGGAAAAAGTCAGCTCAAGGACTTCAGTGTTCCATACTCCGTTTTGAAACCGAGTTTCAATCTGTCCGTCATTCATCCCCTGGACCCCAATACCAACACCCTTTTCGTCAAAAGGTTCATTTTGAAAACCTACTTTGGCTGGATCTCCATTAGGATCGTCTGCCGAGACAATAGCGTAAAAAGAGCCTCCTTCAAGCGGTGTAACATAGGTATATCCATCGTCAGGTGTCGTACCCCAATCAGAAATATCACCGGTAGTTCCTTCTGTTCCTAAAAGGAAACTGACGGCTTCTTCCTGAACAGCATCTTGATCTGCTGCATATTCAAGGCTGTCAAATTCACTCTGGCTAAGAGGTCCGATAGAGTCAATATTATCTACTGTTATGTCAACTCGCTCACCAGTGTCATCATCCAAATAGGACAATGTTCCAAATTCCGGCAGGGTATCGATTGTTA
>JAKSBV010000413.1 GCA_022360955.1 Bacillota bacterium
AATATGGTCAGCGCTTGAGCACGGTCAATAATACCGTCCGGATTAAACCGGCTGCCGTATCCCGCCATCGCACCGGTCTTATATAATGCATCAATGTACTTATAATAGGGATGGTTCAGCGGTACATCCGTATAGGGCGAAACTTTTGGCTGCTCCTCCTGCTGTTGATTTCTTCGCAGCCTGGGATTTACTCTTTTGGTCTCTTTCTCTTCTTCAACAGCAATTTTCCCCGCCAGTATAATAGCCTTGGCAAACTCCGCCCTTGTCATATATTGATTGGGCATAAAATCCGCCGCGTTGCCATTGTATATTTCAAGACTGTATAACTGCTTAACGGCATTTTCGGCCCAATGCCCTTTCATCTTTTTCAAATCGGGAATCACCAGCCTTGTCTGCTTGGGAAAGCTTTCCCGGTTCAAGTCATCTTTATAGGTAATCATTCTGTCGGTGGGGTCACCGTTGGCATCAAAAACCGGAAGCGTTGCCGTGTAGTTGAGCACACTATTATCTTCCTGCCTTTGCAAATAGCCTCCCTCAAAGCTGATCTCATTAGGACGATTGTCGACATATAGAAGCTTCTGGGCCGATGTAGAAGAACTTTTCACCTCTGCCCTGCCCCCCCAGCTTTTTTCAATACCGTTTTGATTGACTTGTCCTTCAATCAAAAACCTAATCTCCTGGGTTTCCGTGTTGCCCCAATACTGGTCATAGCCGTAGAGCTGCCCTGTAGCCGTAACCGTTATGGTTTCGCCATCTCCCACATTATACACTTTTTTACCGTTCCAGTTCCCGGCAAAATAATCTACTGCCGGTCTGTCGTCCGTTATGGTGCTCATTGAAAACGTCATATTATTGTTGTTCAAAATATAGGTTACGCCATCAATATTGATTCTCTCAGAGGGTTTGGATTTAAGCACCGTCTCTTTGACAATTTGATCGTTTTTCTTGGTAATATTTGTGGTGAATACTACCTTTCTCTTTAAGGTATCTGACTCTCCATGCTTCAAATCATAATCATAGGTGATTGTTTCATGGTCATCTTTTACCGAGCGCTTAATTTTTACCTCTCCGGAAAATACAACCGGTTTGCCGGTGATAAATACGACCTCTTGGTAATCGTAAGTGTCTTTCCAACCCGTACTGGCAGAAACTCCTCCTTGATAGCCATTGTCACCCTGTACTGCTTGTACGGTGGAGGTCAATAAGCATGTCAACACTGTCATTAAAATAACTATTTTCTTCATCACTGCCACCTCATTACTACGGTATCTTTATACACGATTCTTTTAGTCCTCAACTAGAATAATCAGCCCTTCTCCTGCTGTAGTCGTATACTTTTTGATCACCCTCACAACATCCCTGCGTTTAATCTGGGATTTTGATATGATTTTGCCATCCTTTAGTATAATTGTATCCTCCCTTAACGTGATGACGACATCGTTGCTTTGATCCCACTGTCCTTGGGCCTGGTCATAAAACTGGGCATTTTTCAAGGTCAAGGTGCTTCCTACGGTTTCTCCATAGTCAAGATAGGCTTCACCTTTGAAATTCCGGGTACCGTAAGGGGCTTCGGAAACCATCATTGTATCCAGATCGTCGGCAACAATATATACGGTCATTCCAATATACCCTTTTGACGAATATTCGTTAAAGTCCCTGTTATTGACCACACCATTTGCATCCGCTATAACCGTATCCGTCGATACTTTGAATGTTTTCGGCGTATTGTAATATACCCATCTCATGCCTTCCAGCTGCGCAAAAGATTGTACGGTAAAATCTTGATTCTCATTCATCTCTTTGATTCGACCCCGGTATACAACAACGGAATCCGCAGGCGTTTTATCCTTCACCTCAATGACTGCCGCATTATATTGTCCCGAGCCGTAATTTCTATTTGCAACCACATAGGCCTCATCATCGGCGTCAAGATTATTGCCGCTAATCAGTTTACCGTCTTTTACAATAATGGTGCCATCGGTATACTTAAATGTCTCGTACTGGAGGTCCATTTTAAATTCTCCCGTTCCGGCTGTTACCGATTTTATAACATCATCATAACGCCTTTCCGGTTCGTCCGCATTTTTCAGACTGATCAATACGGCTTGTTCGACGCCCCCCAACCCGCGCTCTACCGCAATATACACTTCGCTGTCGGCATAGTAGCGGCTGATATCATCCAGGCGCAATGTTCGGTCTCCCGCTTGTACGGAAACTTCTTCATTTAAAATGACGGGCACATCCCCTCTGCGCGTTGTGAGCGCCCACTGCCCGCGCTGCAGCTGCATAAGGTTATTGACAATTAACTTATGGTCATAGGGATCATAAAAATATATATTGGCTTTATATATATTGCTGATATTGTAATCTCCCTTTTCTGCCGTCAATTCCTTCAGAGCAGTAAACTGTTCCGTCTGATGTATAACCAATTTCACTCTATTCCCCGGCTTTACGGAGGCATAGGAAACCAACTTTCGGTTCTTTGCAATAAACGTTTCCCCATTGATGTTTAACAGCTGCTGACTTCCGTCTTCATACTGCACCAAAACCGAAGTCGGGGTTTTACTCATAATGGTGCCGTATTTGACAATATAATTCTCCGAACTGGCAATTTCAATTACATGACCCGCCTCGTCAAGCTTAAGAAAAACAGAATCTCCCGGTTGAACCTCATCAATGGTTGCGGGGTTTCCGTTTCTTATGACTTCAATAAACGACGGATTCAAAAAGCTGTATATTCTAAGCAGATTAAAACTCTTTTTTCCGGTTTCGTCATAGAGTGAAATATAGCCTAAAGAAGGATTAATCTCTTCGACAATACCTGTGACTTCATTTTCATCCAACGCACCTTCCTTGGGTTTTACTTCTACTTTTACCACAAGATCATTCCGAAGCGTAAGCTCAGCCGGTGTCTCAAGCAAAAGTTCTTCAAAAGATGCCGTCTTTCTATTAATAATAATTTCAGCCTTATCGCTTGTCCGATAGGTAACGGTCTTGCCGTCATCCTTTTTTACGGTAATATGCCGTTTTTCATAGTCTACATCCACAATATCGCCTATTTGTGTTGTTGTTTCTTCACCGGAACTCAATACCCTGACAACCTTTATAGTGTTATTCTCATCTGCTATATATCTGATTCTATCTCCCTGTTTCAAAAGACTGCCGGTTCCCGGGATTCCTTTTCCCAGTACGATAATTTCCTTTTCTTCACCTGTCATCGTATCCCGTGATGTTTCCGCAATATTCGCTTGTGCATCTTGTACCTGCTCTGTGCGTATGTGATCCAGCCGGCCCTCTTCATTTCTCACTTTAATGAGCGTGGTGGTAACCGTTTTACCTATTTGCCGGTCGGCATTTTCGGTTATACCCTCTATATACCCGTGTTTGACGGTCAAGCCCTGTCGGGCCAGTATAAACAATTCGGCATTTTTCAATATCTGTGCCATTTCATCTCTGCGTACACTTTTGCTGGGATTGAGGAAGCCGTCCGCCGTACCGTTTATGATTTTTGCTTTGAGCACCGACTCCAGATAAGGCACTTTTAACGGGTCCGCCTGTCGCCAATCCTTGAAGCTGTTGAATACTTCCTGTTGATTATAAACCGGGGCAAGATTCAGTGCTTTTGCAAGCCATTCCCCTACTTCCTGCCTTTGGGCCGGAAGGGTTTTGATAAAACTATACTCAGGGTCCAGCCACTCCTGGTCATAAGCCAGTGCGTCCTCGAGCTGCTGACCGGTAATCAGCCCATCATTCGCGGCCAGTTGAAGATAGCCGTCCGCCCATACCTCTACGGCATTATAGCGCCTCTCATCCTGCGCCCTTTGCTGCTCAATGATTTCCGCCACTTGCTGGGCGTCGGCCTCTCTGCCGATTGCACGATAAATCAGTGCCAGCGCCTGCACTCTGGTCACCGGCGCGCTTGCATTAAATGTTTTCTCACCATATCCTTTTACAATAGATAGGGCAGCCATATCGTAAATGGCTTTTCTTGCCCAGTAGCTTTCGCCCTGTGATTCGACATCGCGAAAATCCATATTCTTCAACACAGCGTCGGCTTCTGCAGTACCTGTATATACATTGGCCGGCTCTTCTTCAACAGCTTGCACAGGTACAAGATGAAATACAAAGGCGATCAGCAGCATTGTTGATATGTATTTTAATTTCTTCTTCATTCCTCTACCTCCATCATGTTAATAGTTCGTAGTTTGGCGTTCGGTGTTCGGCGCAAATATTGCCCATAGTTTGTCAACCAAGAACCATGAACTACCAACCGGGACAAAATTGACTAGTGTTAATTGTTGTCTTTACGCACTATTATCTCAAATTACTTAATTCTACATATATCGCACTAAGTCCTTCATTGTAAAAAAAACTTAATATTATGGCGAAATATATAAAACCCCATACATAATTTGTATCGGGTTTTTATATATTTCAGTTAACAAGATAATTCAGTTGAAGCATATTATGGAAAGGGTGAGAGGGGCAATGAATAATTAATAATGAATAATTAGGTTTTTGGGGATCTATAAATGATTCTAAAGTAAAGAGTACATCATCATTTGTTTTAGATCCTGTTAGCATTTTATTCTCACCCTCAGCTTTCAACTATTTTTCAGCCTTGTCATATCAGTTATTGGATACCCTACATTTTCTCCGGTGTTGATACACCCAGTATGCCCATGGCATTGCCGATAACGGTTTTTACGCTGTCGACGAGCTTCAAGCGTGCCGCCATCAACTCCTCATCCTCTACTTTGACCCTGCAGGCATTATAGAAAGAATGGAAGGCTGCCGCCACGTCTATCACATATCTTGTAATTTTGCTGGGTTCCATGGTTAGCGCCGCATTCCGGATCTCTTCGGGAAACTGGGCCAATTTCTTCAACAATGCTATTTCCTCTTCCTGCGTTAACCGGGAAAGGTTGAGATTTTGCGCCTCCTGTACGTGAATGCCTTCTTCTTGCAACAATCTGATAATGCTGCAAATCCTTGCATAGGCATATTGCACATAGAACACGGGATTCTCATCGGATTGGGAAACAGCAAGGTCAAGGTCAAAGTCCAAATGCGTACCGGCTTGCCGCATATTGAAGAAAAATCTTGCGGCATCTTTACCCGTCTCCTCCAAAAGGTCACTTAACGTTACCGCTTTTCCCGTTCTCTTGGACATCCTGGCCACTTCACCGTTTCTCAATAATCTGACCAATTGCATAATGATAATTTCCAATTTGTCCGGTTCGCATCCGATGGCTTCCATGGCGCCTTTCATTCTGGCCACATGTCCGTGGTGGTCTGCTCCCCAGATATCAATCACTTTATCAAAGCCCCGTTTTACAAACTTGTTTCGATGGTACGCAATATCCGCTGTAAAATATGTAGGAATACCGTTATTTCGTACCAGTACTTCGTCTTTTTCTGCGCCAAAGGCCGAAGCTTTGAACCATAATGCATCCTCTTTTTCGTAAGTATACCCCTTTTCCTTGAGATAACCAACGGTCTCCTGCACCTCATGATTCTCATACAAGGCACTTTCCCGGAACCAAACGTCATAGTGAATCCCATACGCTTCAAGGTCCTTGGTCAATTTATCAATATTCTTTTCGAGCGCAAAGGCTACAAAGGCCTTTTTCCTTTCTTCCGACTCGACCTCCAGATACTTATCCCCTTCTAGCGCAATAAATTCTTTCATGCGTTCTGCAATATCTTCTCCATGATATCCGTCTTCCGGAAATACAAAGGCATCTTCTCCTTTAAGAATCTGTACGTATCTTGCTTCAAGGGACTTTCCGAACTTTTCTATTTGGTTTCCTGCATCATTGACGTAAAATTCACGGGTTACGTCATATCCCGCCCAATCCAGCACGCCGGCAAGACAATCTCCCAAAGCGCCTCCCCGTGCGTTGCCCATATGCATGGGCCCCGTAGGATTGGCACTTATAAATTCCACCATAACTTTTTGTCCGCTGCCGATATTCACCCTGCCGTAATCGGCACCTTCTTGCTCAACGACGGCCATTACCTGATACAGCCATTCTTTTTTTAAACGGAAATTGATGAATCCCGGTCCGGCTATTTCCACTTTTTCAACATAGGTATTTTCAAGATGCATATGGGCAATCAGCGTTTCTGCGATCATTCGAGGCGGCTTCTTTGCCTGCTTCGCCATTTGCATCGCTGCATTCACGGCAAAATCTCCGTGTTGTTTTTCCCGGGGCACTTCAATAGTTAGCTCTCCCACCTGTACCTGCGGTATTGTACCGGCTTCAACCGCTTTATCAATGGCATTCTCAATTAATCGGGTAATTTGGTTTTTTGCTATTTCCACTAGATTTGTCATCTGTTATCTGTGCCTCCCTTATTTGTATATAAAAATCATTCTTCCCGGCCCTCATCTGGTCAATTTCCAGAAGATAGTCCACCTGTAATTCTCCGCCGGTATCATTAACATTGATATTGACCTGGTTGGAAAAGACACCGACCGTAAAAGATCCGTGAGGTGTCTCGTAATAGCATAAATGCTTTTCTCCTTCTTCAAATACCAGCTGAGAATTATTTTCACCAAATCTCATCAGTGTGACCTTGCCATCACCAATTTTAAGTGTTGTTGTAGTACCTTCCATCCCTGTTATTTCCGTCTCCTTATAGGTTACAAAATAATTATTCCCTTTTTTATAGTATTTTCCTTCTGTTACCAGCTCTATGCTATCTTCAGTAGTACTGTAATATTGATTGCCTTTCACAGAAATAATAACATTTTTATTCATGTTTTCTCCCTCTTTTGTTTTAGTTTGGCGTTCGGAGTCGGACGTTTGGCAAATTCTATATAGATAATAAACAGTAAAGTTTGAAATATAATCGTACTCCAGCAACTAGTATTCTAAGGCTAAAAAGTAGTTGAGGGCTGAGCATGAATCGCCCACCGTTCATGACACATTGTTGGCTGATTACTTTGTGCTCCTGTTGGTCACATTCAGACCTCCGCCCTCTGACCTCAGGTTCATACGATTATATTTCTAGTTCCAGTGTTTGTTATCTTTACTTGAAGGAATTCCGCAGATCCTGTACTCAAAACTGCTGTCAATTTTTTTATCCGTCTCTTTATCTATTTCCTTCCAACGCCAAATTGATTAGCGCATCTAATAATTCGGCATAGCTTACCCCTGCCTCTTCCCAAAGTTTCGGATACATGCTGATACTTGTAAACCCGGGCATCGTATTAATCTCGTTGATATATATCTCTCCGCTTTCCTTATGCACAAAAAAGTCAACACGGGCAAGACCCTTACAGCCCAGTGCTTTAAAAGCTTGAATCGTATATTCCTTTATTTTGCTAACCGTATCCTCCGGCAGCGAAGCAGGTATGATCAATGTGGAGCCCTCATCTTTATATTTTGCTTGATAATCATAGAATTCTCTGCCCGGCACAATTTCTCCCAATGCCGAAACATTAGGACAGTCATTTCCCAGCACCGCACACTCAATTTCTCTTCCGGGAATAAATTCTTCGATTAATATTTTTTCGTCCTGTTCGGCTGCAAGCTTTAATCCCTCTTCCGCTTCCGACCGGCTATGCGCTTTTGTAATCCCCATAGACGAACCGGCATTGCAAGGTTTTATAAAAAGCGGATACGAAAACCGATCTTCTATTTTTTTCACAGCGTGCGCCATATCTTCCAATTCATTGCTCATTACGATTAACCAATCTGCCTGGGGAATACGGGTCTGTTGAAATAATACCTTGGCATAGCCTTTGTCCATACATAGCGCCGATGACAGTACGCCGGGACCCACATACGGAATATGTGCCAATTCCAGTAATCCTTGTATTGTACCATCTTCCCCGAATAATCCGTGCAGTACGGGAAAAACCACATCAATTTTGGCTTTTGTTGCTATTTCTTCATTGAGTATAATAAGGCCGTTTATCGATGCGTCCGGCGCAATCATTGCCGGTGCAACATGGTTATTTTCCCATTCCCCTGTCGCAATTTTATCTACCGGTCCTCGATACATAAGCCATTTACCTGCTTTTGTAATACCAATTATCACAATATCATATTTTTCTTTATTTAAATTTTTTATTATTGACGTTGCCGATATTCTGGATATCTCATGCTCTGAAGATTGCCCCCCAAACAATACACATACGGTAAGCTTCTGACTCATTATAGATTCCCCCTCATTTACCCATTCTATTGTACATTTTACTCTTTATAATAACATCGTGCAATCTTTTTTTTCAGAAATAAAAAGACAGGAAAGGAATCCTGTCTTTTTATCACGCTATTAGCTTATGGCCCTACTTCTGATTCGATATACTTCTTTCTGCCCTTTCAATCGCTTTTGTCACAATATTTCCGCAGTCTCTGGAACTTACACTTCCCCAGCCTTCTGTCTTTACTATCTCATAGACTCCAAGTTCTTTTGCGATTTCATATTTTAATTGATCGGACATCATAGACCGTTGTCTACTCATACTATAAAGCCTCCTTATCGCTTAGCGTTCATCATTAGTTTGTGCGCATAAGGCCGGTTTTATGTCAAACAATTTTTTGTTGGAAAAAATTTATTTTTCACTCTCACCTCTTCTACTCTACCCACTATCCACTACCCACCACCCACCAACCCTCACCTCTTCTACCCCACCCACTACCCACTCCCCCCACTCCTCACTCCCTACTCCCAACTACCTACATTGTCATCGTACCATCCGGCGTTTCCAACAGCATCAATATTTTTTCTTCTTTGCCTGTTTCCACGTTAATATAAATTAGAAACTTTTTATTATTAAAACTGCCTTTGAATTCATAACATAGTACTTCTCTCTTTGATTCAAGGGGGATCACCGCTAAGCGGCCCCTATCCACTTTAAGCCTGTCATTGATTTGAGCTCTGGCAGCTTCTTCCGTTATTTTGACCGACGGCAATTCTCTTGGGGCCTTATGGGCCATCACATAGCCTTTACTTTCAAACCCTACAATGCTGCCGCTGTCTAGGGCCACCTTCACTTTTACCAGATCCGGATACATGATGACGTCATCTTGTACATAGGCATAATTGATGGTAGCTACACCGGCCTCTTTGAGGTGATAAGTCTCCTTCATATTTTCTATGCCTCTGGACTCCAAAAAATCACGGGCCTTTTGCTTGGCTTGATCCATATTAAGGCTAATTCTTGCTACATCACGGTTATCCAGCATCCAGAGTACATGTCCGTCGATTTTGGTAATGTTAATGGTAATGCGCCTATCCTTGCGGTCGTCGTTCGCTCTTCCCGCAGGATTTGCAGCAAATCTGTAAGTCTGAATGGTCCCGTTGCCTTCTCCGATATATTCCAAATCCTTTATACGGTCTTTGCCCAAAAATTTTTCTGCTATCTCTCGTGCCTTTTCTTTGGAAATCTTTGTTCCTCCCTGCAGCAAACGCGGCTTCATCTTTTCCACATGGTCGGAAAAAGGCCCGTCATAAATCAAAGAAGGATATTCTTGGAATTGCTTTTCAATGTTTTCCATTCTTTGGGTTGAAATCGTTTTGGCCGCTCTAGAAAAACCTGTTCGGCCCACTCTCCTCATTTCGCCAAATTTCAAATCACCGGCATACAGCTCATTTTCCATATCGTTAAGTATTTTACTTAACGAGGTTGCATATTTGTGTAATCGCTCAAGCTGTGAGGATTCTTTATCGGTGATTTGCTGTCCGTCTGCTGTCTTTGTGCTAAGACTGTAGCTATAATCCCCTACCTGTGTCAAGAACTTGGAGGTTTTATCCAATTGCACATGGGAAATAGGCAATTGTCCGAGGTTTGCTTGTGCAAAAGCTGCCTGCCTCCATATCTCCGACGATAAGATATCCATCTGTCTCGGACTATTGACCAGCATCGCCTTTGCCAGAGATACTTCTAAATTTTCCACATAATCCACCACTTCGTGGAAAGCCCTATTATACTGATTATTAAGATAATTTTGATAATCCAGCGCCTTCTTATACTGGTATATGCCGGCCGAAGCAATAACCGCCGCAGCTACCAGTATAATGCTGTACATACGTCTATCTGACAATCTACGCTTAAAATCCAACAATTTATCTTTAAATGACATACTCAGGTCTCCTTACTTCGCAAATTTATGTTTTCCGATGGTTTTGATAACCGGCCGGCTGTAAATCCATTGATTGGTCGTTTTGGCCGGATTATAATAATATATTGCACCTCCACTGGGGTCCCAGCCGTTCATTGCATCACTGCACGCTTTATATACGGTGGTATTTTCGTCTATTGCCACATTAATCTGTCCGTCCATTACTGCCGTAAAGGCCCGGGGCTGGTAAATAACACCCGCAAGTGTATTGGGAAACGATGGGTGCTTTACACGATTCAAGATCACTGCCGCTACGGCGACCTGTCCTATGTAAGGCTCTCCTCTTGCTTCTCCGTTCACGCACCTTGCCAATAATTGCACATCATTGGGTCTGAGATTATCCTGGGCATAAGCCTGATTGATTGTTTCGGCATCCTCTGGCTGGGTTGTTTGGACCGACTGCATGTGAACATTATTGTATAATAATGTTGTACAAATGCCGGCCACAATAATCATCAGCACAATGTACGCGTATTTCTTCACTCTTTCATCCCTCCTTTATTACAGGTCACGGTTCACAGCGCGAAACCGTATAATCCAATAGATTTCAAGTCATTCATATTTTTTGTTATTTTAAGAAAAATATGCGGACGTTTGGATTTGGGCGCAAAAAAAATAAACTCAGAGGGATTCGGAATCTCTAAGTTTATGATAGGATATCGGGCTGTAAAGTTAGAAATATAATAGTACTCCGTTAACTGGTATTCCGAATCTAAGAGCTTGTATTACTTGCTTCGGGTCGCATCAAAACTCGCTATCGCTCAAACAATTGATGCTTATCCCCTCTGCTGCATAAACAATCTCTAAGATTCTCCATAATGTTGCCTCCATACAATTATATTTCTAATTCCGGTGTGCGTTGTCTATATAGATATCACGCTGCAAAGTTGGAAAATATAGCTGTATTTATATGAACCTATTACTCCGATCCCAGCACCCTGACATGATTAACATACGGATCTGCGGTTCCCTGTAATTGGCAATGTTCTTCCTTCAGCATTTTTACATAATCAATAATATCCTTTGTAATCTTTTCTCCCGGACAAATCACCGGAATACCGGGAGGATAGGCCATAATCATCTCTGCCGAAATCTCTCCCGCCGCATTTTCTATTCGGACCGTTTTTTTGTGACTGTAAAATGCATCCCTGGGACTTACAATCAGCATAGGCTTATAGGGTATATCTATCGTTCTTTTGACCTGTTTTACTTCCGTTTTGTTTGCAATATCTTTCAGGGCGTTAATCAATGCTTGGAGATCCTCTTTCGTATCCCCTATACTGACAATGGCCAGGATATTATATAAGTCGGACAACTCGATCTGAATATTGTACTCAGCCCTTAGCTTTTTCTCCATTTCATAGCCGGTATAACCCAACTGCACGACATTAATGCCCAGCTTTGTTTCGTCAAAATCATAACAGCCGGGCGTCCCGACCAGCTCTTTACCAAAAGCATATAAGCCGTCAATTTTATTGATTTCCGCCCTCGCCCATTGTACCAATGCCAACGTACGCTCCAACAACTCTGCTCCCTGCAGCGCCATACGTTTTCTTGCCATATCGATCGAACACATCAATACATAAGAGGCACTCGTTGTGTACGTCAGATTAATCACTTGCTTCACAACTTCAGGCGACACAATATTCCCGCGGGTTAACAACACGGCACTTTGTGTCATTGAACCCGCAGTTTTATGCAAGCTCACCGCACTCATGTCGGCGCCCACTTCCATCGCTGTCAGGGGAAAGTCATCATAAAAACACATATGCGCACCATGGGCTTCGTCTGCCAGGACAGCCATATGATGCCTATGTGCACTTCTGACAATGGATTTCAAATCACTTGCCGCACCATAATAGGTAGGATTTATAACAAATACCGCTTTGGCATAAGGGTGATCTTTTATGGCTTTTTTCGCGGCCTGTTCGGTAATACCCATTGCGATTCCCAGCTCTTCGTTAATTTCCGGCTGCATGTAAACCGGCACCGCACCACTCAATATCAGGCCGCCAATGGTAGACTTATGCGCATTCCTAGGCATAATAATTTCGTCACCGGGTTCGCAGGTACTTAGTATCATAGCCTGTACGCCTGCGGTAGTACCATTTACTAAAAAATAAGCATTTTGTGCACCAAAGGCCTGGGCACAAAGCTTTTCAGATTCCAGTATAACACTGATAGGATTACAGGCATTGTCCAGATCTTCCATACCGTTTACATCCATTTCCAGCACTTTATGTCCCACATATTCTCTAAACTCCTCCATGCCTTTGCCCTGTTTATGCCCGGGCACATGAAAAGGAATAACATGATGATCTACATAATCTTTTACCGCATCAAAAAGCGGTGTTTTCGTCTGATCAATCCGTCTCATTCATTTCGCTCCTTATAATCCAGTTCGGAGTTTGGGGTTCGGAGTTAGGAGAGAGTGAATACGATTAAAGATAACCAACTTTAAACCTTAAAATACTATTTACACAAACAACGATGATTCTGCGTTTTTTGTGTAAATATAAATGCCATTTTAAAGTTGGGTATCTATAAAGCCGTATCGTTTCTATTCTCGAACTCGGAACACAAAACCCCAGATATCATTATATTGCATCAGACAAAAATAATCAATTGGCCCATAAAAAAAGCACCCTAGTTTTCGGATGCTTTGTCCATGCCGTTAAATGCGGTTTGAACTTTTATTTTAGAATTCTGCCACCATTCAACAAGCTTGAACTTGATGACAACCGGAATCTCTCCTTCCGTATTTGCGGTCGTAATCATTTCGTATTCTTCTTCAGTGAGTATACTCTTTAAGTGCTGTTTGGAGCTTTCAGGCAGCACGCCCTGGGTGGCATCCACAAAACACAGCGGCGGAAAGAGCACACACCACCAATTGGCGCCTCTTCCTTCTCCAATGACTACCTGTAATGCTTGATAATGACCGGCAGGAAGGATTACATCACCGTACTGCTTGGTGGGAAAAGGGTAGGTTCCTAAAGATACCTTTACTTGATCTTCCCTGCCCCACTTTTTAAGTTCATCTTTTGCAATTGTCTCAATACGAGGTATATTCTTTTCAATGATCACTTTTGTTTGACCTATATTTTCACTTGCATCAAAAAGGTGTTCTGTGTCATGAATAACGCGATTTCGAACCCTCAATTTCAGTGCCTGGTCTTCCGCCGAATCACTATTGGCTATTACATGAAAGCGCACAAGGTTATGGGCCAAATCTGCCTGTACACTTTCCGAAAAATGGCTGACATAAATCGTTAATATGAGTCCTAGCAATACTGCTAATATTACTTTTTTCATCAAAAAAATCCCCCTATTCTTGTCATTGACTTATAATCTAAGTATTAACATAAATAAGGGAATTTATACATGTGTTAGTGGTATATCTTTCGTAGCTTATAGGAATAGTGTATTGTAAAATCATGTTTTTATCCGAACAAAAAACACAGCATCATTGTTCTTTGATTCAAATAAAATCATTCATTCCTAATTGCTTTCTCATGTATTCCAAATCCGACGGCTTATCAACATCATTTGCCAGTTCGGGGTAGTCACTTACAATGGCCTTTGCAGTTATACCGAAAATTTCCGAAAATTTCTTTTCGGCTTGGGCAATTGTTAGTTTTTTAGACAGGAATAATGTGAGTGTTTTCCACCCAAGTACTTTTGCCATTTTAAACGCATTTTTCCTATAGGCAATCAATTGTTCCGCTTTGCTGCTGCACTTTTTGGCGATACCGGGAAAAATATAGAAGATATTGCCTCCTGTAAAGATGCCGTCCAGCATCGTAACATAGGTTCGCTCTATTCCCGGAAACCTTTTTTCATTAACACCCTGCTCTACAATCGGATAGCATAGCTGCGCCTGTGTATTTTGAGATTTTATAACAAAATCCCGAACCGCTTCTGCGTTTAACATGGGAATATCACTGGTGCAAATTAGTAAACTCTTATGTTCTCCCAGATAATTGATGCCTTTCATGATATTATCCACAATTGTGCCGTTTCCTTCTATAATGTGATCCACATGACCATTTAATAAATCGTAAAGTTCACGATAGGGTCCGATAACACCTATTTGATCTATGAGGTCACATTCTTTTAAAACTTCTACGATATATTGCACCATTGGCTTTCCATTAATATCAACAAGTGCTTTTACGGCAGCACCCAGCCTATTGTTCCTATGATCTTCACCGGCAAGAATAAGTACATTTACCAATTACTTTCCCCCCTAATAAATTTTGCTTTGCAAAACTTATTATTATGGATACCGAACGTTGAAACCCAATTTATATTTGAACAAAAAGCATAGAACCATCGTCGTTTGCTCAAATATATTGCCGGATTGCAGTTCGCTATCTTTAAACCGTCAACTGCACACTTGACTCCCCCTGCTCAGCGCCAATGAACCGCTACACTTATTTTTTAGAAGAATAAAATGTAATCATCGTGTCCTGTTGATTTCTGATGTGAATGGTGGCTAAAGTTTCTGCAATATCTCCGTCATTGCGCTCAATCGCTTTGTAAATATCCTGATGCTCCTTTACAAGTTCTTTCGGACTGCTGTAATCTTTAAGATATACCACTCTAAAACGATGTACCTGGTCTTTTAAATTTGTAGCAATTTGCATAAGCTTATCATTCCTCGAAGCTTTATAAATCAGATCATGAAACTCTACATCTTTTTTGATTAATCCTTGTACATTGTTCTTTTCCATATATTGCGCAAACTGGTCCACAAGGTTTTTTAATTCTTTTAATTCGTCTTTATTGATTCTTTGGGCAGCCAGCCTTGTCGCCAAACCGTCCAAAGAGCTTCGAATTTCAAGCACGTCAATAATATCTTTTACCGAAAGCTCTGCAACATGCGCACCTTTACGGGGAATCATCACAACCAGCCCCTCTAATTCCAGCTTTCTTATCGCTTCTCGGACCGGCGTCCTGCTAACCCCCATCTTTTCCGCAAACTGAATTTCCATTAACCTTTCCCCAGGCTTCAGTTCGCCCATAATAATTGCCTGTCTTAAAGAATCAAATATGACCTCTCTCAATGGTTTATAGTTGTTGAGATTTATTTTGGATAATTTTCCAGCCATTTCTTTTTACCTCTCCCCATAATTACTATTATAAGTATTCACTACAAAAATATCCTTGACAATCATTCTTAATTTATTTACCGCTTTTTGTGCGCTCACTTCATGTTCAAAAATCCCGAACACCGTTGGTCCGCTTCCGCTCATGATAGCACCAAGCGCGCCACTGCCCAGCATAATGTTTTTAATCCTGTTGATAATTCTGTGTTCCTTTACCGTTACCGCTTCCAACACATTATGCATTCTACGCGTGATACCAACAATATCTTGATTGTATATTGCATTAATAGCGCCCTCCGTATCCGGGTGCGCAACAATGTGGTCCACATTCAAACGACTGTATATATGCTCCGTCGAAACGCTTATAGGCGGCTTAGCTAAAACCACGATAGTGGTCGGCATAGCCGGCAGCAGTGTAAGGATGTCGCCTACCCCTTCTGCCAGCGCGGTACCTCCCATAATACAATAGGGCACATCCGCCCCTAATTGCCTTCCCATCTTCATAAGCTGTTCGGTATGTAATCCCGCATTAAACATTTTATTCATGGCTATTAAAACAGCTGCAGCATCCGTACTCCCGCCTGCAAGCCCGGCTGCTACGGGAATCTTTTTTTGAATATTTATTTCTACACCGTCCTTTACAATACCCATTGTATCAAGAAAAAGCCGCGCGGCCTTAAAAGCAATATTCTTATCATCTACAGGCAAATAGGGCAAATTGGTCCTTACGTGTATGCCACTTCCGCCTTTTCGTACATATACCGTATCATAAAGGTCTATTGTTTGCATAATCATTTTAACATTATGATATCCATCCGGTCTTTTGCTGAGGACATCCAATGTAAGATTTATTTTAGCCCTGGCTTTTATTTCCATTTTATTCATTTTTTCACCGCCTCATCTGTAGTATATTATATAAAAAATACTGTATACTTGCAATTATTTTTTATATATATAGGGGAGGGGTGAGGTGGGAAGGGCATAAAAAATCTTCGATTTTTTTGGATTACATCCGGAAAATCGAAGATTTTTTGTTTTGAGGATTTTACGCCCCTCTCCCCGCTCCTAACTCCTCACTAACTACATTTCCTCTTTCTTTTGGGAATCAACAATTGCTGTCCGGGAGATAATCCATGGGTTTCGTCCAGATTATTTGTATTGGCGATTTCCTGTACCGTGGTATAATATTTCTTAGCAATTTCCCAAAGGGTATCTCCTTTTTGCACAAAATACATGACAATACTCGGAACGGACCTTACATTGGCAATATCCGCAGCTTCTACATCCGCCTTCGTAACCAATTCCACTTGCGTCGTCTTAATGACTCTGGACAATACCCCTATAATATATCTTATCTCCACTTCCGAAGCTGCATTTAAACTATAGTTAGCATGATCAACTTCTACCTTTACATCACAGGCCATCTCCGGCACAGCACCCTTTACGTCGATATTATGCACAAACGGTACCTCTTGTTTATAGCTGTATACCGGACTTTCTTCACTCTCAGACAAGTAAAGAATATAGGTATCGATCATTCCTTCCACGATAATCCTGTCAACTTCCACTTTTGTTTCGGTAATATAGGGCTTTGTAATGACATTATATACCTGAACAATCTCAGGAATATCTGCCGGCATACTTAATACTTCCTTGATCGTGGTCTGTGTTTTATTGTCTGCCACAATTTCGTCAATGTTATAGGTATTTTTTTCGACCTTTACAAAACTTTCGGGACTATAGGTGTCTACTACCACATCTACCGATACCTTTTCGCTCGCACTCGCGCTTACACTTAACGTATTTTCTATATTTAAAATGCGCACATCTCCGTCACTGTCTTCTTTTAGTTGAAAATAGACGTCCTGAAGATTGTAGTCTACTTCACAATGCATGCTTTCCGTTACCCCGTCTAAATCCAATATCTCTGTGAATAGTACTTCATGCTCCATAAATTGGATAGCATTTTCTTCCGTTTCTCCGACATATAGCGAACACACATTCAGTTCACCTTTTACGATAATCTTATTATGAATAACCTTTACATCCTTATCGGTAATCTTTACGTCTACTTTTAGCAAATCTTTTACAGAAGGTTTGCCGGTAGGAATTTCAAGTTCTTCTTTAATAATAAATTCCGACTCATTCCGGGCCACAATATTATATGCTTTGATAGTTTTCTTTAAGACCTGGACCTCTTCTCCGGCAATATCCGTAACAAAATCCATGCTCGGCGTATTAATCACTTTGCAGTTCATGCCTACTACGGCTTTTATATTAAGCTTTCTGCTGTTAATCATATCGAATTCAATATGCTCTACATCACTATCTACTTGTGCCTGCATATTGGAATCCGTACTATTGATTTCTATGGTATTTGAAAAATTGGAATTGGTGCAAATACTTTTGATAGTCTCCGAAGCATCATCGGGCACATATAAAATCTTAAAATTCACGACCCCATTCACGACTACTCTATCCTGCTGTACTTGTTTATCTGTTATTGTTGCAATGCCGTCCACCTGGAGAATTCTTGCAATATCCGGCTTAACATCCGGAACAATGATATCTCCTTCAACTAATGTTTGAGAAAAATCTTCTCCCACTAACTCATTTATCTTTATAAGTTCCTTAGAAAGTTCCAAACCCATAATATATATCCTCCCCCTACATTAAGATTAGAATTGAGCCGCTCTGTCAAATCCTCGCCGTATATTTATTGACTCACAATATATGGATATCGAACTTTAAAACCGAATATATAGTTTGAACAAAAACACAAAACCATCGTTGTTTTGGGTACTATCCACTCCATAACTATGTCGGAAGGCATCTCAAAAAATAGACTGTGTGCTCTTATTGGACGTAAGCAACATGAGTAATGTGTTTTTAAAAAGCCCTTGTTCAAATGCAGTTAGGTGTAAAGTTCGTTATCTTGATCATACGCCTTGCTCTAAATAATATATATTAAGGACAGGATCATATTATGACAAAAATGCGTTTAAAAAAACGATAAGCTTTACGCTTATCGTCTTTTCTAACTGGTAAACTGAAAACCTTGATTTTCAGAATAAACCACCAATTCTACCGTTTTTGTAAGTATATCCGTATAGCTGTAGGATACACGGCGTTCCGTTTCCTGTTCGTTTTCGATCTTGACTACAAATATGCTGGGATACGTACTTTCAATAATACCTTCTCGAATAACGGATTTTTTACGGCCCTTTTTGGCTTTTAACTGGACTTTTTGACCAATATTGCTTTCCAAATCCTTTTTTATTTTAAACAAGTCATTCTTTTGAATCATCTCTTCACCTCTTTTGTTTTGTGACCATACCATATATTATAACACATCATACTATTTTTGTCAAAAGAATTCTAAATATTATAGCAGAAGTTTACCATAAATGCAAGTCCTAAATTTTATCTTTTTATGTTCACAAAACAACAGCGGAGCATCTGCATTTTGAGTATCTCTTTAACGACTATTTTATTTCTAAGAATAATGCCGTGACATCATCTGCAAACGCATCCTGTTTAGATTCACTTGCCTCTTGGAAAACGCGTAAATCTTTCAATAGCAGATCTTTTAAATCCTTTATCGGCTTCTCTTTATTTCTCAGCACAAAATCCTTCAATCTCTCATCGCCATATTGTTCACCGGAAACATTGCTTACTTCCGTCACCCCATCCGTCAAAAACAAAAGCCTGTCACCGGCTTTTAGTGCCCTGACATTGTTCTCGTACTCGGTTTCCTGCATCCAATTGCTGATAGGGATACCGCTCGCGTTTAAATAAGTTGCTTCTTCATTATCTTGATTAAATACCATAGGGATCGTATGATGCCCCGCATTGGCATAAGTGATCCTATGGTTCTCCACATCAATAACGGCATAAAACATGGTAATATATATTTCTTCCCCAAAATGCGTGTCGCTATATTTACGGTATAGTTTCTTTAATACTTGGGCGGGGGATAATTCATCTTTATTGATGCTCTGCCTTAAAAACATAGTAAGCATGGAGGCCGGTACGCCATGACCGGAAACATCTGCAATATAAATACCGATATGGGATGGGTCAATGTAGAAAGCATCGAAAAAATCGCCGCCTATCATTTCCGACGGAATATAGGCATAGGCCAATGCCGCTTTATCATTATTAAACGTTTTAGGGAGCAAGCTATACTGCATTTTTCTTGCAATTTGCAGATCATGGTTCAATTTGTCGTTACGGGCTTTGATCTCCGCTTCCATGGTTTTCGCCTCGGTTACATCCCTTAGCACCTCGATAACTGCATCTACTTCACCGTTTAAGGCCCTTAAAGGTGAACTCATAACGGAATAAACACCGCCGTTAATTTGTTCTTCCTTATGCACAGCACCATACTCATCTACACATTGTCTGGAGACACAGTTATCACAAGGCTCACTCCTGCCGATTACTTCAAAACATTTGCGTCCGATCACATAATACCCTAACGCTTCTTTCATGGGTCTATTGGCGTATATAATATTATCTTCAAGATCTATGACTCTAACCCAATCCTTCATACTGTCCAGCATGTTCTCCACAAAATGAATATGCTCTTCGATGGAGATATTTGTTTTTTTAAAATAAATCATTTCCTTCAATTTGACCACATGCTGCTCCTCTTCTCGGATAATAGTATGCAACATATCTTTGATCTCCTGGGTTTTTGCACACTGCATCAGTTTAAAATAGAACTCAAGGCTTCTGTATTCTTGATCAACGGCTTCATTGATAATGTCTTTAAAACTTTGACTCTTTTCTGAAAAAGTATTTTTTTCAGAAAAAGCGAAATAGTCTACAAATGTTTGAACTAGCTCGGGGACATGCTCTTGAAACAACGTGTGGTTTGCTTCTTTTTCCCTTTTAAGTACCGCTTCTTTATATAGATTTTGAAAAATTGCAGCATGATTTTTTTCTTCTTGCATTAAACTATAGAAGATGTGCTTCTTTTCCGTATTATTGTCCTCTTTTTCATACATTTCACCGTAAAATTGAGCCCCTTCTTCTTCAATAGCTATCGCAACTTTTAAAATATCCAGTTCGTTAAGCCCTTTCACCCGGCATCTCCCCCCTTATAGATATCACAATACCTTACCTTTATTCCGCTTCTTTATGAATTATATCATATTGAAACCTATCGCTTCAAACAAAATTTTCAGAGAAAATCCGGAATAAATTCATGCAATAGGGTGAAAATAAATATAATGTAATAACCTATTTTTGGAGGAACGGTCAAATGATAAATGCGGAACAAAGCACCATATATGTTAACAGTGCTCAAAAAAATGCTTTTTACCAATTTACTTCGGCTCTGGAAAAACAACTAAATAACGATTTTCATCCCCCTTATCATGATATCGTTATCATATGTATCGGAAGCGACCGCTCAACGGGAGATAGCCTTGGCCCGTTAGTAGGACAAAAACTCAATACCCTTAAACATAATCATATCACCATATACGGTTCTCTTCGTGAGCCGGTACATGCTAAAAATCTTGAAAAAACTTTAGGGCACATTCGAAAGGTACATAGGGCCCCCTTTATAATCGCCGTAGATGCCTGTCTGGGAAAAATGGATCATGTCGGTTATGTCACTATATCGAAAGGTTCCCTTAAACCGGGCGCTTGTACAAACAAAAATCTGCCTGAAGTCGGTGATGTTTCGATTACAGGTATCGTGAATTTCAGCGGCTTTATGGATTTTTTGGTGCTTCAAAATACGCGTCTGGGGCTTGTCATGGAAATGGCCGATTTAATAAGCTTAGGGTTGAAGTATGTATTATGGAAAAAGCAAAAAAGAGACAAAGAAGCATCATGCCAAAAAGGGACGGCTCCGGTGACACGGTTTCGCTGAACCGTATCACCGGAGCCGTCCCCTCGACACGCTATTTGTTAAGGCTGCATAAAAAGCTGTCGTTATCGGATCTTAATTTAAACTCGCTGGTCATTGCTTTCAAATCTTCTACCATATTATTCAGCATATCCACCGAATTGCTGATTTCTTCAACAGAAGCAATCTGTTCTTCCGTAGAAGCGGCCACTTCTTCGGCCGCGGCGGCAGACTGTTCCGACACTGCGGAAATATCGTTGATGACATCCACAATTTCTTTTGAATTCTTCTGCATATGCTGAATAGACGTTGCAATATCTTCTATTTGTCTAACAATTTCCTCACTGGCCGACCCAATATCTCCCAGTGCTTTGTCCGTATCTTTTACTGCCTTTACCTGATCATCCACAACGCCTTTTACGTTATCCATGATAGAAGCATTCTCCTCAATCTCGCTTTGTATATCTTTAATCAAAT